>NZ_JBCMFH010000012.1:0-131259 GCF_043848115.1 Salmonella sp. 2020_1395 | reverse complement strand
CGACCTGCTCAACGACGGCTATTTTAAAGGATAGAGGATAATCGCGTTGGGTGCGTTTGAACTCAGTCATCATCACGTTCTCCGGATTTAAGTCTGGAACGTGTCAACGCTATTCAGGACGGGTCATATAAACAAAAAAAGCCGGAGATGCGGCCATTTTGTAGTTGCCGTCAACGTCCAGCTTCATTGTACAACGTACTGATTGTTGTAGGTTTTCAGATTATCACAATCGCTTTTGGTGCGAAGGCCGCACCGCGATTCTCGACGTAACCTATTGAAGTAAATAAGATTACAAAACAAGAGAACCGCTATATATACTCACATGTATACTCATGCGCGATTCTCTGAAAACGCAGTTAACTTAAAATCACGCCTCATCTTCTTCCACAGGTTCAAGCGCGTCAAGTCCCCTCCAGAACGGTGAACAACTCTCCATTTGACCTGCAAGCCATTCAGAACCCATCAAAGATAAAATCGAGAGCATTTTTGATGGTTTGCCTGTGGGAACGAACGTCCATCACCTCATCACCAATCTGCGAAAGCCTGATACTCGCCATTTCGTGAGTCATCACCAGATAGTCATTACCTTCCACATTCAGAGTGGGCGTGAGGCGCTTAACTGGGTTATTTACCAATCTGCTCACAGGAAACAATGGGATAACCATGCGAGTATGCAGTTCATCAATAATATCGCTTTGCACATCAAGTAAATAAGGATAAGCCTTGCTGTTTCCTTTATTGCGATAAACCATGTATTGCATGATTAAAACGTCCTGTAATCGTCCGATAAAAGGCCGTGCTCATCAGTAATACGATTGAGCTCCTGCAAACCCGCTCTATTTTCTGCTTTCCAGCGTTCAACGCCTGTGGCACTGATTTCCTCTTTCAGCGCAGCGGTAAGCACCGCAGACAGATTAATACCTGCATCACGGGCTTGCTGAAGCAATGCAGGTTCTAGCGTGACACTGACTGTTTTTTTATGTCGTACACTCATACCCGACATAGAGCCTCCTGAAATTACACGTGTAATAAACACATGTATCTAGTATGGAGAGTATTTAAGCAAATGGCAATGAGAGGCGACTATCTCGGATAGCAACATCTTTGCCTGTCAGGTTTCCTTTAAACGGTTGGCAAAATCTACCATATCCGAATGACTCACCACACGACCAGCATCCACATCGGCAAGACCGGCCTGGATGCTCTGATGACGCCGTTCTCTTTCAGCCAGCATGGAGAGTAATGCTTCCTTTATGACCCAGCTCTTTGAACGATCCAGCTCTACAGCCAGATTCTCAACGGCAAGAGCCAACTCAACTGGAATCTGAGCGCTGATGGTCTGTTTAGCAGAAGAAACCATAGGGATTACCTCATTTAATAACACTTAATAACTACTATTAAGATTAGCATAGCGGTGCCTATAAAAACATCACATCTTATTTCGCAGGCAACATCCCCGGATAGTGTTTCGCCACGATATCATTCATCTTCTCCATCAGATCCAGACGCTTGAACGTGATATGTCCGCTGCCCTTCTGGAAGTAGCGAATAGACATCTTTTCATCTTTATGCGGGTCACGGATACGCAGAGTTGGCGCGGCCCTTCGCCACACAAGCCCCGCAGACGGCAACCAGCGGCGAACGGTTCCGGCATGTAACTGGCAACCGGTTATCTCATTGATTTTTATTGCCAGAAGTTCTGTACTCCAGCGGGAACGCTGGTAGCCAAAATCACCGGGAGAGTGTTTTACCAGCTCACGTAACAGCGTGCAGATATGCTCAAACGGCCAGCGACGGGTACGCCCGGCAGGTAATGATTTCAGACCTTCAATACCCGACAACGTGAACCAGTTAATCCAGCGACCGACGGAGGAACGGGCACAGCAGAGCGTTCTGGCAACGTCGCTGACGCGATCGCCCCGGTGCAGCATCAGCATGGCAGTCAGCCTGCGGGCATAATTTTTATCGTGCGTTTTATGGATAGCTTTCTACATCAGGCGTCGTTCGTCACGGGGAATTGGTGCTATGATCGGCATCGCTCAGTCCGGTTGGTGATTTGTGATTTTTGGCGATTGATCAGATCGCACAATCCGGGCTGAGTTCCCTCAAAGTGATCTACTATTTGGCGCAGCTATTTAGGTTTTACAAGTAAGGACATGCCGTCACCGTCAACAAGTGAATACTCTTTATCCTCAGGTTTCGCAGAACGAACTTTAGTATCCGTTAGGTCATGATGGACCTCCTTCGATTGGTACCTCGTGAGTATACAAGCAATATAGAATCGGAAAATATACTCATTAGTATACTCACAAGCTTGTTGATGTGGGTTGAGTTAGATTGACTTCAGTTGAAGGAAAAATCGTGGAAGGCCTTGTATAGCGCAGATTTTAGACATAAAAAAAGACCTCAGTTGAGGTCCATTTACATGCTATTGGTGCGAAGGCCGGAATCTAAAAACAAACCAACCATATGTAATAATTGAAAAAATAAAGTGCAATTTTAATTTATGCCCCTTTTTGTGCCCCCATCAAAATTTCAATCAACCTTTCATAGAAGAACTGATAACGATATAGAGAAAGATTCGGTTCGGATCCGCAGCACGGACCCTAACCGAAACAATCATTTCCTCAACAGATTCCTGCACTCACTAAGCAGTTAACGCTATACATCGTATCCCCCCTGGTCGCTAAAGTTACTGCGGGAACGGGCTGCCAGTTTTCTCTGTTTTGCTTCAATACGTCTCATCACTTCATCTGCCACATCTGACGGGCTTTGCCCTGGTTGCTGGTGAATATGGATTTCAACTGTCCCTATCGACGCAGGCAGGGCCTGCGTGGCTATAGCGGGCTTTTGTTGCTGACTCTTATATGCGGAGACAGGCAGGCTGTATGGGTGGAGTGGTTTAGCCTCTGTCTCCGGTGCCAGCCCTCCCAGAGTCAGCCAGGTGGCAGCGGCAATGGCTGCTGTTCGTCTCCTGCTCGTTATGTATGCGGGCCCGTTAACGATCTCGGGTCCATTCTCACCAGCAATGCCAAACTGCCCGCGCGGAATATATCCGCCGCTGTCATACATCCCGGCAAAAAATCCACCCACACCTTTTGCCTGTGGGGTTCCCGGTGATTTGTCGCCACCGGTCATCCAGTCCGGCAGATAGCTTTTCACCGATGCCAGCTTGCTCTTGAGCGTCTCCCACTTCTCATTGATACCGCTCAGGATGCCGTCAATGATTGCGCCTCCCACCGCTTTAAACTTCGCGGGCAGCGCGGCAACATCACTCAGTATTTCAGTCCATTTCTGACTGATGGTCTGCTTAATAACCGCCCATGCACCAGTCACTCCCGATGAGATAGCATCCCACATCGCTTTAAATTTTGGCCCCAGTGTTTCCCAGTTCTGCCAGATATAAATGGCTCCCATAGCGATCAAGCCAATAACCGCCAATATTGGGTTAGCAAACATCAGCCTGCCCAGCCACAGGATAGCCTGGCCTGCTGCGCCAATAACTTTTGTGACCAGACCAAACACAGAAGCAAATTTAAGCTGGAGGATGCCTGCACTTACCCGCACTACGGCCATCGGTCCCAGAATAGATGCCAGCGCCAGTGACACCACGCCCGCAGCTGTCGCAGCAACCGCGAATACTGCAGCGACTGTAAACATTGCAGCAGTCAGCCGCGGGTGCCGTTTAACCAACCCATCCAGCCCGGAAGCCAGATTCCCCAGCCAGTCAGATAGCGTTTTAAGCACTGGCGAGACAGTTTCCCCAATGCTTGCCATCGCATTAGTAAAAGACCCCGTTGCCGCCTCCCATTTGTTGCCCAGGGTATTAAGAGACGCATCGACGCGCTCGCGCAGAGTCGCCTGGTTCTCCAGTTTGGCGACGGTTTCACGGTAGCCCTCGATGCCTTTTGACGTCATGGTATTCAGCGCTTTTAGCACCTCGTTATCGTTACCAAACAGGGCTTTCTGCGTTGCAAGTTTTGTTTCATCATTTAATTTTTCAAGCTTTTCTAACTGCGCGTACATCTTTTCCAGGCCGCCAAATCCGCCTTTCCCGTCGGAAAAATCAAACCTGATACCTTTTCCTTTCAGCCCGTCGTTTACGCTCTTAATATTTTTGGCATCCAGCGTGGCCTGAAAAATTTTACGATAGGCATTACCCGCTGACTCTCCGGCCATCCCCGCCTGATCGGCCATGACGAGAAGTGGACTAAATGTTTTCGCAGCATCCAGGCCCTTCTGCTTGATAATGTCCATAGCGCTGCTGATATTTGCAAAACCCTGCAGCATATTTCCCGGATCAACCCCCGCGTAATAACCCCGCTGGATCACGTCCATCAGGCTCATCATGTCTTTTTCGGTGGTCTGCGTGGCGTCCTGCAGTTTCGCGGCAAACTCTGCCGCATCCGTCGGGGCCATCTGCAGCTGCACGCCGAGATACGCCGCCGACTCACCCAGCCCTCCCAGGATGACCTGCGCAGACATACCCTGGCGGCGTAACATGGTCATCATGTTTTGAAAGTCTGCCGTGGTGCCGGGCAGCCGGTCCCCCAGGGCGATTGCCAGCTTGTTTAGCTTCTCAAACTCCGGCGCAACCTTTCCGCCAGGCCCCATCATCGAGCCTGCCAGCTGGTTAGCGGCGTTTTCTGATTCCGAGTAGGCGCGAATGGGTGCCATCAGCGTTGCCCCCGTTGCCACACCTGCAGCCACCATTCCTGCGCCGTTCCCGGCAAGGCTATTGCGCACATCGCGCATCTTATCGGCTTTTGCCCTGATCGCATTCAGCTTGCGCTGGCGCTCGCCAACGTCACGCAAGCGCCGCTCCTGCTCTGCCAGCTGTTTGTTATAGCGATCCGTTTCACGGGTAATGCGTGCCGTTTCACGGGCACCGCCTCCCGCAGAGATGCCGAGGCGGTACAGTTCCGCCCTGGCTGCCGCCATCTGCCGCGTTTCCTGCTCCTGCTTTTGCTCCAGCCTCGACACGGCCCGCCATTGCGTTTCAAGCGCCGCTGTCTGCTTTTTGGTGGGGGATTCGAGGGCTGACATTTCGCGGGTCATCATCTGCGCACGCAGCCGCGCCTGGTCCAGTTCGGTACTGGTCCGGCTCAGGCTCCGGGATAGCTGATCGAAGGATTTTAACTGACCTCCCGCATCGTTGAGCCGTTTAAGCTGCTCGCGGGTCTGCCGGACAGCAGAGGTCAGTTCCTTAGATCCAGCCTGTGCCACTTTTAAAGGTCGGGTGAGTTTATCAACCGCATTTAACACGACCTGCAGACGCAGGTTTTTATCACTCATCACTGACTCCGTTTCTCAGGATAGCTTTGTGTCGCCATTCCAGCACCTCGGTCAACGGCATAACGTCAGTAACGGACGGCGACCAGTGAAAAATGGTGGCGATATCCGCCACCAAATCATCAACCATCAGGCCGGTTGGAAAGCTGATGTTGCCGACTTCGGTAGCAAAAAAAGAACCACCTCCAGCGACATGGAAGCCAGGTCTGCCGGGTCCAGCTCTGCCATTTCCTGCGGAGTCAGTTCCGGGCTGGAAATACGGGGGATAATCGTCATCATCGAGGCCACATCCATTTCCATTACGGCCTGCAGTCGGAGTCCCCGCAGCGCACCAGACTGAGGTTTACGCAGCACGACTTCCCGGATCGAAGTTGCGCCACGCTGCACAGGTGTATCCAGAATGACAATGGATTCCGTTTTTTCAGTAAGAAGTTCACTCATGATATTTACTCTCTGGTTGTCAATGTCCTGACAGTGTGCCCGGACTCACACAACCCGGCGAGGCGCTGTGATTGTTAGATGCGCCATACAACCCTCTTGCCAGCGGTTGCGCCGGCATTGTGCTGGCGTTCTGTCTTTTCCCCCTCAGCGCGCGCAGCCCCGCCCGCCTGCCCGCTTCACTTAACAGAATGGTTTTCATGCACCTCGTAAATCGTCTCAGGAGCCGCCATACAAGGGCTTTCGCGTCAAAAATGCTGCATGAGACTCATGCGTTTTCATGCAGCATAGACATGCACTCATGCGTTCTCAGGCCAGCCAGGAAAAAGGTATAAAAAATCCCGGTACTGGACCGGGATTGCGTGGGCGTTCTTTCTAATCAGACAGGGATTTGCTGGCGGTTTGACAGTTTTGATGCAGAGCCATAACGATTGAGCGTTTTCTTTTGTTTTTCATGGTTTTCCGGTTCATCTGATTCCTGTTCATTGCGCCGGGGTTTCATAATTATCGTATCCACACTTTCCAGTGCAGTAAATGTGCAGGAACATTCGAGATTCTGGCACTGATACCATGAGCGTTTAACCGATGGTGCTTCATAGGCTGAGGTTCTGGCGTGTGCCGTAGTGCCGCATTCGGGACATTTAAGCGCCATCAGATACTCTCCATATCACGGTTACGTTTCTGCTGTTTTTCACGTTCATGACGGATCTTCATTTTATGAAGGGCCGCCGGTGACGGGGTTTTGCTTAAATCGATACAAGCCGAATAATCCGGCGCAACACCCGCCAGTTTAAACACAGGGTCCTGTTCCGGCATCGCAGTGTTAGCAAGAGCCGGTTTGGTGATATGTTTGTGAATAAAGTCTTTCAGCAGTGTGTCCGGGTCATTAACTGAATGTACCACACCGACAACTGCGCTGGCTTCGCGGCCCATTGTAGATTTGAGCAGGCTCAATGTCTGGATGAGAGCCTTACCATGCGATTGCATAAAATCTTCCCAGATTTGTTTTGCGCGAATACCCACAAGTGCCTCGTGCGCGTGGATATACTTTCCGGCTAATTCCGCAGTCTCCTGTGGCAAAAGTGCATTTTCGCTCTCCTGAGCCGCCAGCAGCTCATCAAAATCCTCAAGCGTTTCTCGTCCCAGCGCAATTTCCGTGCGTAGTTTTTTCATTTCCTTTGAGATTACGCCCTGACTTTCACGAAACAGCGTGCGCCACTCATCATTCAGTGCGTTCGTCGTGGCTTCCATTTCAGCACGGCGCTGGCGGATAGTTGCAATATTATCCGCTGCCGCTTTCTGCCGACGACGTGCTTCAAGCCATGCGCTTCTGGCTGTGTTCAGGGTTTCCATTGCCTGCTGCGTTACAGCCGGAAAAGTGGAAAGGTTGTTATTCTCTGCGGTGTTGTTCATGACTTCTCCTGCCGGGTTGGTTCGTTACGTCAATTGTGTCGTGACTGACACAAGCGCACTATCGGCGCTCAGTGTGTGGTGGCTGGCACAACGGGCGTTTGCGGTTATTCAGACGCGGCCATGACAGCCAGCCAGATAAAAATGCCTCTGTTTCAGCCTGCTTTATGTCCCGGATGCGGTGAAACAGGTGGAACAGGTGTTACACCATTGTTTTGTAAAACATTTATATGCACATCACAGGTGGAACATCGCAGGTAACAAGGTGGAACAGCGGATCGGCTGGCGTTCCACCTGTTCCACCTCACTATTTCAGAAGGTGAAACAGGTTTAGCCCTTGTAAAATACGGGTGTTCCACCTGTTTCACCTGTTACCCTTAATAAATAAGACTCACGCAAAGCCTTAACCCGGCACCTCGCTGTTGAAGACATAGAGTCTGCGGGGATTCATCTCTGGCGGGCGAATGGTTGTCTGCAGCTTGCCATCGGTGGAGGGCAGCAGGTATCCACGATCCGCGCACAGACGCGCCACCTTGCGCGGGTCAAATCCCCGGCAGATTTCTTTCCAGCCGGACGGCATGACGTAGAACGTGGTGACGGCCTCCGTGCCCTGCGCGGTACTGCCTTTCTCCACCCTGCGCCAGCCCACCATATTGCCGGGGCGGTTACGCTCGTCGTGCCAGTCAGCAAAGCGGCTGTACTGATTCGCGGTAAAGAAGCTGCGTACCTGCTCCAGTGCGGCAATATCTTCCTGATTGGCGGTGTGCCCGCGATCTTTCAGCCATGCGTTCAGGCAGACGCGGGTTGCCCGCAGCGCTTCACCCTCAGGCCAGCCGGTGATACCCAGCCGGGTTGCCAGCTCGCCCGCCATCGCCACCAGTGCAAAGCGGTTCACAGCCCGGCCTACCTGATTACCCGCATCTTTCGGGGTCAGGGCGGCTGTATATTCCTTCATCAGTGACTTTGCCTGTGCCGTCAGCCCGTTAAGGTCAGCGGTCAGGGCTTTCAGCCACTCCCTGAACGGCGAACCGTAGTAGCTGGACGTGGCCCACTCCAGATGTTCCGCCAGAGCCTTGCCGCTGTCGAAGCCGTGCAGCTCCTCAAATACGCCAAATTTCCCGGAATCGCTGGGGATCTGGATCATCCTGACTTCCATCCCGGCAAAGGTACGCTCACCGGCTTTTGCCGCATGTTCAGTCAGTGACAGCTCGCCGGTTGAAAAGAACAGCAGCCGCCACTGCTTACGGGTGCGCAGCTCACCGTCCGTACCGGCACGGCCCTTGCCCTGACCGTTTGCCAGCATGTAGGCGATATTGCCTGCCTCGCGTCCGTCCACCTCCCGGATCTCATCAAGCATCATGGCGGCATCGTTGCGGCGGCTGGCGCATCCCTCCAGCGCGTTGCCGGTTGCCCGCCACGTCTGCCAGTAATCAGGCCCGCCACAGACAGAGGTTGCCGCTTTCATGGTGGTGGTCTTACCGTCCGTCGATTCCCCCTTGAGGTGGTAGCCGCCGCCGTCCATACCAACCAGCCGTAACAGGGGGGCAGCAAAGGCCAGACTGACGGCAAACGCCACGCGGGAGTTGCCGGTGCAGTAACGGGAAACGTGCTCCCGCCATTCCTCCGTTGTACCTGACACACGGAAATCGCGCCCCTGCACGGAAGTGGTCTGGAGAATGACACCCTCTGCACCTTCACCGCTGACCTCATCCTGCAGGACGTAAACCTGACCATGCCAGCCCGTGCGGCTGACGCAGGTCACGCGGCGTTCCGGTTTACACAGCGAGATATATTCCATCAGGCGCGCGCGGGCCTCACCGGTGGTGCTGATATAGGACAGCCCGTTAACCAGCAGTACCCGGCGCAGTTCCTCACCGCTCCCACTGAGCATTTCCATCGGCATCGCCCAGCGGCGGCGCTCTCCCCATGTATCTTCCCACTCCAGCAGTCGCCCGAAATTACCGCCATCGGCATCGCAGGTGATTGCCGTCACGCGCAACGGGTTGCATATTTTGACGTTCTGGATCTCCGTCTCACCGTTGCGCTGTACCTGTTTTTCATACCAGAGATATTCCTGGGTAAGTCGGAACCCGTGCGGCAGCTGCGTGCGGCCTTCTCCGCACAGTACAAGACCGTTACGAAAGGCTTCACGGGCACGGGTAATACCGTGCTCACGGTGGAAGTCATTCCAGTCAGCTTTAATTTCTCCCGGTGGCAGCGTCACCCAGCCACCGACTGATTTTGCCGCCCGTTCAGCAAAGGATCTGCCGGGATTCTCGCCCCCGTCCTGAAAATCGTTATCACCGGCGATGATAATTTTTACCTCAGGCCAGCGTGCCCGCAGCGCCTGTGCGACGTTGGGCAGGTTGCCCGCAGATATGGCGGCCACTACGCATCCGGCGGTGAGCTGGCTTACCGTCAGCGCCGTGGCGTAACCTTCGGTAATCACCACCTGTACCGGCGGTTCAGACGGTAACGGGCTGAGCGCCACAAACGCGCCTTTCATCGTGCTGCCGGGCAGTATGCTTTTTTCACCCGTCGGGGCGATAAGCTGTGCACCGGTCACGGCTCCGGCGTTCGTCGTGAGCGGTAACAGCAGGGAACCGGCAGGGAAATCCTTACCGCTGATATGCTGCACGCTCCCGGTCAGGGAGGCCGGGTATCCGGCGAACCCTTTTCCGGTCAGATAGGGGCTTTCTCCCGTGTGACTCTCTTTCATCAGGGCCGCCACGGTAAGGCTCATATCGCGTTTAGGGGCTTTTTGCCTGGCGGGCTTAACGGGCAGTTCCTGCACATCCGGCACATTAAGCACCTGCGCCACCTCCTGCGCTGCCTTTCTGACGCCGTAACCGGTTATGAGCTTAACCAGATCCAGACCATCACCATTGCCGCACTGGCTGCAAATCCACGTCCCGCGCCCGTCGAGGTCATCGAGGCGGAAGCGATCCTTGCCCCCACATTTCGGGCAGGGACCGTGCCTGCCGTTTTCAGGTACATCAATACGCAGCATCTGCAGAATGACGGGCCATTTCCCCCGCGCTGCGGCTGAAATCTGCGTAACCGTCTGTGTTGTCATACTTCCCCCTGATACAGCGATACACCCGAGCTGCAGAAGTCATCAAATGCCGCCGGAAGTGTGCGGTACAGCTCCGCCATCACTTCACAGCCGCGCACGGTCAGTACCGGCGGCGCGGTCAGCAATGATGGCTCCAGCATGTCAGTCAGCAGCGCCAGTGCAGCCGCTGCTCCCTGTGCTTCGCCATATTCGTTAATCAGTGCACACTCGATATGCAGGGCAATGGCCATTTCAATACGTTCAACAGTCAGACTGTGCGGACCATAGTGATCGCAGCCGGTTTCGGTCAGCGCTTTCTGGCGCCAGGCCGATGCAATAGCCCGCCGGTAAAGCGCAGTGGTCATTTCTGCTGGAAAAATAGAAACCTGCGGCTGGTTCATTGGGTGCCTCCTTCAATCAGTTCGCAACTGTGCGCAATATCCGTCAAATCTGACCGCAGGTACTCCATCAGCGCGGCGATGCCTGGCGCACATCCTGCATCCAGCGTTCCGCCCTGCGAGGGGTATTCAGAAAAGAGAAGCTGCAACATGTCGCAGGCCTTTCTGGCGCGAGCCAGCTTTCCGAAACCGTCCTCTGACAACCCATACGCAAAAGCACCGCTATTGTGTTTTTCAGGCAAAGCGTGGCCCTGAGCACCGTTGTGCCCGTTTGAAATATTCATCGTGGATTACTCCGTTTTCAGCGGTGTTTTGTCAGAGAAACTTTGAATAGTGACTGTCGTCAGGTTCAGCAGAACGCCGTATGCTGCGCTCCCGCCAGCGGGTAAATACCACCGACGGATGCAGCGTCAGCGAGCCAGAGCCGCTACCCCCCGCGGGAGCTGGCGAAGGTTTAAAGAGCGGCGCATCAAACAGGCGCGTATACCGCTGCTCAAACCATGCCAGAGGGCAGGAAGAAAGCTTATTGTCGCTGTCATGACGAATCAGCACTTCACAGCTGAATTCAGGGTTAACCAGCGCCACGGAGGGCGAGGCTTCAGTTAATCTGATAATCGTGACAGTCCAGCCACGCTCATGCTGCCAGCGTTCGCCGGGTTGCGGATAATTACGCATGTTCACCTCCGCAGGGAATGCGACCGGCAAAACTCAGCACGTAGTCCGGGGCAAGTCTGCGCCGCGCTGAGCGCTCGT
The DNA here is from genome assembly GCF_043848115.1 of Salmonella sp. 2020_1395. NCBI lineage: Bacteria > Pseudomonadati > Pseudomonadota > Gammaproteobacteria > Enterobacterales > Enterobacteriaceae > Salmonella > Salmonella sp. 2020_1395. The sequence goes on along the minus strand of NZ_JBCMFH010000012.1, from coordinate 119,913 downwards.
TATCTGCGGTTATCCTTAACATCACAGGGCGGGCATTGCGTTGACTGCGGTTGATCGCCGCGAATAACCAGGTACACTTCTGTTTAGCCATCTTCGTTGTCTCATATAGCGGTTTGGTCAGAAGCCCGGTTAGTGTTGCTGCACTGTCGGGCTTCGCACTCACAAGGTGAATCGCACCTTCGCTTTTAAAGCTACCCTTAAGTGAATCGCACTTCAAGTCTTTTATTATCATTTTTTTTGCGTATACTGAATCGCACCTAACGCAAGGAGATCCAGTAATGGCAACGGGTTCAACTAACAACAAGTCGCAGCAACTTAATGCTCGTTTCCCACATGATGTAGTTGCAGAATTAGAAAGCAACCTTGAAGATGGGGAAACGAAAGCGCAATTTATTGTTACCGCTGTAAAAGGCGAGATTAAACGCCGGCAGCGCAGGAAAAATAAGCCAGAGCAAGTAAGCTGAATAGAGAAGCGAATAGACGTTCTCTCAGATTCCATGCTAATTTCAGTAAGCGAAAATATTTTTAAGCCCACAAACTCATTTTGTCGGGCTTTTTTATTAGTGATTTTCATGCCGTTCACCACGAGAGGCATATATTTGCTCTTGAATCCAGTGATCGACTTCGCTTTCAACAAATGAAATTGCACGAGTTCCTATTTTCACCGGGCGGGGAAATGTATTGTTTGAAAGCTGTTTGTAAAGCCATGCCTTGCTACGCTGAACGCGTCTTAACACCTCTTTTGCTGAGATAAGGGTCTGATTCTCTGAAAGGTTGTTTGCATATTCCATCTTGTTACTCCGTGTTCTACTTAAGTTCACGGTGACTTTAAACACTGAAAAAAAGTCATTCTAGTGATAATGGAATCTATTAAGACAAACGTTGATTCTATTGAAACGTGATGATTTCCACTGAAAAAAAGAAACGATATTCATATGAAAGAACACAAGAAGAAGGAAATGCACAAAAAATAAAATCAATAAAATTCATATAGATAGGATGAAAAATCAAACAAATCATACGTTGAAAGGTATTATTACGTTTTATCGATTCATATTACTCAGGAATTACCACAGTATTACACTGTATTACCCCCTATAGCCCCTTAGAGCCTCTTGTAGCCCCTTCTAATGAGAGATATCCAGAAAGTAATTAATAAATTCACTCTCCGTATTTTATAATATCTTTACCCAACTTTATTTTCTTATAGAACGTAGCTTTTTTAATTCCTTTCAATGGAATCTCATTTTCATTACAAAAAGAAATAATATCATTATATATAACACTATTATCGCTATAATTTACCTTTCCATGTTTCTTAATTAATTCAATTAGCAGGTAAATTAATTTACAACTATAATTATCCTCGTCATCTTTTCTATACTGCCCTCTGCCATTACTCCTTAATTTTTTACCAATTTCATATAATTCATTTCCTCCTAGCATCATTAAAATATCGCCCCAATCTTTATTTTTTACCTGTTGTTGCAATGCGTTCTCAATTCTTTCCTTAATCTCCACAGGTACAATATCTTCCCTCTGAAAGATATAAGCGGCAGTTAATACTAAGTTCGCTTCCACTTTTTGCGTGGCGGATATGTTTTTATATTCATTAATCAGTTGTAGATTTCTGGTTATTGCCTTTCTTAATCTGATAACCTCTTTTAATTGAATCTCAGTCAATTCATCATTTTCGGTATCATAGTCAAAACCATTCATAGCAAGCGCAACTTCGTGTGGCGTAATGTACGTTAACCTATTAAAATAAAACAAATTATTATCAGATTGTGTGTTATTCATTTAAATCTCTCCGTAGCCACACAATGGTAATTATTTTCCATGCACACGCGCAAAATCATATGGTGTGATAGATCCATTCTTGTTAGCATCAATGTAATCAGCCCACCATTGCAGCATTAATCTTCTTTCTTCAAGATATTCAGAAGTGTGCATATATGAACCTTTCACGTTTTTTCGTTCAACGTGGCTTAACTGTCTTTCAATAGCGTCATCATTCCATAGTTTCGACTCACTTAGCGCACCACGCGCCATAGTTCTAAATCCATGACCACATACTTCCGTTTTCGTATCATATCCCATTACACGTAAGGCGCTATTTACTGTATTTTCACTCATTACTTTTTTAGGGTCATGATCGCTGGGAAATATCACCTCACCTTTACCGCTCAAGGCATGTAAACGTTTAAAAATATCAAATGCCTGTTTGCTCAGCGGAACAATATGTTCAGTTTTCATCTTCATCCCACGCTCAGAGTGTTTTACGCCGGGAATAGGCTTACGAATTCCGGGTATCGTCCACTCGCTTCGTTCAAAGTTAACTTCACTCCAGCGAGCAAAACGCATCTCACTTGAACGAATAAATGTAAGTAGCGTTAATTCAACGGCAAGCCGTGTCATTAGTCGCCCTTTATAGCGTGATAATCTTTCAAGGAACTCAGGGATTCTTTTTGGGGGTAGCGCTGGGTGATGGGTCGCCTTAACGCTTAAAAGCGCTCCAGCCATATCACTGGCAGGATTTGACTCAAGAAGGTCATTCTGCACACCGAAACGCATAATTGCGTTTACGCGCTGCATCAGTCGCTGCGCAACATCATGTTTACCTGCCGTATCGACAGCTTTGATCGGATTGAGAAGCTGGCTGGTTCTCAACGTCCTAGCGTCAATTTGACCTATCGAGGGGAAAATATACTGCTCAAGGGTCAGCAGAACGCGATGGCTATGATCTTCGCTCCAAGTTAGATTACTTGCGTGCCATTGCCTTGCGATAGTTTCAAATAAATATGCCCCCTCAATTTCAGCTTGTGCCCCCTTTTGCTCCACTTTGGGGTCAATGCCCTGAGACAACAATTTCTTTGCTGCATCGCGCTTAGCCCGAGCCTCAGCCAAAGTGATCGTCGGGTATACACCAAAAGCGAGCCGATCTTCCTTTTTGTCAGACGGGCGGCGATACTTCATGCGCCAGTATTTGGAACCTTTAGGGGAGACCTCAAGATACAAGCCGCCTCCATCAGCCATTTTATAGGCTTTCTCTTTCGGCTTTGCTGTCTCTATCTGGCGAGCGTTGAGTTTCATTTTGGGGGCACAAATCCTGATCGAATTGACATGCCCCCGATTATGCCCCCAAAAGGGGGTAGACCACAAGAGACCAACAAAGACCATGAAATACGGTAACTTGCTTGTTTTTAAAGATTTTTTCTGGATTTGTAGACTTCAGGAAACGTCAAAAGAAGTGTTAATGGTGCCGAAGGCCGGACTCGAACCGGCACGTATTTCTACGGTTGATTTTGAATCAACTGCGTCTACCGATTTCGCCACTTCGGCACTGAAGAGGTATGCGGAAAACGTTGTGGATTATACCTGTCATACGCCGCCATGCAAGCACGAGCATACACCTGTATCGCTAAGTGCTGAAAATTTCAGCAGCGTTGAGTATTAAATAGAATAATCAGGCTACTTCCGGCCTTCTCCAGCAGATTAACGTCGGGCGTCCCTTACCTCCATGCTCTACACTTTTCAGTTCAACACCACATTAAGGGAAACACAATGACGATAATAAAAAGCTATGCCGCCAAAGAGGCGGGCGGCGAGCTCGAACTCTATGAATATGATGCGGGAGAACTCCAACCGGAAGATGTCGAGGTACGGGTCGACTACTGCGGGATCTGCCATTCCGATCTGTCGATGATCGACAATGAATGGGGGTTCTCTCAATACCCTCTGGTTGCCGGACATGAGGTCATCGGTCGGGTGGCCGCACTCGGCAGCGCGGCACAGGATAAGGGGCTAAAAGTCGGCCAGCGCGTTGGAATCGGCTGGACGGCGCGCAGCTGCGGACACTGCGATGCCTGTATCAGCGGCAATCAAATTAACTGCCAGGAAGGCACAGTGCCCACTATCCTCAATCGTGGCGGTTTTGCCGAGAAGCTTCGCGCAGGCTGGCAGTGGGTAATTCCTCTTCCGGAGAATATAGATATGGCGTCCGCAGGCCCGCTGTTATGTGGCGGCATTACGGTCTTTAAACCGCTATTGATGCACCATATTACTGCTACCAGCCGCGTTGGCGTCATCGGTATTGGCGGGCTGGGGCATATCGCCATAAAGCTGTTACACGCAATGGGCTGCGAAGTCACCGCGTTCAGCTCCAATCCATCGAAAGAGCAGGAAGTGCTGGCGATGGGGGCCAATAACGTGGTGAACAGCCGCGATCCGGAAGCGTTAAAAGCACTGGCGGGCCAGTTCGATCTCATTATTAACACGGTCAACGTCGATCTCGACTGGCAGCCCTACTTCGAAGCGCTGACGTATGGCGGCAACTTCCATACCGTTGGGGCCGTATTGAAGCCGCTGCCCGTACCGGCGTTTACATTAATTGCCGGCGATCGCAGTATCTCAGGCTCGGCAACCGGAACGCCATATGAGCTTCGCAAACTGATGAAATTCGCCGGACGCAGCAAAGTCGCGCCCACCACGGAACTGTTCGCAATGTCACAAATCAACGAGGCTATCCAGCACGTTCGCGACGGCAAAGCCCGCTATCGTGTAGTGCTAAAAGCTGACTTCTGACCGCCTGACTCAGCGCTTTGACAATGATCAGGAAGCGCTGAGTGCTTGACGAAAAGCCTGTACAGCCAGTCGGCACTGCTCCGTCACGTGCTCGATGTCATAATTAACATCGATACGCGCAATATCATGTTCATCGGCACACGGTCGCTCCAGCGCGTCAAACTGACTTTGCAGCAGGTCTGGCGGCATAAAATGCCCGGCACGACGCTGCATTCGCTGCAGAATGGTAGCGTAATCGCCGTCCAGCCACAGGAAATGTACGTTAGGGCTGCTCTTACGTAAAATATCGCGGTACTGTTTTTTTAATGACGAGCAGACAATAAATCCCGTCTCATTTTTTTTATAAAGACTGTATGAAGCGTCATTTAATCGTTCCAGCCAGGGTAAACGGTCTTCATCAGTTAACGGTATTCCCTGAGACATTTTATCAATGTTTTTCGCCGGATGGAGATCATCGCCGTCAATAAACTTCGCAGAAAATAATGTTGCAATTTTGCTGCCTATTAAAGACTTACCACTACCTGAAACACCCATTAAAATATAGCTTTCCCCGGCCATTTAAATACCTCTGAGTCATATTCCACACCACAATATTACGCCTCTACGTTCGACAATTTCACGTTTTTTAATTTCCATAGAGAAGAACTCTAAGGCACATCACGTTATGCGTAACATTGTAGTGTAACAATTTTCCAGCGTGACATAAGTCACAAATAATGACAAATAAAACCGCTTAAATGCGTTCAGGGTAACTACCTGACCAGTGAGGAATTTATGGAAGTAAAAACTCAATCCTGCGTTGTTGCGGGTAAGCGTGCTGTTGCCGTTACGGAACAAAATATTGAATGGAATAATAAAGGAACACTCGTACAAATTACCCGAGGCGGCATTTGTGGGTCTGACTTACATTATTATCAGGAAGGCAAAGTCGGCAATTTTACAGTAAAAGCGCCAATGATTTTAGGGCATGAAGTGATTGGCAAAATCGTTCGTAGCGACTCAGATTTATTACGAGAAGGACAACCGGTAGCGATTAATCCATCGAAGCCTTGCGGTCATTGCAAATACTGTCTGCAGCATGAAGAAAACCACTGTACTGAAATGCGTTTCTTTGGCAGCGCCATGTATTTTCCGCATGTCGATGGCGGTTTTACCCGATTTAAAGCTGTCGATACCGCTCAGTGCATTCCCTGGCCGGAACAGGCGGACGAAAAAGCCATGGCCTTTGCCGAGCCGCTGGCGGTTGCCATACATGCGGCTCATGAGGCGGGCGATCTGCAGGGCAAACGCGTCTTTATCTCCGGCGTTGGCCCTATCGGCTGCCTGATTGTTAGCGCGGTAAAAACGCTGGGCGCGGCGGAAGTGGTATGTGCCGATATCAGTACCCGTTCTCTCTCGCTGGCCCGGCAGATGGGCGCGGATACGCTGGTGAACCCACAGCATGATTCTCTTGATGGCTGGAAAGCAGAAAAAGGGTATTTCGATATCAGTTTTGAAGTCTCTGGGCATCCTTCCTCAATCTCAACGTGTCTGGAAGTCACACGGGCAAAAGGCGTGATGGTGCAGGTTGGCATGGGCGGCGCAGTTCCCAACTTCCCGATGATGATGGTAATAAGCAAAGAGATCTCCCTGAAAGGCTCTTTCCGCTTTACTACCGAATTTAATACTGCGGTTTCCTGGCTTGCCAACCGCGTTATCAATCCGCTGCCGTTACTGAGCGCGGAATATCCATTTACCGACCTGGAAGCGGCGCTGATCTTTGCCGGAGACAAAACACAGGCGGCAAAAGTTCAGCTCGTTTTCTGAGAAAGTAAAATAAGGGACACTATCATGAACGATCTTTTTTCACTGGCAGGTAAAAATATCCTTATCACCGGAGCCGCTCAGGGAATTGGTTATTTGCTGGCGACCGGTCTTGGTCGCTATGGCGCGCGCATTATTGTTAACGATATCACCCCGGAGCGCGCCGAAACAGCCGTGACGAAACTTCAGCAGGAAGGGATAAAGGCTATTGCCGCTCCCTTTAATGTCACCCATAAACAGGATATTGAAGCTGCGGTTGAACATATCGAAAAAGATATCGGCGTCATTGACGTCCTGATAAATAACGCCGGTATCCAGCGCCGTCATCCGTTTACTGAGTTTCCCGAGCAGGAGTGGAATGATGTCATCGCCGTAAATCAAACCGCGGTTTTTCTCGTCTCTCAGGCCGTTACGCGCCGTATGGTGGCGCGTCAGGCAGGAAAAGTGATCAACATCTGTTCGATGCAAAGCGAGCTGGGCCGCGACACGATTACGCCATACGCCGCGTCGAAGGGTGCCGTGAAGATGCTGACTCGCGGCATGTGCGTGGAGCTGGCGCGTCATAATATCCAGGTCAACGGTATTGCGCCGGGATACTTCAAAACGGAGATGACCAAAGCGCTGGTTGAAGATGAAGCCTTCACCTCCTGGCTATGCAAACGTACGCCTGCCGCACGCTGGGGCGATCCCCAGGAGCTTATTGGCGCAGCGGTGTTTCTCTCGTCAAAAGCCTCCGACTTTGTTAACGGACATCTGCTGTTTGTCGATGGCGGTATGCTGGTTGCCGTCTGACCAGGGAAATACGACGCAGCGCGTAAGCGCTGCTATTTTGGCACTAATAAGAGAGACGAATATGCCATTAATAATTATTGCGGCAGGCGTTGCGCTGCTGTTGGTTTTAATGATTGGCTTTAAAGTTAACGGCTTTATCGCCCTTGTTCTGGTTGCCGCCGTGGTGGGATTTGCCGAAGGGATGGGCGCGCAAGACGTCCTGCACTCCATACAAAACGGAATTGGCGGTACTCTGGGCGGACTCGCCATGATCCTCGGTTTTGGCGCGATGCTGGGAAGATTAATTTCCGATACCGGCGCCGCGCAGCGCATTGCGACGACGCTCATTAATACGTTCGGCAAAAAACGCGTGCAATGGGCGCTGGTGATCACCGGGCTTATCGTCGGCCTGGCAATGTTTTTTGAAGTCGGATTCGTACTGCTGTTGCCGCTCGTTTTTACGATTGTGGCCTCATCGGGACTGCCCTTGCTGTATGTCGGGGTTCCAATGGTCGCCGCCTTATCCGTTACGCACTGCTTCCTGCCGCCGCATCCCGGCCCTACTGCTATTGCGACAATTTTTGAGGCAAATCTCGGTACGACCCTGCTGTATGGGTTAATCATTACCATACCGACCGTGATTGTTGCCGGCCCTCTGTTTTCAAAATTGCTGGCGCGCTTTGAGAAAGCGCCGCCTGAAGGATTATTTAATCCTCACCTATTCAGTGAAGAGGAGATGCCGTCATTCTGGAACAGTATTTTTGCCGCCGTGATCCCGGTCATTCTGATGGCCATCGCAGCGGTATGTGAAATCACGCTGCCAAAAACGAATGCCGTGCGGGTTTTCTTCGAATTTATTGGTAATCCAGCAGTGGCGTTGTTTATTGCCATTATCATCGCCATTTTTACGCTGGGCCGACGCAATGGACGTACGGTTGAGCAGGTGATGGATATCGTCGGCGAGTCCATTGGCGCTATTGCGATGATTGTTTTTATCATCGCGGGCGGCGGCGCGTTTAAGCAAGTGCTGGTGGATAGCGGCGTGGGCCAATATATCTCGCAATTAATGACCGGCACCTCGCTATCTCCGTTATTAATGTGCTGGACGGTAGCCGCCGTGCTGCGTATTGCGTTAGGTTCCGCGACCGTGGCCGCGATAACCACAGCGGGCGTCGTATTGCCGATTATTAACGTAACCCACGCCGATCCGGCGTTAATGGTACTGGCGACAGGCGCAGGAAGCGTTATTGCATCACATGTTAACGATCCCGGGTTTTGGCTGTTTAAAGGGTATTTTAATCTTAGCGTCGGGGAAACCCTACGCACCTGGACCGTTATGGAAACATTGATTTCTGTCATGGGGTTGCTGGGCGTACTGGCGCTGAATGCGGTTCTGCATTAATTCATCATCCGCAGCCCAATTAACCATGGGGGCGACGTTCCCGCCCCCGGTACTGGAGAAAACATGAGAAATCACAGAATTTCTTTGCAGGATATCGCTACGCTTGCTGGCGTGACAAAAATGACGGTGAGCCGTTACATCCGCTCGCCGAAAAAAGTCGCCAGGGAAACCGGCGAGCGTATTGCGCAGATCATGGAGGAAATTAACTACATACCAAATCGCGCGCCAGCTATGCTGTTAAACGCGCAAAGTTACACTCTGGGCGTGCTGATCCCCTCTTTTCAGAACCAGTTGTTTGCCGACATTCTTGCCGGGATTGAATCCGTAACGTCGGGTCATAACTACCAAACTCTCATTGCGAATTACAATTACAATCGCGATTCGGAAGAAGAGTCCGTTATCAATTTACTGTCCTACAATATCGACGGCATTATTCTTTCAGAAAAATATCATACCCTCAGAACCGTCAAATTCCTGCGCTCAGCTACCCTTCCGATTGTAGAACTCATGGACATCCAAGGCGATCGCTTAGATATGGAGGTGGGGTTTGATAACCGTCAGGCCGCCTTTGATATGGTCAGCACCATGCTGGATAAACGCCAGCGGCGGAAAATTCTCTATCTGGGTTCAAAAGACGATATCCGTGATGAGCAGCGTTATCACGGCTACTGCGATGCGATGACGCGCCGGGGGCTGGCGCCGTTGCGCATCAATCCCCGCGCTATCTCCTCTATCCATCTGGGGATACAGCTAATGCGTGATGCGCTTGCTGCGCACCCGGACGTGGATGGCGTCTTTTGTACTAATGACGATATCGCAATGGGCGCTCTACTGTGGTGCCGCGAGCGTCAACTGGCCGTACCGGAGCAGATCTCCATCGCCGGCTTCCACGGTCTGGAGATGGGCAGGCAAATGATACCGAGCCTCGCCAGCGTAATTACCCCTCGTTTTGAGATCGGGCGCAGAGCCGCGCAGATGTTGCTCAACAAAATTAAAAATAACGATCTCAACCATAATACGATTGATTTGGGTTATCAGATTTATCACGGCAACACATTATAAATTTTTTGAACTACTTTTTCCCGCAGCTTGCCTGAGCTTAACGGGTAGCCAAAAGCGCCACGCGTCAGGTTACGCGCTACATCATTCGAGGAATACCAGGCTGTCTGCCGGATGGCGGCGCTAACGCCTTATCCGGCCTACGGGTCCGGAGTAGGCCTGAAAAGCACAGCGCCATCAGGCCTACGATTACTGTGATTACGACTTACGCAGCATTAGCCAGAGGCTAATCAGGAAGAAAGACGCGCTCGGCAGCAGCGCGCCGACAATCGGCGGAATGCCGTATACCAGCGTCAGCGGGCCAAAAATCTGGTCGAGGACGTAGAAGACGAAGCCGAAGCTAATCCCCGTCACTACGCGCACGCCCATCGGCACACTACGCAGCGGGCCAAAGATAAACGACAGCGCCATCAGCATCATCACCGCCACGGAGAGCGGCTGGAAGATTTTACTCCACATATTGAGCTGATAACGTCCGGCGTCCTGTCCGCTCGACTTCAGATATTTAACGTAGTTATGCAGACCGCTGATGGAAAGCGCATCCGGGTCCAGCGCCACCACGCCTAACTTATCCGGCGTCAGATTCGTTTTCCAGGTGCCGCTCACCGTCTGCGAACCGGTGATCTGTTTCGGGTTTTGCAGATCGGACTCATCCACCTGCGACAAACGCCAGACCTTATGCTCCGGGTCGAATTTTGCCGAAGCGGCGTAACGCACTGACTGCAAACGACGCTGATCGTTGAAAGCGTAAATACTAATGCCGGCCAGCTCCTCGTCGCCCTTCACCCGTTCAATATAGACAAAGTTATTCCCGTCTTTCGCCCACAGACCTTGCTGGGTGGAAAGCAGCGAACCGCCATACATCGCCTGCGCACGATAGTTACGCGCCATCTGCTCGCCCTGCGGGGCGACCCATTCGCCGATCGCCATGGTTAACAGCACCAGGGGGATAGCCGTTTTCATCACCGACAGCGCCACCTGCATACGGGTGAAACCCGATGCCTGCATCACCACCAGTTCGCTACGCTGCGCCAGCATCCCCAGTCCCAGCAGCGCGCCAAGCAGCGCCGCCATAGGAAAGAAGATCTGGATATCCTTAGGTACGCTGAGCAGGGTGTACATACCCGCGCCCAGCGCGTCGTAGTTACCCTGCCCCGCTTTTTTCAGCTGATCGACAAACTTGATGATCCCGGAGAGCGACACCAGCATGAACAACGTCATCATGATGGTGGTAAAAATGGTTTTACCGATATAGCGGTCAAGTACACCAAATGGCTGCATTATACCGCTCCTTTACGCAGAAAACGGGCACGCAGGCGGCGGACCGGCACCGTATCCCACAGGTTTAAACCAATCGCCAACGCCAGATAGATCAGGTTGACCGCCCACATCCAGATAACCGGGTCCAGTTTGCCTTTACCGCCATTCGATTTAATGGAGGTCTGGATCAGGAAGAACAGCAGATAAAGCAGCATGGCGGGCAACATAGACAAGACACGCCCCTGACGTGGATTCACCACGCTGAGCGGCACGACCATCAGCGCCATCATAAATACGGTAAAGACTAACGTGATACGCCAGTGCAGCTCGGCGCGAGCGCGATCGTTGTCGGTATTCCACAGCGTGCGCATGTCCATCTGGTCGGTATCGTTCGGGTCCAGCGCCACGGCCTGATGGCCAATAATCGCCTGATAGTTTTGGAAGTCGGTGATGCGAAAATCGCGTAGCAACGCCGTCCCTTCAAAACGCGTCCCTTTGTTTAAGGTGACAACCTGGGAGCCATCGCGCAACTGAGTAAGGTGTCCGGAATCGGCCACGACCACAGAAGGACGAGCATTGCCCTTAGGGCGAATCTGCGCCAGGAAAACATCGTGGAAGTCGCTGCCGTCAACGCTTTCGATAAACAGCACCGAGCTGCCGTTGGTCGCCTGCTGGAATTGCCCCTGCGCCAGCGCCGCCATACCGGGGTTCGCTTTCGCCTCCGCCAGCACTTCATCCTGGTGTTTTGACGACCAGGGACCGGCCCACATCACGTTAACCGCCGCAAGGATACCGGTAAATAACGCCAGTACCATGGCGGCCTTTACCAGCACGGCTTTGCTCAACCCACAGGCGTGCATGACCGTAATTTCACTTTCGGTATACAGTTTGCCCAGCGTCATCAGCAGCCCCAGGAACAGGCTTAAAGGCAGGATGAGCTGCGCCATTTCCGGTACGCCCAGCCCCAGAAGCGAGAGCACCAGATTTGCGGGAATATCGCCGTCAACCGCCGCGCCGAGAATCCTCACTAACTTTTGACAAAAGAAGATCAAAAGTAAGATGAAGAGTATCGCCAGCTGGCTTTTGAGCGTCTCCCGCACCAGATATCTTATGATTATCACTTTAAATACGCCCGTAAAAACCCATTTTTTGCTGGAATTTAGCTTGTTTCATGGCTTAAACGTCATTTATTCTCTTGAGTCGTCGAAATCATCGCTAAGATCATTATACTCAGCGGATTCACCTCTCAGAACTTGTTCTGACGTGCCAATGCCGTAATAACGTTAAGATTAACACGAAGTCACCGCAACAGCGGATATGAGTTACGAAAGCTTTCAATTTCTATACTCTAATGGATTTCGAGTTGCAGGCAGGCGGCAGGACTGTGGAGCCCCGGAGCTTACATCAGGTAAGTGACAGGGGTGAGCAGGCGCAGCCAACGCATCTGCAACTTGAAAGACGACGAGTATAGCTGTAGCCACCACTGTTGTCTTTAAGATTCAGGAGCATAGTGCATGGAGTTCAGTGTAAAAAGCGGTAGCCCGGAGAAACAGCGGAGTGCCTGCATTGTCGTGGGCGTCTTTGAACCGCGTCGCCTTTCTCCGATTGCAGAACAGCTCGACAAAATTAGCGACGGATACATCAGCGCATTGCTGCGTCGCGGCGAACTGGAAGGAAAACCGGGGCAGACTCTGTTGCTGCACCATGTTCCTAACGTTCTTTCCGAGCGAATCCTCCTCATTGGTTGCGGCAAAGAGCGCGAGCTTGATGAACGTCAGTATAAGCAGGTTATTCAGAAAACGATAAATACTCTGAATGATACCGGTTCGATGGAAGCCGTCTGTTTCCTGACCGAACTGCACGTCAAAGGCCGCAACAACTACTGGAAAGTGCGTCAGGCCGTCGAAACGGCCAAAGAGACGCTTTATAGCTTTGATCAACTCAAGACCAACAAGAGCGAGCCGCGCCGCCCGCTACGTAAGATGGTCTTTAATGTGCCGACCCGCCGTGAGCTCACCAGCGGCGAACGCGCCATTCAGCACGGTCTGGCCATCGCCGCCGGGATTAAGGCAGCGAAAGATCTCGGCAACATGCCGCCCAATATCTGTAACGCCGCCTACCTGGCGTCACAGGCGCGCCAGTTGGCCGACAGCTACAGCAAAAATGTCATCACCCGCGTCATCGGCGAACAGCAAATGCGCGAACTGGGTATGAACGCTTATCTGGCGGTCGGCCACGGTTCGCAGAATGAATCGCTGATGTCGGTGATTGAGTACAAGGGCAATCCGTCCGAAGACGCGCGCCCGATCGTGCTGGTGGGTAAAGGCCTGACCTTCGACTCCGGCGGCATCTCCATCAAGCCATCTGAAGGGATGGACGAGATGAAGTACGACATGTGCGGCGCGGCGGCGGTTTACGGCGTGATGCGTATGGTTGCCGAGCTTCAGCTTCCGATTAACGTTATCGGCGTACTGGCGGGCTGTGAAAACATGCCGGGCGGACGCGCGTATCGTCCGGGCGACGTGCTGACCACCATGTCTGGTCAAACCGTTGAAGTCCTGAACACCGACGCCGAAGGCCGTCTGGTTTTGTGCGACGTGCTGACCTACGTTGAACGCTTCGAACCGGAAGCCGTCATTGACGTCGCGACGCTAACCGGCGCCTGCGTGATTGCGCTGGGCCATCACATTACCGGTCTGATGTCGAACCATAACCCGCTGGCGCATGAACTGATCGGCGCGTCCGAGCAAGCGGGCGACCGCGCGTGGCGTCTGCCGCTGGGCGATGAGTTCCAGGAACAACTGGAGTCCAACTTTGCGGATATGGCGAATATTGGTGGTCGTCCTGGCGGCGCTATCACCGCGGGCTGCTTCCTGTCGCGCTTTACCCGTAAGTATAACTGGGCGCACCTGGATATCGCCGGCACCGCCTGGCGATCCGGCAAAGCGAAAGGCGCGACGGGTCGTCCGGTAGCGCTGCTGTCGCAGTTCCTGCTCAATCGTGCGGGCTTTAACGGCGAAGAGTAAGTTTGAGATTACCCCGTAGGCCTGATAAGGCGCATTAGCGCCGCCATCAGGCGTTTTGCCGGATGGCGCTGCGCTTATCCGGCCTACGGGAGGCATCATGGCAACGCATTTCAATCCACCACAAGAAGCCCCATATATGAAGAATGCGACGTTCTATCTTCTGGACAATGACACCACCGTCAACGGTTTAAGCGCCGTTGAACAACTGGTGTGTGAAATTGCCGCAGAACGTTGGCGCGCCGGCAAGCGCGTGCTGATCGCCTGCGAAGATGAGAAGCAGGCCATTCGGCTGGATGAAGCGCTGTGGGCAAGACCGGCGGAAAGTTTTGTCCCGCACAATCTGGCAGGCGAAGGCCCACGCGGCGGCGCGCCGGTTGAAATCGCCTGGCCGCAAAAACGCAACAGCAGCCCGCGCGATATTTTAATCAGCCTGCGTACAAGCTTTGCAGATTTTGCCACCGCTTTCACAGAAGTGGTAGACTTCGTCCCTTACGAAGAAACTTTGAAACAACTGGCGCGCGAACGCTACAAAGCCTACCGCGTGGCTGGTTTTAACCTGAATACGGCAACCTGGAAATAATGGAAAAGACATATAACCCCCAAGATATCGAACAGCCGCTTTACGAGCACTGGGAAAAGCAGGGCTATTTCAAGCCTAACGGCGACGAAAGCAAAGAGTCCTTCTGCATCATGATCCCGCCGCCGAACGTCACCGGCAGTTTGCATATGGGACATGCTTTCCAGCAAACCATCATGGATACCATGATCCGTTACCAGCGTATGCAGGGTAAAAACACCCTGTGGCAGGTCGGCACCGACCACGCCGGGATCGCAACCCAGATGGTGGTTGAGCGCAAGATTGCCGCTGAAGAAGGTAAAACCCGTCACGACTACGGCCGCGATGCGTTTATCGACAAAATCTGGCAGTGGAAAGCGGAATCCGGCGGCACCATTACCCGTCAGATGCGCCGTCTCGGCAACTCCGTTGACTGGGAGCGCGAGCGCTTCACCATGGACGAAGGTCTTTCCAATGCCGTGAAAGAAGTCTTTGTCCGCCTGTACAAAGAAGACCTGATTTACCGTGGCAAACGCCTGGTGAACTGGGACCCGAAGCTGCGCACCGCCATCTCTGACCTGGAAGTGGAAAACCGCGAGTCCAAAGGCTCCATGTGGCACATCCGCTATCCGCTTGCCGACGGCGCGAAAACCGCAGACGGTAAAGATTACCTGGTCGTCGCCACCACCCGTCCGGAAACCGTACTGGGCGATACTGGCGTGGCCGTGAACCCGGAAGATCCGCGTTATAAAGATCTGATTGGCAAATTCGTTATTCTGCCGCTGGTTAACCGCCGCATTCCAATCGTTGGCGACGAACATGCCGATATGGAAAAAGGCACCGGCTGCGTGAAGATCACCCCGGCGCACGACTTTAACGACTATGAGGTCGGGAAACGTCATGCCCTGCCGATGATCAACATCCTGACCTTTGACGGCGACATCCGCGAAAGCGCGGAAGTGTTCGATACCAAAGGTGAAGAGTCTGACGTTTATTCCAGCGAGATTCCGGCTGAGTTCCAGAAGCTGGAACGCTTTGCTGCCCGTAAAGCAGTCGTTGCTGCCGTTGACGCGCTGGGCCTGCTGGAAGAAATTAAACCGCACGACCTGACCGTCCCTTACGGCGACCGTGGCGGCGTAGTTATCGAACCGATGCTGACCGACCAGTGGTACGTCCGTGCTGACGTGCTGGCGAAACCGGCAGTGGAAGCGGTTGAGAACGGCGACATTCAGTTCGTGCCGAAGCAGTACGAAAACATGTACTTCTCCTGGATGCGTGATATCCAGGACTGGTGTATCTCTCGTCAGCTGTGGTGGGGTCACCGTATCCCGGCATGGTACGACGAAGCGGGCAACGTCTACGTTGGCCGCACCGAAGACGAAGTGCGTCAGGAAAATAACCTCGGCGCCGACGTTCAGCTTCGTCAGGACGAAGACGTTCTCGATACCTGGTTCTCCTCCGCGCTGTGGACTTTCTCCACCCTCGGCTGGCCGGAAAACACCGACGCCCTGCGTCAGTTCCACCCCACCAGCGTGATGGTGTCCGGCTTCGATATCATCTTCTTCTGGATTGCCCGCATGATCATGATGACCATGCACTTCATCAAAGATGAAAACGGCAAGCCGCAGGTGCCGTTCCATACCGTCTACATGACCGGTCTGATTCGCGACGACGAAGGCCAGAAGATGTCCAAATCCAAGGGCAACGTTATCGACCCGCTGGATATGGTGGACGGCATCTCCCTGCCGGAACTGCTGGAAAAACGCACCGGCAACATGATGCAGCCGCAGATGGCGGAGAAAATTCGCAAGCGTACCGAGAAGCAGTTCCCGAACGGCATCGAGCCGCACGGCACCGACGCCCTGCGCTTTACCCTGGCGGCGCTGGCCTCGACCGGCCGCGATATCAACTGGGATATGAAGCGTCTGGAAGGTTACCGTAACTTCTGTAACAAGCTGTGGAACGCCAGCCGCTTTGTGCTGATGAACACCGAAGAGCAGGATTGCGGCTTCAACGGCGGCGAAATGACGCTATCGCTGGCTGACCGCTGGATCCTGGCGGAATTCAACCAGACCGTTAAAGCCTACCGCGACGCGCTGGACAGCTTCCGCTTCGATATCGCCGCGGGCATTCTGTATGAATTCACCTGGAACCAGTTCTGCGACTGGTATCTGGAGCTGACCAAGCCGGTAATGACCGGGGGTTCCGAGTCTGAACTGCGCGGCACCCGCCATACGCTGGTCACCGTACTGGAAGGTCTGCTGCGCCTGGCGCACCCGATCATCCCGTTCATCACCGAAACCATCTGGCAGCGCGTGAAGGTCATTTGCGGTATTACCGCCGACACCATCATGCTGCAGCCGTTCCCGGAATATAACGCCGCACAGGTGGATGAAGCCGCGTTGGCCGATACCGAGTGGCTGAAGCAGGCGATCGTCGCGGTACGTAACATTCGTGCGGAAATGAACATCGCCCCGGGTAAACCGCTGGAACTGCTGCTGCGCGGCTGTAGTGAAGAAGCCGTTCGTCGTGTTAACGACAACCGTAGCTTCCTGCAAACCCTGGCGCGTCTGGAAAGCATCACCGTGCTGCCAGCTGATGACAAAGGCCCGGTTTCCGTGACCAAAATCATCGACGGCGCTGAACTGCTGATCCCGATGGCTGGCCTCATCAACAAAGACGATGAGCTGGCGCGTCTGGCGAAAGAAGTGGCGAAAATCGAAGGCGAGATTGCCCGTATCGAAGGCAAACTCTCCAACGAAGGTTTCGTTGCCCGCGCGCCGGAAGCGGTCATTGCCAAAGAGCGTGAGAAGCTGGACGGTTACGCAGAAGCCAAAGCGAAGCTGATTGAGCAGCAGGCGGTTATCGCCGCGCTGTAATCTGAAAGCCTGATGGCGCTTCGCTTACCAGGCCTACACGTTCGCTTATTGAAATGGCGCGATCGGTAGGCCGGATAAGGCATTCACGCCGCCATCCGACAACATGAATTATGGGCCGACGTAAACGTCGGCCTTTTTACATCAGATAAACGGGAAGTAAGGCATGATGCCACGAGAAATCCACATTAGCGGGCCATTTTCCAGCGGCGTCTCATCATTGGTTAACTCAAGTGAATCCAGATCGCCCTGGACCTGTGTATTCTGCGCCAGCCAGCTCACCAGCCCAATTTTCAACCACGGATAAGCCAGCCCTAAGGTCACGCCGGAAATCACAAACACCACCAGTAACCGCCACAGCATACCGTGTGAAGTGACAGAGGAATGAAAACGAATCGAATCGTTCGCCAGTGACAAATTGTTTAAAAACAGGTTGCGTAACGCCACATATAAGTAACTGGTTACCACAATAATCGCGAGAAAATAGAGGAAATAACATGCCATTATCTGGCTATAATATTGCAGAATAAGCGCCCCTTCTGCCTGCGCATTCCCCATCATACTCAAAAGAATCATGTCGGTGAACACCGGCGCGATTAGATAACCAATCACGACAGCAAAAGGGAAAAGGGTCAACATTGCCAACACGCACCCTCTGATGCACGTTTTAACATTAACCTGAATCGAGAAACGATGAATGCCAAAGTTTGCGCCATTGCCAAACAAGGTCATCCATTTGCTGTAGGTAATACCGTTAATGACCCCTATCCCAATAATAGCCAGCAAACCGAGAAAAACGATATTGAACACTAAACCGCCGACGGCGATGGTTACCAGTGAGATAATATAAAGAACAATATAAAGCGCCACCATCAGGAGTACCGGGAGAGCGAACATGTACCACCAGGCGCGCCGCATGGAACACTGGAATCCAAAATGTACGCCATTAAGCGAAGTCATCATCGCCTGATACTGTAATCCTTTCACCGCCATAAAAGGAATAATCGCAATTAATAAGCCGAATAGCGTAAAACCGAGACCGGGATGACCGTGTTCAATAAGAAAGAGGCTAACAATATAAATAATAAAAACTAATAACATACTAATAAATAATGCGCTGCCCGTGGCTTTGTAAGCAAAAGGCTGATTGTTTAGCGTCATATTAGTATAAATATAACGTCGACACTTCACCATCGCCCACGGCGCATAGATTCCCAACGTGATACACGTCAACAAGAAATTCACAAGGCAAATAACAAAATACTTTCCGCCCTTGCCTGTAAACACCAACGTGTGATTATGGTTATCTTTACTACTGATAACGTTATTCATGAATCATATCCCTGACTTGCAGTCTATTAGAATTAATAATAAAAATCAGTAGATTGTTACTGATTCGACTACAATACTATTTTTGTTTAATTTTTCCGCCTTTTATTTTGTCTGATTCAGGATCTCCTTGCGCGTGACTCAAGACGGTGGTATTAAAGTAATCTATAAATAAATTTTAAAAATTGAGCCATATTATGAATAATGTCGCCTCGCCAACGCTCACGGTGCGCCGAATCACTACCGCCGACAATGCCGCTATTGCCCGTGTCATCCGTCAGGTTTCAGCGGAATACGGACTTACCGCCGATAAAGGTTATACCGTTGCCGACCCCAATCTGGATGAACTGTATCAGGTTTATAGCCAACCGGGCGCAGCCTACTGGGTGGTAGAGCAAAACGGTTATGTGGTGGGCGGTGGCGGCGTGGCGCCGTTATCCTGTAGCGAACCAGACATTTGTGAACTGCAAAAAATGTATTTTTTACCGGTGATTCGTGGTCAGGGGCTGGCGAAAAAGCTGGCGCTGATGGCTCTGGATCATGCCCGTGAACAGGGTTTTAAACGCTGCTATCTGGAAACAACGGCTTTTTTACGCGAGGCGATTGCGCTATACGAACGTTTAGGATTTGAACATATTAGCGAACCGCTCGGCTGCACCGGACATGTCGATTGCGAAGTGAGGATGTTAAAGGATCTCTGAAAACCCAGGCGTTTATTTATCCTCGCCAGGTATTATTTTTGCTGATATAAGTAATCCCGGAAACATCCTGTTATCCGGGAATCACTTATTATTCAAGGAAGTTATAAATGAAACGCCTATTATCAGCAATTGTTTTCCCCGCTATGTTTATTAGTATATCTAATGTATATGCATTAGATATACAGCCCGGCGAATGGAAAATGGAAAATATAGAAATGCGCACCATCAATCCAGATACAAAAGAAGTATTAATGGATGAAAAAAATTCGGGCATAGCGACGCTTATGTGTTATACCCCTAAAATGTCTGAAGATTCTAAAAAAATGGTGAAGGGTTTTTCTACCAGTGCAGGCGGTTGCACGACAACATTTGTAGAAAGTACGGATACCAAACTGATCAATGAGACTGTGTGTAATAATCCTGATGTCAAATCGCACTCTATTGTAGAAACGACGAAAATAAGCGATACAGAATTTGCGATGACCATGAAATCGGATGTCGATGCAGGAGGTAATAAAACAACCTCCATCAACAAAATTAAACAAACTTTTGTTGGCAAGACCTGCTCTGAAGCGTCAAAAGGCGTGAAACAGTAACTA
This sequence comes from Salmonella sp. 2020_1395, assembly GCF_043848115.1. Taxonomy (NCBI): domain Bacteria; kingdom Pseudomonadati; phylum Pseudomonadota; class Gammaproteobacteria; order Enterobacterales; family Enterobacteriaceae; genus Salmonella; species Salmonella sp. 2020_1395. Next base: position 99,947 of record NZ_JBCMFH010000012.1, on the reverse strand, counting down.
TTTCAACACAAAAACCCGTAGTGGTTGATGCAAAAATGGCATTATTCACGGTCAACTTTCGGGAATATAACACTGAGTGAGTTCTTTTTTGCCTGCCGCTGGCAGGCTTTACTCAGAACAGAATATCATGAAAATGACCTTTCCTGCTCGCCAGCAGCTTGATGCCGGGCGGATGACCACCACAAATTTTGCAGACGGCGACAGCGTAAAAGATAAAAACGCTAATCTTTAATTTTACCCTTTATCCGACGGCTGGCACGCCGCTATGAAAACGAAACTCGCGGTCTGGCGACAAGATAAGGTCAGCTTCCACGTCGCCAAAATAGCGCACGCGCGCAGAAATGTCCTCGGTGGAAATCTGCTGCGCCAGCGCCAGGTAATCCTGATAATGCCGCGCTTCGGAGCGCAGAAGCGAGAGATAAAACGTCTGTAAATCCTCATCCAGCCAGGGCGCCAGAGCGGCAAAACGTTCGCAGGAGCGGGCTTCGATATACGCCCCGCAAATCAGCTTATCAATTAAGGTGAGCGGTTCGTGCGTGCGTACCGCTTTCAACATTCCTTTCGCGTAGCGGCTGGCGGTGATTTTCACATAAGGAATGTTTCTGGCCTGCATGACCTCGCGTACCTGCCAAAAATGGTGCAACTCCTCTTTAATCAATAACACCATACGGTCGATAAGCTGACGACCCCAGGGGTCATCAGTTTGCGGCATGGCGCTTTTGCTAATCTGTTTATGCAGGGCAACAAAATCCGGCTCCGGCCCCTGACGAAACGCGAACGCCTCGTAAGGTTGCAGCCAGGCGAGCAGCGCGTCGGCGCCCGATTTATCGGCGACATATTTACGCACCAACAGCAACGCGGTTTGCGCAGCCTTCAGTTCGCAGATCAAGTGATCGGTAAGCAGAAGAGGAAGATTTTGCGGATCGCGGGCCTGGACAATCCACGCCTGCGGCGTCGGGCAATGCAGGAAATTAAGCACCGGAGAGAGTATTTGCGGGTAATTCATACGTAACCTGTTAAAAAAATACGACAGCAGACGCTGCCGTACCGTCATACTATGCAGCTTTAGTGACGCACGCCGTCGTCATCTTCATCGACATAATCGTCGTCATCACCCTCTTCGCCATTAGGGTCTTCAAAATAGGTTCCCCAGCCGTCGTATTCGACATCATATTTTTCCGCCAGGTTCATCAGTTGCTCAACCTGAGCGTCGATGAGTTCGGCGTTCAACGCGCACTCGCTGAGAATGTCGCAACAAATAACCGTATCGCCCTCTTCCACTTCCAGCTCTTCCGGCTCCGTCACTTCATAGCCGAGTTTAAAGGCTTCTACCGCGGCTTTTTCCAACGTTTCGAAATCGTCAGCGGAAAGGTGATGCTCGATAGTGTACAGCGCATCCGGATCGCTGCCGTCCTCAAGTAACTCTTCAATAATTAAGCGCGTTTCTTCACGCTGCTCTTCCAGTAATTCCGGGTTTGCCATAGCTCGTTCCTCATAGATGTCCTGCCGATACTCTTATTGTCACATACCGCCGACGTTGCCTCCACCTTATCGAGAAAAGTTTTATCAAACAGGGTTGCAAATGAATAATCATCCATATAAAGTGAATTTTAATTCAATGAGAGGCCTAAGCCATGTGAGGGAAGTATGTCTACGTTTTACCAAAAACCTTTTTTAAAGTTACTTGATTTCACCGCCAGCGAGCTCACTGCTCTGTTGCAGCTTGCCGCCAAACTGAAAGCCGATAAGAAAAACGGTAAAGAAGAACAAAAGCTGGTGGGTAAGAATATTGCGCTCATCTTCGAAAAAGACTCGACCCGGACACGATGCTCTTTCGAAGTTGCCGCATACGATCAGGGGGCGCGCGTGACGTACCTGGGTTCCAGCGGGAGCCAGATCGGCCATAAAGAGTCCATCAAAGATACTGCCCGCGTCCTGGGCCGGATGTTTGACGGTATTCAGTATCGAGGATATGGCCAGGAGATCGTCGAAACGCTGGCTGAATATTCCGGTGTGCCGGTATGGAACGGTTTAACCGATGAGTATCACCCAACGCAATTACTGGCGGATCTGCTCACCATGCAGGAACATCTGCCGGGTAAAGCCTTTAACGAGATGACGTTGGTCTATGCCGGAGACGCGCGTAATAACATGGGTAACTCCATGCTGGAAGCCGCCGCGTTAACAGGATTGGATCTCCGTCTGGTCGCGCCAAAAGCCTGCTGGCCGCAAGCCGCGTTAGTGGCAGAGTGCAGCGCCATGGCGAAAAAGAACGGCGGCGCCATCACCCTGACCGAAGATATCGCCTCAGGCGTAAAAGGCGCGGATTTTATCTATACCGATGTTTGGGTCTCTATGGGCGAACCCAAAGAGAAATGGGCGGAGCGTATTGCCCTGCTGCGTGATTATCAGGTCAACAGCCAGATGATGGCGTTAACCGGCAATCCGCAGGTTAAGTTCCTGCATTGTCTGCCTGCGTTCCATGATGACGAAACCACGCTCGGCAAAAAAATGGCCGAAGAGTACGGTTTACATGGCGGGATGGAAGTGACCGACGAGGTTTTTGAGTCTGCGGCCAGCATTGTCTTTGATGAAGCGGAAAACCGAATGCATACCATCAAAGCAGTAATGGTAGCGACGCTGTCTAAATAATGTCGTTATGATGCCGGATGGCGGTTGGCCTACAAAATCGCAACGTGCAGGCGCCGCCATCCGGCACAAAATATTACGCCATCAGCATTTTCACAACCGCTTTACGTACCCGCGCCGGTTCTCCCACCGCGCACAGGGGCTTATGCACTTCGCCGGGATAAAACACCACAAAGTCACCTTCGTTCAGGACGACGGTTTTCTCGCCGATGCTCGTCGGTAAAAATGCAATGTCTTTATCCGCCAGCCAGTCCGTGTGCGGCGTTCCCGCAGGCCGGGTACTGAATGCCATCCCTTCCTGACCTTGTAGCACAATCTGAATATCAAGATAACGGGCGTGATACTCTGCGCTGCGCGATTCGCCCGGCTCCGTCATATTTTCAGAAATCATATAAAACAGCCTGTCGCCGTCAATGTCATACTTACCTGGCGCGGTCGTTGCCGTGACATGCGCATTGACGTGCTCAATCGCCTGCCGTAACGCCGTCGGCAGCCAGGCCTCCAGATGTTCAATATTGCCAATAATCATCGCATCCCCTTAGTTAAAACAGCGTTTTATTTTTCTCTTTATACGAGAAAAATGGCTGCCATACTACCCTTACTCTCATCGATTTTGCGCCAGCGCATGTTTATCGCCAGCGGTGTTTATATATTGTTAATAGTTCGCCCAACTTTATGCAGTGCCTATGCATAAACCCCAGCGGCGCCAAATCGCCATCACTAACAACCCTTTGATATTAAAGGCGTTAACATAAAAACGTTTTAGCGATCACAATTCGCTCTCCCCGCATAAATGACTTCTCTATCCATAGTTATTTTTAAATTATTTAAATATCTCCGATAATAAAATCCCCTTCACGCATAGTTATGCAACACTTAAAAATAATCACTTTATTTTCAATTAGTTAAGATTTAAATATAATTCAACACAACAAACAAATAATTAACAATAAAAAAATAACAAACCATATAGCTGCGTAGCAATTCATTTAATGCCTTATTGTTTTTTGAATTTCTCTGACCCGGCTCATATATTAAGTAAGAAAAATAGCACTCCTTGATTGATGTGAATCTCATCACATTAACAACCCAAATAAAATTCAATCATTGCTCCCGAATTTAACTGAAACGCCGCGACTGCAAGCACGCTAAATATTTGCAGCCACTCCTTCTTTATTCTTAAAATTATGTAAAAGGTATAATGATGGAAAAGCATTTTGTCGGTTCTGAAATCGGTCAATTACGCAGTGTAATGTTGCATCGGCCCAATCTCAGCCTAAAAAGACTTACCCCTTCAAATTGTCAGGAATTACTTTTTGACGATGTATTATCCGTAGAGCGCGCTGGCGAAGAGCATGACATTTTTGCCAACACGCTGCGCCAGCAAGGGATAGAAGTGTTGCTGTTAACCGACCTGCTCACCCAAACGCTGGATGTGGCTGACGCTAAAGCCTGGCTACTGGATACGCAAATTTCCGATTATCGCCTTGGGCCCACCTTTGCCGCAGATATTCGCGCCTGGCTGGCGGATATGCCGCACCGTGAACTGGCTCGCCATTTAAGCGGCGGTTTAACTTACGGCGAAATTCCCGCCTCCATAAAAAATATGGTGGTCGATACTCACGATATTAATGACTTTATTATGAAGCCATTACCGAATCACCTATTTACCCGTGACACGTCCTGCTGGATATATAACGGCGTCTCAATTAACCCCATGGCGAAACCTGCACGCCAACGTGAAACGAATAATTTACGTGCTATTTATCGCTGGCATCCTCAATTCGCAGGCGGTGATTTCATTAAATATTTCGGCGACGAGGACATTAATTACGACCACGCCACTTTAGAGGGCGGCGATGTGCTGGTGATTGGCCGCGGCGCGGTGTTGATCGGTATGTCTGAACGTACTACGCCGCAGGGCGTCGAGTTCCTGGCGCAGGCATTGTTTAAACATCGTCAGGCGGAACGCGTCATTGCCGTTGAACTGCCAAAACATCGCTCCTGCATGCACCTTGACACCGTCATGACCCACATTGATATCGACACCTTCTCCGTCTATCCGGAAGTCGTTCGCCAGGACGTTCAGTGCTGGACGCTGACGCCAGACGGACGCGGCGGTCTGAAACGAACCCAGGAGAGCACGCTGGTTCATGCTCTTGAAAAAGCGCTTGGCATCGATCAGGTGCGCTTAATCACCACTGGCGGCGACGCATTTGAAGCTGAGCGCGAACAGTGGAATGACGCCAATAACGTGCTCACCCTGCGTCCCGGCGTGGTGGTGGGCTATGAGCGCAACATCTGGACCAACGAAAAATACGACAAAGCCGGCATTACCGTCCTTCCCATTCCCGGCGATGAACTGGGTCGCGGGCGCGGGGGCGCACGCTGCATGAGCTGTCCACTGGAACGCGATGGTATTTAAAGGAGACGTTATGGAAAACAAACGCACACTGGTCGTCGCGCTGGGCGGCAATGCGCTGCTCAAACGCGGCGAACCGCTGGAGGCTGATATTCAGCGTAAAAATATCGAACTGGCGGCCAGAACCATCGCCCAGCTTACGCGGCAATGGCGCGTGGTGTTAGTGCACGGCAACGGCCCACAGGTAGGACTGCTGGCGCTACAAAATAGCGCCTACGCTAACGTTACGCCCTACCCGCTCGATATTCTCGGTGCGGAAAGCCAGGGCATGATTGGCTACATGCTGCAACAGGCGCTGAAGAATCATCTGCCGGAGCGTGAAATCAGCGTCCTGCTCACCCAGGTCGAAGTCGATGCCAACGACCCGGCATTCCTCAATCCAACCAAATATATCGGCCCCATTTACGACGAAGCGCAGGCCCGTGCGTTACAGGCAGAAAAGGGCTGGGTATTCAAAGCCGACGGTAACGCCTTCCGCCGCGTTGTGCCCTCCCCGCAGCCGAAACGCATTGTGGAAAACGATGCCATCCGCGCGCTGATTAGCCGCGATCACCTGGTTATCTGTAACGGCGGCGGCGGCGTGCCGGTCGTGGAAAAAGCCGATGGCTACCATGGTATCGAGGCGGTGATCGACAAAGATCTGTCCGCCGCCCTGCTTGCCAGCCAAATTCACGCCGACGCGCTGCTCATTCTGACCGATGCCGACGCGGTGTATCTCGACTGGGGCAAGCCCACCCAACGCCCGCTGGCGCAGGTTACGCCGGAGCTGCTTCGTGAAATGCAGTTCGACGCCGGTTCGATGGGCCCGAAAGTGACCGCCTGCGCTGAGTTTATCAGCCATTGCCGCGGCATTGCCGGAATCGGCTCGCTGGCGGATGGGCAAGCCATTCTCGCGGGCGAGAAAGGTACTTTGATTCGGTGTGAAACCGCCGACGTTGACGCATAAGGCTTTTTACCGGATGGCGGCTTCCGCCTTATTCGGCCTACAGAGCGCGCATAACCGTGGGCCGGATAAGCGCAGCGCCATCAGGCAATTCATTTTAACAAGGATATTGTAATGGTTATTTCACTGAAAAATCGTAACTTTTTGAAGCTGCTTGACTACACCCCGGCGGAAATCCAACACCTCATCGATCTGGCTATTGAGCTGAAAGCCGCAAAAAAAGCCGGATGCGAAAAGCAAACACTGATCGGCAAAAACATCGCGCTGATTTTTGAAAAAACCTCTACCCGCACCCGATGCGCGTTTGAAGTCGCCGCTTTCGACCAGGGCGCGCAGGTGACTTATCTCGGCCCAAGCGGCTCGCAGATCGGCCATAAAGAGTCCATGAAAGATACTGCTCGCGTCCTGGGGCGGATGTATGACGGCATCGAATATCGCGGTTTTGGTCAACACATTGTGGAAGAACTAGGGGAATACGCGGGCGTTCCCGTCTGGAACGGCCTGACCGATGAATTTCACCCCACACAGATCCTGGCCGATCTAATGACCATGCTGGAACACGCGCCGGGTAAAACGCTGCCGGAACTGAGCTTCGCCTACCTGGGCGACGCGCGCAACAACATGGGCAACTCGCTGATGGTGGGCGCGGCGAAGATGGGCATGGATATCCGCCTGATAGCGCCAAAGTCCTTCTGGCCTGATGCCGCGCTGGTCGCGCAGTGCCGGGAAATCGCCAGCGTTACCGGCGCTCGTATCACCTTAACGGAGAGCGTTGAAGACGGCGTTCACGGTGTGGATTTCCTCTATACCGACGTCTGGGTCTCGATGGGAGAACCCAAAGAAGCCTGGGCGGAGCGCGTCAGTCTGATGACGCCATATCAGGTCAACCAGCAGGTGGTAAACGCTACCGGTAATCCTGATGTGAAGTTTATGCACTGCCTGCCCGCCTTCCATAACGAGCACACCAAAGTGGGACGCGAAATCGAAATGGCTTACGGCCTGAAAGGACTGGAGGTCACGGAAGAGGTGTTCGAGTCCGCAGGCTCGATAGTCTTCGATGAAGCGGAAAACCGGATGCACACCATCAAAGCGGTCATGGTGGCGACGCTCGGCGACTAATCCCACAGGATATGCGCCCTCGCGGCGCATATCCGTGATATCAGGAGAGAACATCATGGGTAAATTTAAATTTCCCACCGCTTATACCATCCTGTTTATTCTTATTGCCCTGGTCGCGGTGATGACCTGGATTGTGCCGGCGGGAAAATACCAAATGGCGATGAACGCCACGCTGGGAAAAGAGGTGCCGGTGGCGGGAACGTATGCCCCCGTGGACGCGCATCCGCAAGGGATTACCGCTGTTTTACTGGCGCCGATTGACGGCCTCTATAACCACGAAACCTACACCGCCGGCGCCATTGACGTCGCGCTGTTTGTCTTGATTATCGGCGGCTTTCTGGGGGTGGTGAATAAAACGGGGGCGATTGATGCCGGTATTGAACGGGTAACAGTCAAACTCAACGGCAAAGATGAGTGGATGATCCCCATTCTGATGGCGCTGTTCGCCGCAGGCGGCACTATCTATGGCATGGCGGAGGAGTCGTTGCCCTTCTACACGCTGCTGGTGCCGGTTATGATGGCGGCCCGCTTCGATCCGTTAGTGGCGGCGGCAACCGTACTACTCGGCGCGGGGATAGGCACGCTCGGTTCGACCATTAACCCTTTCGCCACGGTCATTGCCGCCAACGCCGCCGGCATCCCTTTTACTCAGGGAATGCTGATGCGCGTACTGCTGTTAATTGTCGGCTACGTACTGTGCGTGTTTTGGGTAATGCGCTATGCGCGCAAAGTCCGCGCCCATCCTGAGCTTTCTGTCGTGGCGGATAAAATGGAGGAAAATCGCGCCCATTTCCTCGGCAATCGCGCCAATACACTGCTGGAGTTTACGGCTACCCGGAAATGGGTGCTGCTGATCTTCGCCGCCTCTTTCGCGGTGATGATTTACGGCGTGGCGGTTCTCGGCTGGTGGATGGCGGAAATCTCCGGCGTTTTTCTGGCGGCGGCGATTATCGTTGGCGTGATAACGCGGATGGGTGAGGAAGCGTTCACCAGTACCTTTATCGACGGCGCGCGGGATTTGCTCGGCGTGGCGCTAATTATTGGTATCGCGCGCGGCATTGTGGTGGTCATGGATAACGGTATGATTACCCACACCATTTTGCACAGCGCGGAAAGTCTGGTTTCCGGCCTCTCTACCACCATTTTCATAAACGTAACCTACTGGCTGGAAGTATTGCTTTCCTTCCTGGTGCCCTCCTCTTCCGGTCTTGCCGTATTGACGATGCCCATTATGGCGCCGTTAGCGGATTTTGCCCACGTACAGAGGGATTTGGTCGTAACCGCCTACCAGTCGGCCTCCGGGATTGTGAACCTGGTTACTCCCACCTCCGCCGTGGTCATGGGCGGTCTGGCAATCGCGCGGGTTCCCTATGTCCGCTATCTGAAATGGGTCGCGCCGCTGTTGCTGATCCTGACATTGCTGAATATGGCGGTACTGAGCATCGGAGCGATGATGTAACGAGCCAGATGGCGACGCGTCTTATCCGACAGGACTGATAAGCACAGCGCCATCAGGCACGCCGTCACCTTTTTTGATCGGCTTCTCATTTTCCTGCAAAACCGCCCGATTGATCCGCAATCAATGTGACAAATGTGATGAATTTCGCCAGTCCGTTGATATCAATAATAAAGATAAGGTGCATTTATGAAGGAATACGATGATTACTCCGCCAAAGAACAACAGCAACTGGCGGTTTGTCAGCGCCTGATTAGTGAAAAAAGTTACCTGTCCCAGGAGGAGATTCGCCGCGATTTACAAAATGAGGGATTTGAAGGTATCAGCCAGTCTACGGTTTCGCGCCTGCTCAAGCTGCTGGGCGCAATAAAAATCAGAAATACGAAGGGACAAAAGATTTATTCCGTAAATCCCCAGCGGCGTCCTTCGCCGGATGCCGGACGTTCAATAGCTGAAATGGTCGTCAGCGTTGAACATAATAGCGAATTTATCCTTATCCATACGGCGGCAGGTTATGGTCGCGCCGTCGCAAGAATTCTGGATTACCACGCATTGCCGGAAATTCTCGGCGTCGTTGCCGGTAGCAGTATTGTCTGGGTCGCACCACGGGTCGTTCAGCGCACGGCGCTGGTACACAAACAAATTAATTATTTGCTTAAAATGAATTTAAATTCATAAGAACCGTTTGCGATGAGTAAATCATGCATTAATCGCTTGATCCCCAAACAGAGCTGAGTATAATCGCGGACAATTTGCCGGGAGGAAGCATGGTTCAGTGTGTACGACATTCTGTCTTACCGCGTCTGAAAAAGGACGCAGGCCTGCCGTTTTTCTTTCCGTTGAAAACCAATACCAAGCCCCTCAATTGAGGGGCTTTTTTTTGCCCAGGCGTCAGGAGATAAACATGGCTAACCCGCTATATCAAAAACATATCATTTCCATAAACGACCTCAGCCGCGACGATCTTAATCTGGTACTGGCGACGGCGGCGAAATTAAAAGCCAACCCGCAGCCGGAGCTATTGAAACATAAAGTGATCGCCAGCTGCTTTTTCGAAGCCTCCACGCGTACCCGCCTGTCGTTTGAAACTTCAATGCATCGCCTGGGCGCCAGCGTAGTGGGCTTCTCCGACAGCGCCAACACGTCGCTGGGGAAAAAAGGAGAAACGTTAGCCGACACGATCTCAGTGATTAGCACTTACGTGGACGCGATTGTGATGCGCCATCCGCAAGAAGGCGCGGCACGTCTGGCGACGGAGTTTTCCGGTCAGGTGCCGGTGCTCAATGCGGGCGACGGTTCGAACCAGCATCCGACGCAGACCCTGTTGGATCTGTTCACCATCCAGGAAACGCAGGGCCGTCTGGATAACCTGCATATCGCGATGGTCGGCGATCTGAAATATGGCCGCACCGTGCATTCGCTAACCCAGGCGCTGGCGAAATTTAGCGGCAACCGTTTTTATTTTATCGCGCCGGACGCGCTGGCGATGCCGCAGTACATTCTGGATATGCTGGATGAAAAAGGAATGGCCTGGAGCCTGCATGGTTCTATTGAAGAGGTCATGGCCGACGTCGACATCCTCTATATGACTCGCGTACAGAAAGAGCGTCTCGACCCGTCGGAGTACGCCAATGTGAAGGCGCAGTTTGTTCTGCGCGCCAGCGACCTGAACGGCGCGCGTGAAAATATGAAAGTGCTGCACCCGCTGCCGCGGATTGATGAAATCACCACGGATGTGGATAAAACGCCACACGCCTGGTACTTCCAACAGGCGGGCAACGGTATTTTCGCTCGCCAGGCGTTACTGGCGTTGGTACTGAATAGCGAACTGAGTCTGTAAGGGAGAAAAGCGATGACACACGATAACAAACTGCAGGTTGAAGCCATTAAATGCGGCACCGTGATTGACCATATCCCTGCGCAGGTAGGCTTTAAACTGCTGAGTCTGTTTAAATTGACCGAGACCGATCAGCGAATCACTATCGGTCTGAATCTCCCGTCTGGCGAGATGGGGCGTAAAGACTTAATCAAAATAGAAAACACCTTTCTCACCGAAGAGCAGGTTAACCAACTTGCTCTGTACGCGCCGCAGGCCACCGTTAACCGCATCGACAACTACGACGTAGTCGGGAAATCACGCCCCAGCCTGCCAGAGCGTATTAATAATGTGCTGGTTTGCCCGAACAGCAACTGCATCAGCCACGCGGAACCAGTATCCTCCAGCTTTGCAGTGAAAAAACGCGCCAATGATATCGCCCTCAAATGCAAATACTGTGAAAAAGAGTTTTCGCATTATGTGGTGCTGGCCAACTAATTTGGGTTGGTTATGAGATCCCGGCTCCCTATAATGAGCGGGGACATTCTATTACCGCTGTAATTCAGGAGAAATCATGAGCAAAACTATTGCGACGGAAAATGCACCAGCAGCAATCGGCCCATACGTACAGGGCGTTGACCTGGGTAGCATGGTAATCACTTCCGGTCAGATCCCGGTCGATCCGAAAACCGGTGCCGTAGCGGAAGACGTATCCGCTCAGGCACGTCAGTCGCTGGAAAACGTTAAAGCTATCGTGGAAGCCGCTGGCCTGAAAGTAGGCGACATTGTGAAAACGACCGTATTCGTGAAAGACCTGAACGATTTCGCGACCGTCAACGCCACTTACGAAGCCTTCTTCACCGAGCACAACGCCACCTTCCCGGCGCGTTCCTGCGTGGAAGTTGCCCGTCTGCCGAAAGACGTGAAAATTGAGATTGAAGCGATCGCTGTTCGTCGCTAAGCGCCGGACGTCATCCCCGCCGGGCGGCGCAAGTTTGCCCGGTTCGGGGCACCAACAGCCATGGAGAGGCGGCAATGGTAAGATCGCGTTTTACCGAAGAACAAATCGCCGATTTTCTACAACAGTCTAAAAATGATGTGCCGAATAAGGCATTGTGCGAAAAATATGGATTTAGCAACAGCACGCTCCGTCGCTGGCAGGAGAAACATGCTGAAAGCATACGCCAGGAATTAAAACAGATAGAATCTACCGCGAAGATAGTCTTTTTATGCTTCATTGTCGCAGCCATATTGCTTACCCTTATGTTTCCTAAACCCACTGCCGCCTTAGCGATTCCTCCTTACTTAGTTTATTGCATTAGCTATATTCGCCGCTTTCGTCGCATATCCGCAAAACATATCCGGCGGTGGGACATCTCCTCCTCTCGTTCTGGCTCGGGGGCAGAGAATGTATTTTACAAACTTAGCTGGACATTCCTCTTTTTTATGCCTGCATATAGCATTCTACAGTTGCTTGAATAAGCCCAGAAATTTAAAGATAAAGCCGATCGCGTAAAACTTGTCGAGCTTTACGGGCATCTGACCTGGTTAGCGATATCGGGGATTAAGCACGCTGGCGAATCCCCGACGAAAGTGTTTACTGCCAGCCATAACGTCGGCTGTAAAACCCTTTCACCAACTGGGTTAACGTCATATAGCCCGCCAGAATGGCAATCAGCCACGGGAAATAGCTTAACGGCAGCGCCTGCAACTGCAGGTAAGACGCCAGCGGCGAAAACGGCAACGAAACTCCCACCACCATCACCAACAATGTCATCGCCATCAGCGGCCAGGCGGCGCGACTTTGAATAAACGGCAGACGACGGGTACGGATCATATGCACAATCAGCGTTTGCGACAGTAATCCCACCACAAACCAGCCGGACTGGAACAAAGTTTGCGTTTCTGGCGTATTCGCATGAAATACCCACCACATCAGACAAAAGGTCAAAATGTCGAAAATCGAGCTGATCGGACCGAAAAAGACCATAAAGCGCCCCAAATCCGCCGGATTCCAGCGCTGCGGCTTTTGAATTTGTTCTTCATCGACATTATCAAACGGAATCGCCACCTGGGATACATCGTACAGCAGGTTTTGAATCAGCAAGTGCAGCGGCAGCATTGGCAAGAACGGCAAAAAGGCGCTCGCCACCAGTACGCTAAACACGTTACCGAAATTTGAGCTGGCCGTCATCTTGATATATTTCAACATATTAGAAAAAGTACGACGACCTTCAATGACGCCTTCTTCCAGCACCATCAGGCTCTTTTCCAGCAGGATAATATCGGCCGCTTCACGGGCGATGTCCACCGCGCCATCTACCGAGATACCAATATCCGCCGCCCGCAACGCCGGAGCATCGTTAATCCCGTCGCCCATAAAACCGACCACATGCCCCTCGCGTTTGAGCAAAGTGACGATGCGCTCTTTATGCATCGGCGTCAGACGCGCAAACAACGTCGTACGGGCGGCCAGCGCCGCCAGCGCGTCGTCGCTTAACCCTTCAATATCACTGCCAATAACGACATCGCCCGCATCCAGCCCAACTTCATGGCAAACTTTTGCCGCTACCAGCTCGCTGTCGCCGGTGAGAATTTTCACCGTAATTCCGCTCGCCTTCAGCGCTTTCAGCGCCGGCGCGGTGGTCTCTTTCGGCGGATCGAGAAAAGCGATATACCCTTCCAGAATGAGGTCAGACTCATCGATACGCTGGTAATCGCCCTCACGCGCAGGCAGGTATTTGGTCGCGACGGCGACCACGCGTAGCCCCTGACGGTTCAGCGTGTCGGTAACGCGTTTCACCCGGCGCAGCATATTGTCGTCCAGCGGCACAATATCGCCGTTGTGGCGCACCTGAGTACACACGTTCAGGATCTCCTGTAACGCGCCTTTGCAGACCAGTTGATGCACGCTCGAATCTTCGGCGACCACCACCGACATCCGGCGACGCTCAAAATCAAACGGAATCTCATCGATTTTCTGCCAGCGTCCGGAGAGCTGACGCGCGGCGGTTTCGTCTACTCCCTCCAGGACTGCCGTATCCAGTAAATTTTTTAGACCGGTCTGATAATGGCTGTTCAGCCAGGCGCAATGCAGTACATGCTCGCTGGGCTTACCAGAAATATCTGTATGATTCTCCAGCACAATTTTGTCCTGCGTCAGTGTGCCGGTTTTATCGGTGCACAGAATATCCATCGCGCCGAAGTTCTGAATCGCATCAAGGTGCTTCACGATAACTTTCTGTTTCGAGAGTTTCACCGCCCCGCGCGCGAGGGTGGAGGTGACGATCATCGGCAACATTTCCGGGGTGAGCCCTACCGCTACCGAAAGCGCAAATAGCGCCGCTTCCCACCAGTCACCTTTCGTGTAACCATTAATAATCAGTACTACCGGCGCCATGACCAGCATAAAGCGGATCAGCAACATACTGACGCGGCTAATTCCTTTCTGGAAAGCGTTCTGCTCGTTATCTTGTTCCGAAACGCGCCCCGCCAATTGACCAAACCAGGTGTCGGCGCCGGTCGCCATCACCACGGCCTGCGCCGTTCCGCTCACGACGTTGGTCCCCATAAAGCACAGCGTGTCGCACTCAAGCGGGTTATTTTGCCGGGGCTCACGCGTCGCGGCGACTTTCTCGACCGGCAGAGATTCGCCGGTCAGCGACGCCTGGGCGACAAACAGATCGCGCGCCTGGATAATGCGTAAATCCGCCGGGATCATATCCCCCGCCGCCAGCTTAATAATATCGCCGGGCACCAGTTGATCGATGGGTAATTCCAGCCAGGCGTTTTCGCCATTTTCATTAATAACCCGCAGTACGGTAGCGGTATTACTCACCATCGCTTTTAGCGCGTCCGCCGCTTTCGTCGAGCGCGCTTCCTGCACAAAATTCAGCAGCGTTGAGATACCGACCATCAGGGCGATAACGCCTGCGGCAAACAGATCCTCCGTGGCATAAGAGATGCCGCCAAGAATCGTAAGTAAGATGTTGAAAGGATTGCGATAACATACCCACAGATGCACCCACCACGGCGAGGGTTTCTGTGCCGGAAGACGGTTTTCGCCATGCTTTTCACGCGCGCGCGTCACTTCGGCGGCGTTTAATCCCTCCGGGTGCGTATCAAAAACGCGCCAGAGAGTCTCCTGCTCCATTGCCGCGACTTTCAGACAGCGCTCGCTCAGCGAAGGCGGGATAGTCGCATTTACCGCGGTCTGCGCGCCGGGCAGCGGATCGCGGTGAACCAGACGATAAGGCAAATGACGATTAAGCCGGGCAAAAAGCTGGCGGGTAATGGTTTTTAGCATAGGTAATCCCTCCGCGCCGAAGTCAGGCGCAGAAAATTCTTCAGGCGCAGCAAAGCCTTGCCCGATGAGCAATGTTTAAATAAAAACAGGGACGTTATTGTGTCACTGTCTTACACACCGGTAAGACAGCAGAGGCAGGCTTACCGGAAAAGGAAAATTCTCCATCGCGGGAGAGGGGTGGGTTCAGGGTCCATGTCGCCTCCGGTAAGTAAATAATTTGCGCCGCGGATTATACGCATAAATCCATAAGTTTTGTGGCAATTATGGCGGTATCATACCGTTACGTAATTAAACCAACGATAAACCAG
Source organism: Salmonella sp. 2020_1395 (assembly GCF_043848115.1). NCBI lineage: Bacteria > Pseudomonadati > Pseudomonadota > Gammaproteobacteria > Enterobacterales > Enterobacteriaceae > Salmonella > Salmonella sp. 2020_1395. Next base: position 84,928 of record NZ_JBCMFH010000012.1, on the reverse strand, counting down.
ACTTTGCCCATTGCCCTTCGCTTGAGTAAAGTTACTCTTTTTATCACCATCAGCGTCACGCCACGGGAAAACAGGATGCAAAACCGGCTCACTATCAAAGACATCGCCCGCCTGAGCGGCGTAGGGAAATCAACCGTTTCCCGCGTGCTTAACAATGAAAGCGGCGTAAGCGAACGTACCCGCGAGCGTGTCGAAGCGGTGATGAATCAACACGGTTTCTCCCCGTCCCGCTCCGCCCGCGCGATGCGGAGACAAAGCGATAAAGTGGTCGCTATTATCGTCACTCGCCTTGATTCGTTGTCTGAAAACCTCGCGGTTCAGACCATGCTGCCTGCGTTTTATGAGCAGGGCTACGACCCTATTATGATGGAAAGTCAGTTCTCGCCGACGCTGGTAATGGAACATCTGGGCATGCTCAGACGACGTAACATTGATGGCGTGGTGCTGTTTGGCTTTACCGGCATCACAGAAGAGCTGATCGCCCCCTGGAAAGCCTCGCTGGTGCTGCTGGCAAGAGATGCGCAAGGTTTTGCCTCCGTCTGTTACGACGACGAGGGCGCGATTCATATCCTTATGCAGCGGCTGTATGAGCAGGGACACCGCAACATTAGCTTTCTGGGCGTTCCCCATAGCGATATTACCACCGGCAAACGTCGGCATGACGCATACCTGGCGTTTTGCAAAAAACATAAACTTCACCCCGTCGCCGCCCTGCCCGGTCTTGCCATGAAGCAGGGTTATGAGCATACGGCAAGTGTCATCATGCCGGATACCACCGCGTTAGTCTGCGCCACCGATACGCTGGCGTTGGGCGCCAGTAAGTATTTACAGGAGCAACGTATTGAGACGCTGCAACTGGCAAGCGTCGGGAACACGCCGCTGATAAAATTCCTGCACCCGGAGATCGTCACTGTCGATCCTGGCTATGCTGAAGCCGGACGGCAGGCGGCTTCGCAGCTGATCGAACAGATCAATGGCCGCTGCGATCCGCGCCGGATCGTCATTCCTTCTACCCTCGCCTGAGTGACTAATTAAACGGAATACCACGAGTAATTTGTGATCGTCGCTGCGTTTCGGGAACGTTCCCATTTTTAAACCAACGTTGAAGAGCTACTCTTGCGCCAACCCATAACTTACCTCCTCTGCCATGAGGCTTTACGATGAGCAAAGTAAAACAAGCCGATATCGACCGGCTGATTGACCTGGTTGGCGGGCGCGACAACATCGCCACGGTGAGCCACTGCATTACTCGCCTGCGCTTTGTGCTCCACCAGCCCGCGAACGCCAGGCCAAAAGAGATCGAACAATTGCCAATGGTTAAAGGCTGTTTCACCAACGCCGGGCAATTTCAGGTGGTGATCGGCACCGAAGTCGGCGATTACTATAACGCGCTGCTGGAGGCCACCGGCAAAGCGTATGCCGATAAAGAGCAGGCCAAAAAAGCCGCTCGCCAGAACATGAAGTGGCATGAGCAGTTAATTTCCCACTTCGCGGAGATCTTCTTTCCGCTACTACCGGCGTTGATCAGCGGCGGTTTGATCTTAGGCTTTCGTAACGTGATCGGCGATGTGCCGATGAGCAACGGCCAAACGCTGGCGCAGATGCATCCGGCGCTAAAAACGCTTTATGATTTTTTATGGTTGATCGGCGAAGCGATCTTTTTCTATTTGCCGGTGGGGATCTGCTGGTCGGCGGTGAAAAAAATGGGCGGCACGCCGATTCTTGGTATCGTGCTCGGCGTGACGCTGGTGTCGCCGCAGTTGATGAATGCGTATCTGCTGGGCCAGCAAACGCCGGACGTCTGGAACTTCGGCTTATTTAGCATTGAGAAAGTGGGTTACCAGGCGCAGGTTATCCCGGCGCTACTGGCAGGGCTGGCGCTTGGGTTTATTGAAACGCGGTTGAAACGCATCGTGCCGGATTATCTCTACCTGGTCGTCGTCCCGGTTTGTTCGTTGATACTGGCCGTCTTTCTCGCCCACACCTTTATCGGCCCCTTTGGTCGTATGATCGGCGACGGCGTGGCCTTTGCGGTACGTTATCTGATGACCGGCAGTTTCGCCCCGATAGGCGCGGCGCTGTTCGGCTTCCTGTATGCCCCGCTGGTCATTACCGGTGTCCACCAGACAACGCTCGCTATCGATATGCAGATGATCCAGAGCATGGGCGGTACGCCAGTCTGGCCGCTGATTGCGCTGTCGAATATCGCGCAGGCCTCCGCCGTGGTGGGCATCATCATCTCCAGCCGTAAACACAATGAACGCGAGATCTCCGTTCCTGCCGCCATTTCCGCTTACCTTGGGGTAACCGAACCGGCGATGTACGGTATCAACCTGAAGTATCGTTTTCCGATGCTGTGCGCGATGATCGGATCTGGTCTGGCGGGACTGCTCTGCGGTCTGAACGGCGTCATCGCCAACGGTATCGGCGTGGGCGGCCTGCCGGGCATCCTGTCTATACCGCCGCGCTACTGGCAGGTGTACGGCATGGCGATGGTTATCGCGATCGTTATCCCGGTGATTCTGACCACCTTTATCTATCAGCGTAAGCATCGTCAGGGCACATTACAAATTGTCTAATATTTCTTCGGGGCGCAGTTGCGTCCCAACGCACTTGCAGGAAACAACAATGACTATTCCCCTCTGGTGGCAAAACGGCGTTATCTATCAGATCTACCCGAAAAGTTTTCAGGACACGACCGGCAGCGGCACCGGCGATTTACGCGGCGTCACGCAGCGCCTTGACTATCTACAGCGACTCGGCGTAGATGCCATCTGGCTCACGCCGTTTTATATCTCGCCGCAGGTGGATAACGGTTATGACGTCGCAAATTATACGGCTATCGACCCGACCTACGGCACGCTGGATGATTTTGACGAGCTGGTCGCGCAGGCGAAAGCACGCGGTATTCGTATCATCCTGGATATGGTGTTTAACCATACTTCTACCCAGCACGCCTGGTTTCGCGAAGCGCTGAACAAAGAGAGTCCATACCGTCAGTTTTATATCTGGCGCGATGGCACGCCGGATGTCTGCCCGAATAACTGGCAATCCAAATTTGGCGGCAGCGCCTGGCGCTGGCATAGCCAGAGCGAACAATATTATTTACACCTTTTCGCGCCTGAACAGGCCGACCTGAACTGGGAAAACCCCGCCGTGCGCGCCGAGCTGAAAAAGGTCTGCGAATTCTGGGCCGATCGCGGCGTGGATGGCCTGCGTCTGGACGTGGTGAACCTGATCGCCAAAGATCAGAATTTTCCTGACGATCCGACGGGCGACGGACGCCGCTTTTATACCGACGGGCCGCGCGCGCATACGTTTTTACGCGAAATGAACCGTGACGTTTTTACACCGCGTAATCTGATGACGGTAGGCGAAATGTCCTCTACCACGCTGGAAAACTGCCAGCAATATGCCGCGCTTAGCGGCGACGAACTCTCGATGACCTTCAATTTTCATCATCTGAAGGTGGATTACCCCAATGGCGAAAAGTGGACGCTGGCAAAACCTGATTATGTGGCGCTGAAAGCGTTGTTCCGCCACTGGCAACAGGGGATGCATAATGTCGCCTGGAACGCGTTATTCTGGTGTAATCACGATCAGCCGCGCATCGTTTCCCGCTTTGGCGACGAGGGTGAATACCGGGTTCCAGCCGCGAAAATGCTGGCGATGGCGCTGCACGGTATGCAAGGGACGCCTTATATCTATCAGGGCGAAGAAATCGGCATGACCAACCCACACTTTACCCGCATCACCGATTATCGCGACGTGGAAAGCCATAACATGTTTGCCGCGCTACGCGCCGCCGGACGCGACCCCGACGAACTACTGGCTATCCTGGCCAGTAAATCCCGCGACAACAGCCGCACGCCGATGCAGTGGGACCACGGTAAAAACGCCGGTTTCACCCAGGGCGAGCCGTGGATAAGCCTGTGCGATAACTATACGGAGGTTAATGTCGCGGCGGCATTACGCGATGAAAACTCGGTGTTTTACACCTATCAAAAGCTGATTGCGCTACGTAAAACCCAGCCTGTACTGATCTGGGGCGATTATCAGGATCTCCTCCCGGATAGCCCATCAGTATGGTGTTATCGCCGCCAGTGGCAGGGGCAAGCCCTGCTGGTTGTCGCCAATCTGAACGACCAGTGCCAGGAGTGGCATCCGTCGCATATCAAAGGACAGTGGCAGGCGCTACTGCACAATTATAGCGAGGTCGCCAGCCAGCCAGCCGCGATGACGCTCCGCCCATTTGAAGCCATCTGGTGGTTACAACGCTAACGCGACGTCCTTATACGGATAAACGCCACAAACCTATTGACACGGGCTGTGGCGTTGCTCCAGGTTACTGTCTGTTTTTGTTGAATAATTAATCAGATTTTTCTTGCTATCTTTTACAAACGCTACAGCGCCCGCCATCTGTACGCTCTGATTTTTACCTTGTTCTACATCAATAAAATTGCAAACATCCTTGATGCAAATCACTACATATAGACTTTAAAATGCACGCCGACCCAATATGTTGTATTAATTGACTACAATTGCTACAACACCTGTTCACTCGACACAAGGTGAATTGTGGATAACCTGGGTCAGGATTGCGGGAAGTCGTTGGAAAAGAGATGAATAAACCTGTTATGGCTTCCCCGGCCTCTGTGGATAACCTGTTCTTACAAATATGGAGTGATCATGACACCGCATGTGATGAAACGAGATGGCTGTAAAGTGCCATTCAAATCAGAGCGCATTAAGGAAGCCATTCTACGTGCAGCTAAAGCAGCGGGAGTCGATGACGCAGATTACTGTGCCACCGTCGCAGAAGTCGTTAGCAGCCAAATGAACGCACGCAGTCAGGTGGATATTAACGAGATCCAAACTGCGGTTGAAAACCAACTGATGTCCGGCCCGTACAAACAGCTTGCCCGCGCCTACATCGAATACCGTCACGATCGCGACATTCAGCGTGAAAAGCGTGGTCGTCTGAACCAGGAAATTCGCGGCCTGGTAGAGCAAACTAACTCCGCGTTGCTCAATGAAAACGCCAACAAAGACAGTAAAGTCATTCCCACCCAGCGCGATTTGCTGGCCGGGATTGTCGCCAAACACTATGCCCGCCAGCACCTGTTGCCGCGTGACGTAGTACAAGCGCATGAGCGCGGCGATATCCACTATCACGATCTCGACTATTCGCCGTTCTTCCCGATGTTCAACTGTATGTTGATCGACCTGAAAGGCATGTTGACCCAGGGCTTTAAGATGGGTAACGCCGAGATCGAACCGCCGAAATCAATCTCTACCGCCACTGCCGTTACCGCGCAGATTATCGCGCAGGTCGCCAGCCATATTTATGGCGGCACCACCATTAACCGTATCGACGAAGTGCTGGCGCCGTTTGTCACCGAAAGCTATAACAAGCACCGCAAAACCGCCGATGAGTGGCAGATTCCTGATGCCGAAGGGTATGCGCGTTCTCGCACCGAAAAAGAGTGCTACGACGCCTTCCAGTCGCTGGAATACGAAGTTAACACGCTGCACACCGCTAACGGCCAGACGCCTTTCGTGACCTTTGGTTTTGGCCTCGGCACCAGTTGGGAGTCGCGTCTGATCCAGGCGTCTATTTTGCGTAACCGTATCGCCGGTCTGGGTAAAAATCGCAAAACCGCCGTGTTCCCGAAACTGGTCTTCGCTATCCGCGATGGTTTGAACCACAAGTTTGGCGATCCGAACTACGACATTAAACAACTGGCGCTGGAGTGCGCGAGCAAGCGCATGTATCCGGACATCCTCAACTACGATCAGGTGGTCAAAGTCACCGGTTCGTTCAAAACGCCAATGGGCTGCCGCAGCTTCCTCGGCGTGTGGGAGAACGAAAACGGCGAGCAGATCCACGACGGGCGTAACAACCTGGGCGTGATTAGCCTTAACCTGCCGCGCATCGCGCTGGAAGCAAAAGGTGACGAAACCGCATTCTGGAAACTGCTGGATGAACGTCTGGCGCTGGCGCGGAAGGCGCTGATGACCCGTATCGCCCGCCTTGAAGGCGTGAAAGCCCGCGTCGCGCCTATCCTGTATATGGAAGGCGCCTGCGGCGTGCGGCTGAAAGCGGACGACGACGTGTCTGAAATCTTTAAAAATGGTCGTGCGTCCATCTCTCTGGGCTACATTGGTATCCATGAAACCATTAACGCGCTGTTCGGCGGTGAACACCTGTACGACAGCGAGCAACTTCGCGCTAAAGGCATCGCGATTGTGGAGCGTCTGCGCCAGGCCGTGGATCAGTGGAAAGAAGAGACCGGCTACGGCTTTAGTCTGTACAGCACGCCAAGTGAAAACCTCTGTGACCGCTTCTGCCGTCTGGATACCGCCGAGTTCGGCGTGGTGCCGGGCGTAACCGATAAAGGTTACTACACCAACAGCTTCCACCTCGACGTGGAGAAGAAGGTCAACCCGTACGACAAAATCGATTTCGAAGCGCCGTATCCGCCGCTGGCGAACGGGGGTTTCATTTGTTACGGCGAATACCCGAACATTCAGCACAACCTGAAAGCGCTGGAAGATGTCTGGGATTACAGCTATCAGCATGTACCGTATTACGGCACCAACACGCCAATCGATGAATGCTACGAGTGCGGCTTTACCGGCGAGTTCGAATGTACCAGTAAAGGTTTCACCTGCCCGAAATGCGGCAACCACGATGCCGCGCGCGTCTCGGTCACCCGCCGCGTGTGCGGTTATTTAGGCAGCCCGGACGCACGCCCGTTTAACGCCGGTAAGCAGGAAGAAGTGAAGCGCCGCGTGAAGCATTTAGGCAACGGGCAGATAGGTTAATCCTCCGTTTGCAATGCGTAAATGCCGGATGGCGGTGTAAACACCTTATCCGGCCTACAACCGCTGGCTATAGTTCCAATTTCATGAGTTTCCTCTAAGCAGTTGGTGTTGTAGCAAGGCGGCAAACGAACGAATCCCAGGGAGCTTACATAAGTAAGTGACCTGGGTAAGTGAGAGCGGCCAACGCCGCTACAGCGCCAAATGCAACGAGGAAACATGAACTTTCATCAATACTATCCCGTCGACATCGTTAACGGCCCCGGCACCCGCTGCACCCTGTTTGTGTCAGGGTGCGTGCATGAATGCCCTGGCTGCTACAACAAAAGCACCTGGCGGCTCAATTCCGGCCAGCCGTTTACCAAAGAGATGGAAGATAAGATCATTGCCGATCTGAACGACACGCGCATTCACCGTCAGGGGATCTCGCTGTCGGGCGGCGATCCGCTGCATCCGCAAAACGTACCGGATATCCTGGCACTGGTACAACGCATCCGCGCAGAGTGCCCGGGGAAAGATATCTGGGTGTGGACCGGCTACAAGCTCGATGAACTCAACGCCGCGCAAATGCAGGTAGTCGATCTCATCAACGTGCTGGTCGATGGCAAATTTGTGCAGGATCTGAAAGACCCGGCGCTTATCTGGCGCGGTAGCAGCAACCAGGTAGTGCATCATTTGCGTTGATGCGGGGATATTGGGTCAAAACCGTTACTCGTCCGCTACTTTTACGCCCTTCTTTCGCCTCCTGCTTACAGGTATATGCATATGCCTATACATATGTCACGCACAGGCATATAATTAACTCGGACACTGGCCTATAACATCACGCCCACAAGGGCAGGAGACGACCATGCGAACCGTATCTGTATTTAAAAATGGCAATAACCGCGCGATCCGCCTTCCACGCGATCTGGATTTTGACGGCGTCAACGAACTTGAAATCTTCCGCGAAGGCGACACGATTATACTGCGCCCCGCCCGCCCTTCCTGGGGATCATTCCGTCATGAGGAAAAAGCCAGCCCAGACTTTCTGACGGAACGCGAAGACATCATCAGCGATGAGGGACGCTTTGAACTATGAGTAAAACCTACATGCTGGATACCTGCATCTGTTCTTTCATTATGCGCGAACAGCCGGAAGCTGTGCTGAAACGCCTTGAGCAGGCAGTGCTGCGCCGCCATCGTATTGTGGTGTCGGCGATTACCTACGCCGAAATGCGTTTTGGCTGTACGGGCAAAAAGGCCTCGCCGCGCCATGCCCAACTGGTCGATGCATTCTGTAGTCGCCTGGATGCCGTGCTGGCCTGGGACCGGGCGGCAGTGGATGCCACCACAGAGATCCGTGCCGTACTGGCCGCCGCCGGTACGCCGATTGGATCAAACGATGCGGCTATCGCCGGCCATGCCATTGCGTCCGGGGCGATACTGGTCACTAATAACGTGAGGGAGTTTGAGCGGGTACCGGGTTTGCAGTACGAAGATTGGGTAAAATAACCCGTGCTGGCATACCGACAAGTACATAAATCTTCTTAACAATGACGTGACGGGAAAGTGTCAAAAACGACTCACGCACTCCATCGCGACCGTTTTAAATTGCGTAAAATTCTGACATGCGCAGAGGCGCGTCATGGCGCGTTCGCGCAGGAAAGTGACGAAAATATCGTAGATGGCCATCGCCTCTTCATATTCACTTTTGCTGATGGCGAGTAAAAAAATAACGTGCGCCGTTTCATCACCCCAGGCAATCCCCTGTGGCGCGAGCACCGTATAAACCACCGTTTTCTTCGCCAGCAGCCCCAGCGCGTGCGGCAAGGCAATCCCGTCGCCTAATAACGTACTGACGATAGCTTCACGTTCAATAACCGAATCAAGAAACGCCGCATCAACAAAGCCTTCCTCGTGCAACTGATCGCACAGCGTTTTAAACAGCGTCTGTTGATCTATTTCCCCCTCCACGATGCGAAAATGCGAGGCATCGAAATATTTATCCAGCATCCACGGACGGGTTCTGTCCACCAGCACCAGCTTACCGATCTGCTCCAATTGATAGTCGGTAGGAAAGGGGGCGATCATGATAACCGGTTTATCTTTTTCGCCGATCCGCGCCGTGGAAATCACAAAATCCTCCACAATACTGTCCCGCGCCTCATAGTCGCGTAGTGTTAGAGTGCGGGCAATCTCAATCTGCGGGTATTTCCGCGCCAGTACCGCTTCAATCATCCGCACCATCGCATTACCAGCATCGCACACCAGCAGTACCTGCGGCTGCCGCTGGTAGCCAATGTTGTAACTACGTTCCAGCCCAACGCCAATATGCAGCACCAGAAAACCGATTTCGTTTTCGCTAATGGTATACGGCGTGTATTTTCCCCAACTCGATATCGCCGCCAACGTCATATCCCACGCCATCGGATAGTGCTGCTTAATATTTTCCAGTAGTGGGTTGGGGATCATGATCTGGTAGCGCACGCGGGTGATCATCGTTTTGATGTGGGTCAGCAAGTCCGCGTGGAGCTGTTTATCATTCAACAGGTTATAGTTGTACTGGGTATTAATAAAATTGAGGATATAGCGCACCAGCGCCTCTTCATCATCGGCATTAATGGCGCTGGGGGCAATTTCCTGTACCTGGCGGGCGGCAATATGCACCTTCAGCCAGCTTACTTCCGGCTCCGACAGCGGCTTGTCGGCCAGCTGTTGTAGTAGCTCCGTAATCTCATGCGCCGCATGGCGCACCTTTTCATCGACCTCCTCCGCCACGCATTCCGATAACGGATACCCCTCGCGAATACGCCGTACCGCCACCGCGCAGTACAAACGCAGAAACAGCTCGCCCTCATCGGTCAGGCGGATTTGACAATGAGAGAAAATATCCGGCAAAAGAGACTGCAGCCGTTGAGACACCTCGGTGTTCAGCGTGGTACTAACGATTAACGGATGGGAGGGCTCCTGCTGCGCCAGCGTCCATAAAAGGTCGGTCAGACAGGCGCGAATCGCCATCTCTCCGCCAAACAATTTCATGCCATGACGCGGACGCGTTTCCAGCGTCAGATGATAACGCAGCAAATGCTCGCGTACGTCCGCCATGTCGTTCTGCAGCGTCGCACGGCTGACAAACCATTCATCTGCCAAATCCTCCAGCTTCAGCGAGAAGGCGGAGGTTAAAAAACGCGCCAGCAAGTAGTGTATCCGCTCCTGGCTGGTGCGCGGACCGCGCGCCAGCGTGGGAGATTGCTGCGTTTGCAGGGATTGATAACGTGCCGGATCATCAATTTTGAGCTGATACCCGTTGCCGCGGCTGAGAGTAAATTGCGCACCATGCGCCGTCAGCAACATGTTCAGCGCGGCGATATCCGCCCGAACGGTACGCGTGGAGACCGACAACCGCTGCGCCAGCTCGTCCTGCGGCAGCGTCTCGTTTTGCAGCATCGCAAATAGCTGCGCTAAACGTTGGTTGGGGAATCGCACGTCTCTCTCCTCATGATTAGCCGACACGCGACCGGACGATAGCGAGTAACTGACGCACATCGTCCGCACGGGTGTTGCCGCTCACCTTATCAATAATCGAACTATAAATGTGAGGAATGATTTTGCTTACACCTGCATCAAGGGCGATGTGCAGAATCTCGGCGAAGTTTTCCAGATCGATACCACCCGTCGGTTCCAGCCAGAAATCATGGCGGGCGCAGGCCTCAGCCACCGCTTTATACTCGTCGCGACAGGTGAGCCCTCCCATCGGAAAGTATTTAACAGAGCTGCCGCCCATGTCTTTGAGTAGCGCAATCGCCGTTTCTATGGGTACGATGCCGTCCGGCGCGCGGCTGCTTAGCGGGCCGGTGGAAATTTTCACCAGTCCCGGCGTGCCGGTCGGCGAGACAAGACCGTTCACCACCGTCTCATTTTGCCCCAGCAGCGCCCGACTGGTCCCTACGCCGGTAAACACCTGGTTGACATGCTGCGGCTGTACCTGACGCGAGATTTCGCTCACCATCGCCGACTGGTTAGGATCGCCCGCCCCCAGCCCCACGGAGAGCGCATTGTCGATAAGCGCCGCATATTCACGCATATCCGCGACTGCGCTTGCCACATCCGGATAGTCTTTGGAGAGCACGCCAACCAGCACATGACCTTCCGCCGCCGCGTAGATTTCCCGGGCGTTATCTTTCGAACCGGCCAGTACGTTCAGGCAAACGCGATCGCGGTAAAAGTTAGGGGTCAGTTTCATGCTTTTTTCTCCTGATTAATCACCTCGCCAATACGACGCGCCACAATCGCTAACTGCGCGCGATCGACGCTGCGGACATCCGCTTCAATAATCCCTTCGTTGGCTTTGTATCCGCGAAAGTAAATCGCATAGTCGCCCTGTTTGAGCGCCTCCACCAGATCGCCTGTGGCGATGCCGGTAACGGCTTCATCAAACTTAATTTCCGTGCGCGCGATATCGCGTCCGGCGCTGTCCCACACCACACGGGCGCTGACGCCGTTAAACGTGTTCAACGTGTCGATAAAGGGCGCCATTTTTTCTACCATCTCCGCGCCGCTCTCTTTTTGCGCCCGCAGGTACAATTCAATGGCACAGGTCAGGCCAACAATTCCCTCTTTGCCGACCTTCATCGCCCGGCCTATGCCCGCTGACTGACGTTTTACCCACTCAACATACTGCGTTTTACCAATCACCAGCCCGCTGGTCGGCCCTTCAATCGCTTTCGCGCCGCTATAGATAACGAGATCTGCGCCCACGCGGTAGTAGCACTGCAAATCTTCTTCCGCCGCCGCGTCCACAATCAGCGGGAGATTATGCGTGCGCGCCACCACCGCAGCCTGCTCCACGCTGAGCATACTTTTCTGCACGCAGTGGTGAGATTTGATATAGAGAATAGCCGCCGTGCGCGGCGTAATGGCCGCCGCCAACTGCGCGGCGGAACATTCGTTGGCGTAACCGGCTTCCACCAGTTTGCCGCCGCCCAGCGCCACCATCGTTCCCACCGGCGCGCCAAAGTTGACGTTGTGGCCCTTTGGCAGGACGATTTCGTTATTTTCAATCGGTGTAACGTGCAGGTTTTCCAGCAGCCAGTCGCTGTCCTGAACCAGTACCGCGGCAACCGACTGGGCAAGGCCCGCACTGGCGCAGGAGACTACCGTCGCCCCTTCCACTTCCAACAATTTCGCAATGTACTCACCGGTTTTATTCACCAGATCTTTCATCTCGAAATACTGATTCATTCCGGCCATCGCCGCGTCTATCACTTCCGGGCGCGGCGTAGAGACACCGAGCGCCGTCATACGTCCGGAGGCGTTAATCACCTGTTTTAATTGATACTTCTCAAAAATCGAAGGCATGTTCCGCGCTCCCTTTTTCGGTCATATAGCCCTTGCCTGCGCGTATCGCGGCAAGCGGCGTCAGCAATTCTTCAGCCTGTAAGCTGTCGTGTTCCGCGTCTACCAACACGGTGGGCTGGCGTTTAAGCGTAAAGAGGGTCAGGTCGGCATCCAGACCAGGCTGAAGACGACCTTTGGTTTTCAGATTCAGGCTATCGGCGGCATTGGCCGTCACGCACGCAATGACCTGCGGCAGCGACATGCCGATGGCGAGGAATTTCGACATCACATTAGCCAGCGAATGCACCGGGCCATTGATGCGGTTACGGCAGTAGATATCGGAACTGATGGTATGCGGTAAAATCCCCAGGCTAATAGCGCGTTTCGCCACTGCAAAGCTCAGGCTGGCGGTACCATGTCCAACGTCCAGACGCACGCCGCGCGCCAGCGCTCGTGTCACCGAGGCGCGCAGCTCGCCTTCCGGCGTCAGAATACGGTTCGGCTTACCGTTGTAACAGTGGGTAATGATATCGCCCGCCGTCAGACGCTCCGCGATTTCGTCCAGATCCGGCGGGTTATTGCCAATATGCACCATCAGCGGTAGGTTGCCGTTTTCTTGCTGCATGGCTTTAGCGTGTTCCAGCGGCGTGATGCCGTTAACGCCTACCACGCTGCTGCTCATCCGCGCCTTGAGGCCGACGATAAAATCCGGATGGCGTTTTACCGCCTGCCGGACCGCATCGGCGTCAATATTGGCCATGTTAGCCAGCTCGTTTTGGGCAATAAGCCCAACGCGTGAAACATTCAGCAGCGCATAAACGTCGGTGGTCGCCTGACGCGTCAGAGCATAGAAATCATCAATGTCGTCTGCGCCAGTGCTACCGGCATCCACCACTGTGGTAACGCCAGTGGCAATACCCACGCTGTCCGGTTCGTCGTGATAAATCGGTGATGTCGGGTAGCAGTGAACATGAGAATCAATCCAACCCGCACTAACGTAACACTCGCCGCGCAGGTCAATGGTTTTCAGCGCCGGACCATCAACGTCACCCAACGCCGCGATTTTGCCATCTTGCAGGGCAATATTAGTCAGCGTGTCATCGACCAGACGCGCATGGCGCAGGAGTAAATCAAACATCGTTCTCTCCTTTGCCGGATGGCGGCGCAACCGCCTTATCCGGCCTACAAATCAACAGTTAGCTAATCGCAATCGGGAAGATGGAACCGAGGATCATCGCGCCTAAAATCGCGCCGCCGGTAATCGGCTTCTGCCAGATATAAAACAGCAGCGCGCCCACCAGAGAGCCCAGACCAATGGGAATCGATGCCGTCATGGCGCTGAGGATAATCAACGGCCCCAGAAAACGACCTGAAGTGTTACCGGCCCCCATCATGACGTCCGCTCCGTACGTGGAGTCGCTCTGATTGATGGTGAACTTACGCGCCAGAATAATGATGTAGCCAATCGCCAGGCCAATCACCAGACCGGTTATCAGCGAAGCGATAAAGTTCGCCACCGGGAAGACAAAGCCAGCCCCCAGCAGTAACGCCGGAACCCCTAAGCCCACGCCAGTCTGAATTGCCCCGCCGATATCCAGAATCCCGACCAGCGAACCTTCGATAATGCGGGCAAATAAAAAGCTGGCGCCGAAAGCGGCGACCGCGCCGTAGACGCCGGTATCCATCCCCGCTTTCAACATCGCCACAAAAGCGACTTCGTTAAATGCGCCGATACCGTACAGATAGTACATATGCGTCCCGGCGAAAACGCCGGAGGAGAGCAGGCCAACAAAGATCGGGAACGACCAGTCGGCATACCAAAAACCTTTATTCTCTTCCATTGTGGCCTCCGTTATTTGCCGCTGAGCGAGTTGTGGATCAGTTCAAGCCAGTTCGGTACCGTCATGTTGAAAGACTCGATCATTTTCATGTCGAAGCCGCGGAAGAAGCCGCTCAACACAAACAGCAAAACGATGGCGACCATCATCACTTTGGTGACATGGTTCCAGCCGCTCTCTTCTACGCCTTTACCGATCAAAATACCCAGCACCAGCCCCGGTACGGCGTTCCCCATGATGAGCTGCGCCGCGCCGCCGAAAACGGTGGCCCAGAAGCCCGATTTTTTACCAGCGTCGATCGCCGCTAACCAGAAGATCACAGGCATGACGATGTTGACCAGCAGGTTTGCCGCCGGTACCAGCACCTTAACCGCCGTCACCTGTAGCGCTTCTGGCACGGATGAGGCGGTCAGGTTAAGGAACGTCACGACGATCATGCCGATGACGGCGCAGGCGATCGCCATTTTTTTCGGGTCGTGCAGCGTCTCGCCGACGTTACGGTTTTTGATCATTAGCGCCGCCGCGCCCCAGTTAGGGATGATGCGGTGATCGACATCCTGGGTGAACGATCCGGCCGCCACAGACGAGGCCCAGGCGTTAAAGAAGAAACCCAGCCCAAAGGAGAAGTGAGATGCCGGATCGCCTTCACAAGAGTTGAGTTCGCCCAACGTACGGAACGCGCCCATCCCCTGCGTGGTTGGCGCGTGAAACATGCGTGCAGCCCCAGCGCCCACCCCTACGCCGACCAGCGCACCGATAATGAGCGATTTAATTAGTATTATCAGGAACATAACTATGCCTTTTTAATAAAAATCAGCGTTTCGCGACGAAATCCACCCTGTCGAGATTGATGGCGGTCACGTTGACGGTCACATCCAGCTCCACGCTGTAAGTGCGTCGTTCCCGGCGCAAAAAGAAAAACAGAAAGGCCTCTTTACGCACCGACTCATGCGCCTGAACAATCCGCACATCCTGTGGCTCAATACGCAGTAAGATATACGGCGACTCTCTCATCACCGCCGACTGAACATGGTTCAGCGCATCGGCAAAGGCGCGTGCTTTGGCGTCGCCCTTGCCTTTTACTCTCACCGTGGTGGTGAATTGCTCTTTCATCATCAGGCGCCGTATTTCTTTTGCCACGCCTGCACCAGGCGCTCGCCGAGCTCTTCTTTATCCATAAAGCCGAAACCCAACACGTTGCAGCCTTCATTGATAGCGGTGACGCCTTCATCCACTGACCGCATTCCATATTTGGCTTTGTAGCCATGCTTGTTTTGCGCGGTGATAGCGCCCGCGCCGCCGCTGCCGCAAAATGAAATGCCGAAGGTGGCGTTTTCCGCTTTCATCACATCGCCCAGCTTCATGTCTGCCGCGACGCCCGGTACGACGACCGCGCGACCGCCCGCTTTTTCCACGCCTGCCGCCACTTTCTGGCCTTTACCCAGGCGATCGCCAATCACGACGGTAATCTGTTCCATTTTTTGCTCCTTAGAGGTTGTCTTTCGCGACTTCAAAATGTACCGATAATAGCCAGGCTTCTTCGTCAGGAAGGTTGCCAAACGCCGCCACGATCTCGCGGGCGAGCGCCATTGATTCGGCTGAGATTTCATCAAACAAGCTGGCATCGACTTCCGGTAAAGGCTCGCCGGTAATTGACCGGTGCGCCATCGCGCGAACGTGCGAGGTCAGCATTTGCGTCTGTACCGCATTGGGGACAATGTGATGCCGCCCCAGCAGGCCATCCACCTGCGTTAACACCTGTTCAGCCAGTTCGTTAATTCGCTCACCGGCATCGTGTTTTACTGCTCCGTTATCCACGCGTCTCACCCCGTTAATGGCAATGAGATAAAACTAGCGGCAAGGGTTAAAAGTTTGTAGCGAGTTATTTTCCACCTCGAAGTGGAAACGCGAGTGGGATAGGTGATCTGCGCCACAGAAAAGGCGGCATTAATGAATTATCGCCGGGAAAGTGTGAGATCTATCGCGGCATAAAGAGGAAATGGCGAAACAATGACGTTGTCGTATAAAGTGAGAAAGTGTGATGGGTATTACAGTTTGCCGGATGGCGACCTGCGGATAAAGCGAAGCCGCCATCCCACAAAGATTAACGATACTTTTTATGATACGTATTGCGGGTGGTTTTTAGCGCTTCCGCCGCCGCTTTCGCTTCTTTAACGTTACCTTCGTTCGCCAGCTTCAGCGCGCCATCAATTTGGCCGACCAGAATGTCAAAACCGTGACGAAAATCCTTCATTTCCGGGCTATCCGGCGCTTTATCTTCCAGCTTTGGCGGCGTGGCTTTTTGAGCATCCAGCGCGGCCGCGCGCATTTTGGTTAATGCCGCTTTCAGCTCAGGGGCACTATCCGTTTTCTCAACAACTTTCAGGTTATCATTGAGAATATCCATATTATCTTCAAGATCGGCAGCAAAAACAGCCGAACCGAATACCAGCGATGACACAGCAAGAATAGCTAACAGGCTTTTACGCATTGCTCACTTCCTTTTTTATTATTAACGATAAGTGTAATACCCTGAATAATTCGAGTTGCAGGCAGCCAATGCGCCTGCAGCCTGAAGTATGACGGGTATTATTGTCCGGCGATTTTCATCTCCGGTAACAATACCGAACCGCACTGTATATTACTGCGCGTTTCAATATCATCACCCACGGTGACAATATTACGCCACATCTCTTTTAAATTACCGGCAATGGTAATTTCACTTACCGGGTACTGGATTTCACCATTTTCAACCCAGAATCCCGCAGCGCCGCGGGAGTAGTCGCCGGTAATACCGCTGACGCCCTGGCCCATCAGTTCCGTCACCACCAGGCCGGTGCCCATCTCTTTTAGCAACTGCTCAAAGTTCAGCCCCTGCCCGGCGATACGCCAGTTATGAATGCCGCCGGCATGACCGGTACTTTTCAGCCCCAGTTTGCGGGCGGAATAGTTGGTCAGCAACCATTGCGTCAGTACGCCATCCTTCACAATGTCCCGGCGCTCCATACGCACGCCTTCGCTGTCGAACGGTGAAGACGCCAGCCCTTTTAGCAGATGCGGGTGTTCTTCGATGGTTAACCATTCCGGCAGAATTTGCTTGCCCAGCGAGTCGAGCAGAAAAGTGGATTTACGGTATACCGCGCCGCCGGCAATCGCCCCGACCAGATGACCAAATAGCCCTGTCGCCACTTCATTGGCGAAAATGACCGGCGCTTTCATGGTGGAGAGCTTGCGCGGCGACAGGCGGGATAAGGTACGGCGCGCGCACTCGGCCCCGACCCATTCCGGCGCTTGCAGATCCGCCATTGCCCGACCGATGGTGTAAGCGTAATCACGCTCCATATCGCCGTTCTCTTCGGCGATGACGCAGCTTGAGAGCGAATGGCGCGTGGAGCAATATCCCTGCAACATGCCGTGGCTGTTGCCGAACACTTTAATGCCGTAATGGCTGTTAAAGCTCCCGCCTTCGGTATTGGTGATGCGTTTATCCGCCTTTAGAGAAGCCTGTTCCGCACGCGCGGCCAGTTCAATGGCTTCGTCTGGCGTAACCTCTGCCGGGTGGAACAAGTCCAGATCCGGCGCGTCAAACGCCAGCAGTTCTTTGTCCGCCACGCCTGCGCACGGGTCCGGCGACGTGTAACGCGCGATATCCAGCGCGGCCTGCACGGTACGGGCAATCGCCTGCGGGCTTAAATCCGTCGAAGAGGCGCTGCCTTTGCGGTTCTGGTGATACACCGTAATGCCCAGCGCGCCGTCGCTATTAAATTCGACATTCTCTACTTCACCATAACGGGTGCTGACGCTAATGCCGGTGGTCTTGCTGACGGCGACTTCCGCCCCATCCGATTTGCCTGAGGCTAACTCCAGCGCTGTCGAAACTGCTTCTTCCAGAATCTTACGCTGCGCTTCAACTTGTGAGATTACTTTCATTGCAAATGCCATAATGTAGAGAGAGTTTCTCTGAAGTCTAACAGAGAACCGTTTTTCAGTGCGCATCTTAACTGGTAACATTAGCCTCTTTTTTTAAGGAGCCTGACATGACAAAGCAGCCCGAAGACTGGCTCGACGACGTTCCCGGTGATGACATCGAAGACGAAGACGATGAAATTATCTGGGTCAGTAAAAGTGAAATTAAACGCGATGCCGAGGAATTAAAACGCCTGGGCGCGGAACTGGTGGATCTGGGGAAAAACGCGCTGGATAAGATCCCGCTGGACGCCGATCTGCGCGACGCCATTGAACTGGCCCAGCGAATCAAAATGGAAGGACGCCGCCGCCAGTTGCAGCTTATCGGAAAAATGCTGCGCCAACGCGACGTTGAACCTATTCGCCAGGCGCTGGACAAGCTGAAGAACCGCCATAATCAGCAGGTGGTGCTGTTTCACAAGCTTGAGCATCTGCGCGATCGTCTGATCGTCGAAGGCGATGACGCGGTAGCCGAAGTACTGACCCTGTGGCCGCACGCCGATCGTCAACAGCTTCGTTCATTGATCCGCAATGCGAAGAAAGAGAAAGAAGGCAACAAACCGCCGAAATCAGCGCGTCAGATTTTCCAGTATCTGCGCGAGCTGGCGGAAAACGAAGGGTAATTGCCGCAAATAACCGCGCCAGCCTGTGGCGCGGTACAGGCAAATCCACCCGTTTTTAACGTCCGAGTAGCTCCCGCTCGATCCGCTCGCGCGTTTCCACCGCCTGAACACTCATTTTTTCAGGATAACCAAACAGCGACGTGGTGATAATTGCCTCACCGCCCACCTTAAACGTGCGGTTTGCAAAATCCATTTCACGCAGCGCCTGGAATAGCGCGTCAAAATCGACCTCACCTTCTCCCAGCCCGATGTGCTGATGAATCGTCGCATTCACGCCAGGCGGGTTCATGATGTAGCGGCAGGGGAGCGTGTGGTTGTGCGTATCGGCCAGCAGAACATGCGAAAGATCAGCCCCGGCATAGTTCAGCATCCTTGCGACGTCGCCCTGCCCTTTATCGTAAAAGAAGCCATGCGGTGCGCTGTACAGATAGGTCACGTTATCACTACGCAAAGACTGCACCATGTCGACCGTCTCATCGTTCAGTTCGCAGAAATCCCAAGGGTGAGACTGAATTTCGATTCGAATTCCCTCTCGTTCCACGATCGGCAGCAGTTCCTCCATGGAGCGATACCACATCTCTTCACAAATCTCCGGCTCATCCGGCGTCCCGGAAAGCTCGGTATTAATCACCTGTACGCCCATATCAACGGCAATCTCAATCATCCGCTTCCAGTTGGTTACCGCGGCGCGCCGACGCTCTTCATCGGGGCCGGACCAACGATAAACCACAATAAATGACGAGATTTCCACACCGTAGTTCTGCAAGGCGCGTTTATACTCCTGCATGGTATCGCGACCAGCTTTAGGGTGTTTATAAAACGGATTAATACGCGGGTGCGGCGACTGCTCAATATATTTATACCCCCACTCGGAAACCTGCCGTACCATTTGGGTAATGGGTAAATGTTTAATAACATCGACATCAAAAGCAATTTTCATTGTAAATACCACGCTGCGGAAACTGAAAACGGTCACCTGGAAATTAGCTGTATCATTGCAACAGCAATGACACGCTGCGATTAATTTGTTCCTCTATTTCCGCCTCACTCCAGGAAGCCAACTGGGAAGAAAAAGGTTCAAAAGCGTAAATACCGCGATATCCCATATTTTCCAGACGCTGCACCTGCTGGTAATTCTGCATTACATCCTTTTCACTCAGCATAATACGCTGCTCATCAGCCAATGCTTCCGTTGGTCGGGTGTCTTCCACACCGGACAAATGCACCAACCCGATAGCAGAAATATCAATGCGCGACGCAAACTCCTTTTCGGCCTCTTCGTACAGATGATGATGGAAGGTATCCAGCAAAACCTTAAAGGGGGAACCTGCTTCCCGGATCAGTTGCTGAGCCCAGACGGCAGAACGCAGCGAACTTACGCGGAATCCCAAAGGTTCAACCAGCCCCTGAATATCATACCGGGCAAAGAGATCGCTCAGTCGTTTTATTGCCTCAACCGTAACCTCCGGCGGCACAATCGTTCCGTCATTCAGCGGACAAAGAACTAATGCCCGCGCGCCGACTCCCTGCGCGTCTCGTAATAATCCTTCCGTTTTTTTTACGACCTCCTCGGTCAGTTGGTTGAAGGGATAGACCGCATTAATTGTGACAATTTCAAGTCCATACTTTTCTGCCAGGTTACGCACCTGATTATAATTCAAGTCATCAGTAACGCTGCCGCTTGGCATATCATTACGCAATTCCACTTTATTAAACTCAAGACGTTTAACCAGTCGAAAGAATGCTTCTATGCTTAGACCCGGTGCAATTTTCCGGTTAATACAAAACCGTGTTTTTTCGATATTCATTATTTTCTCCCTGAACGTATATGAGTGGGTAAATAACCGTAATCCGTTAGTACAATTTAACGTAGGGTGAAAAAACCGGCTTTATCAATCTTGATAAAAACCGGTTTAATTTAGTGATGAACATCACAGGCTATAAGGGATTTTTGAAGAATATTTGAAGCTATTTTTCGCCAGGCACTTTAAGAAACTGCACCAGGATGCCGCTGAATAAATAGAGCCCCGCCATAGTATACATCACCACGCCGGTGCCGAACCCTGCCAGAACAGAGACCAGCGCTGGCCCAACAAAATTTCCCAGGCCGGAGCCAAAGTTCACGGCCGAGTTCGCCGCCCCCTTCTTATCCGGCGCCATCATCGGCACCAGCGGCGTCATTGGCACAAAGCCAGCCAGCCCGGCTCCCCACAAACACATCGCCAGCATAAAGGCGACATAGTTATGCCCCCATATCATCGGCACCCAGTAAACAATCAGCGTAGCGACACCGGTCAGGATGCTGCCAAAAATCTGGATGGTTCGGCGAAAACCAATTTTATCGCCCATCCAGCCAAAGATAATGTTGAAGACCTGGTTAGAGATAAAGGTAATCCCCCAAATACTCGCCCATTCCTCAAGCGTAAAGTGCTTATCCAGCAGAAACAGAGGTAATACGACAACAAAACCATAGGTGCCAAGACCGTTAATAGTTTTGACAATCACCGCCAGACCGATCCGTGGCCGTTCATACATAATGGAGATACCCGCAGATAACTCTTTGAAGACCGGCGTCGTTCGCGGTTTCAGAATGAATTCATTGCGTTCCAGCACCAGCATGAAGAGAACCCCCAGCAGCGCAACGCCCATCCCGGCCCACATCACGTTGATATGCCCCAACGCAGGAATTAACGACGCCGCCACCACCGGCCCAATGATGGTAAAACCAAGGTTATAGACCACCCAAAATAGCGAGGTGCCGATCCCTTGCTGGTGATTATCCAACTGGATGGTCAGGCGTACCAGGAAGGAGTAACAGACCAGCGGATACCCCACGCCACGCAGCATATAGGTCACGAGAATGGCACCAAAATCATGGCTGGGTAGCGCAAAGTTCAGAAACGCGACGGAAGCCAGAAGATAGACGATAAAACCGGTAACCATCACCTTTTTAGGACCAAAAACGTCCACACAGACGCCGGATAGCCAGGAGGTAATCGCGACCACAATCCCATATCCGGCAAAAATCTGCCCGATATGCGCTTGATCAAATCCCTGCGTATTTAACCAGGCAGATAACCAGCTGTTCTCAATACAGCCGCCCAACATAAATAAAAATGTTCCCAGGTAGCTCCAGATAAACTTACCTGGTTTTATATAAAATGTCTGGGGCAGCGTTGCCTGCATTTCTTTCATTTTATTACCCTCGGTATAGAAAAGCTCTCACACTTTTCAGTGCGAGAGTTTATTCATTATTAACAGATGCAGTTAAAGATAAATATCGCTTGTTATTTTCACCGGCAGCCCGCTTTTTAATGATTGCTGCGCGGCAATAGCGATACGCTGGGCCAATAATGCGTCTTCGCCGGTACAGACAACCGGCGTATGATGCAGGACTGAATCAATAAAGTGTAATATTTCCGTTCGGTAAGCTTCGCGATAACGGACCGTGAAATCAGGAAGGGGATTTTTCATTATGCAGTGCTGGCTGTTGAAAACTTTCACCGTCGATTCACTAACGTTATCCGCATACGCCATCCCTTCTGAGCCAAAAACCTCCACCCGTTGGTCATAGCCATATACCGCCCGACGGCTGTTATCAATGAGCGCGTAGCCGCCGTTTCTGAAAGTCAGCATCACCGCAAGCGTATCAACATCATCAATATTTTTCAGGCTGGGATCAATCAGCGTATTGCCCTTAACATAGACTTCGCTGACTTCATCCTGCATCATAAAACGAGCCATATCAAAGTCATGCATGGTGAAGTCAAAAATCAGACCGCCAATACGTTTGATCAGATCATGGGGTAGCAGGTCCGGATCGCGGGAGGTGATTTTTATCATCTGGGGCCGACCAATCTTGCCGCTGCGCACCAGCTCAAAGACCTCGTGAAACTGAGGATCAAAACGGCGGTTAAAGGCAACCTGCAGCGTCACCCCCTTCTCTTTCACTTTTCTCAGCACCGCCATTGAGGCCTGCTCATCTTCATTCATGCTGAGCGGTTTTTCACAAAAAATGTGCTTCCCCGCCTGCGCTGCCGCCGTGACGATCTCTTCGTGCATATCCGTTGAGGTGAAAATAAAAACTGCCTCTATATCATCACGCTGTAAAAGTTCCTGATAATTTTTATACCCTGAAGTTATATTTACCGAATAAAGCCAATCGCTCATCTCCTCAATAAAATAATCGGCGGCGCAGATAATATCTAATTGAGGCAGTAAATACATATTCTCAACATGCATTTTACCTACCCGACCGAGGCCAATAACACCACATCGAAGCTTTTTCATTCGTACCTCTTAATCTCATGAATAGTAAATTTAAAACCGCAAAAGAAAAGCATCCGTAGTTCTGCGAAAAACGGATCGTTTTATTTTGCCGTTCTGAAAAGCAAACAATGCGTTGAGGCTGTATCGTTCAGGTTGCAGAACAATAACCACACATCTGCAACCTGAACGACGGCAAATTAATCAGTACTGCCGGGCCTGTCCGATATGTTCCTCAAGCATACGCGCTATCGCCTGGATACGTTCGCTACGGGATACCTGCGCCCCACCAACGCGCCACCAGCTCAGGTACTTATGCACCATCGTTTTGGGAAGCACTTTTATGTCTATCAGCGTACTCACGGTCTGTTTACGAGCATCTTCCAACGCTTCATGCAGTTGTTCAATGGTGGTGACGCGATAGCTTTTACAGCCATATCCTTCAGCGATGCGAGCGAAATCGACCGGGATAAACCCGCCTTCCTGACGACCGCTCTCCTGCTGATGGAAACGAAACTCGGTGAAGTAACTGTCCATACCGTGTTCCATTTGCAGATTATTGATACAGCCGTTGGTCATGTTATCGAGCAAAATGACGGTAATCTTTTTCCCCATCTGGACGGAAGTGACCAACTCAGAGTGCAGCATCATGAACGAACCGTCGCCCACGAAGCTGTACACCTCGCGTTCCGGCTGCGCCAGCTTGGCCCCCAATGCGGCATTGACTTCGTAGCCCATACAGGAGTAGCCGTACTCGACGTGGTAATCATTCTCGCCGCGGCTTTGCCAGACACGCTGGAGGTCGCCCGGCAGGCTGCCCGCCGCCGCCACCACCAGCGCGTTTTCCGGCAACATCCGGTTAAGCACGCCCAACACGCGCGTCTGGGTCAGCCACGATCGCGTAATCTCATTAAACTCTTCAAACACCTTTTGAGTATCCATATGATCCTCAATTTCAGGTTTGAAGCCCTCTCCGCTATATTCCACAGCATAGACGCGCTCAACTTCCGCCATATATTGCGAGCGGACGCGGTGAATAGTCTCACCCCATTGCGAAGCATAATGCTCCTGGGCCAGCCGTTCGCTAAGCTGCGTCAGGGCGACGCGAGCGTCACCCTGCATCTGTACGCCATCCAGCTTGAAGACATCAAAGCGGCTAACGTTGATATTTAAGTAGCGCACGTCGGGATTCTGGAAGATCCACTTTGAGGAGGTGGTGAAATCGGTATAGCGCGTCCCCACACCGATAATCAGATCGGCTTCCTGCGCCAGCAGATTCGCCGCCAGTGAACCGGTTTCGCCAATCCCGCCGACGTTCAACGGGTGTGCAGAACTGAGCGCTCCCTTGCCAGCCTGGGTTTCAGCAATCGGCAGATGACAGCGTTCGGCAAATCTCAGCAGCGCCTCTTCAGCCTGCGAATACTTCACTCCCCCACCGCAAACGATCAGCGGCCGCTGGTGGCGGCGAATCAGCGCAACCGCCTCGTTCAGCATCGGCTCCGTCGGCGCGTGACGCTCAAGACGATAGACCCGGCGAGCGAAAAAATAATCCGGATAATCCCAGGCTTCACCCTGCACATCCTGTGGCAGGCAAAGCGTCACGGCCCCCGTATCCGCCGGATCGGTTAACACCCGCATCGCGCTGATACAGGCGCTCATTAGCTGTTCCGGACGCGTAATGCGATCCCAGTAGCGGCTAACTGCACGGAAAGCGTCATTGGTGCTCAGCGTCAGATCGTGTTCTTGTTCAACCTGTTGCAAAACCGGGTCGGGTTGACGAGATGCGTACACATCGCCCGGCAGCAAAAGCAGTGGAATACGGTTAGCCGTCGCGGTCGCCGCTGCGGTGATCATATTGGCGGCCCCTGGCCCCACTGAGGAGGTGCAGGCATAAATCTGATGGCGACGCATCTGGCGGGCAAATCCCGTCGCGATATGCGCCATTCCCTGTTCGTTACGCCCTTGATGAACGCTAAGTTGGCCACAGTCCTCTTCCAGCGCTTGCCCCAATCCGACGACGTTCCCGTGGCCAAAAATGGCGAAAATCCCTTTTACAAATTTGATTTCGCTGCCGTCTACGTCGATGTACTGATTATCAAGAAAGCGCACCAAAGCCTGCGCCATGGTCAACCTGATTGTTTTCATGTACCCCACCTGCTTTTATCAACCGTTCGGCTGTCGTTGCCTGCTTATGCATCGCTTCAGCCCCAAAAACACAGAGACTTATCATAGGATCAAAATTTCCGTTCTCACAATTATATGGAATTTATATTTCATTTATGGGAAGGAGATCAAAAAACGGTTAAAAAATTTCGCCATTCAGGCGTGTTTTTCATGAAAATGAAATTTATCTTCCATGCGCTCTTAAAATAAATAACACATTTATAATCAATCAATTAAAACAAAAAACACAACAAAAAACGATCATGCCCGTTGCCCGGAAATGCCATTTCTGTGATCTTGTTCAAACAATAAATGAAAACATTATTTCCATTTTTATTGAAAATGAAATCACCAAACCTTAGTATGGGCAAAAATAACACCGTCTTCTGTTAGGGGATATGTCAATGAATAAAGCAGTCAGTAGTGAGCAAAAGCCGCTGGACGTTATCTGTCTGGGACGAGTCGCCGTTGATTTGTATGGTCAACAAATCGGGTCGCGGCTGGAGGATATGACGACTTTCGCTAAATATTTAGGGGGATCGTCAGGCAATGTTGCCTACGGCACGGCCATTCAGGGATTACGTTCCGCTATGCTGGCCCGCGTCGGCGATGAGCATATGGGACGTTTCGTTCGTGAAGAATTAAACCGCGTTGGTGTGGATACGCAGTGCCTGCTGTCGGATCGCGATCGTCTGACCGCGCTGGTGATCCTCGGCATTAAAGATCAGGACACCTTTCCTCTGATCTTCTACCGCGATAACTGCGCGGACATGGCGCTAACACCCGAGGATATCCGCGAAGATTACATCGCTTCTTCACGCGCATTAGCCGTCACCGGTACCCATCTTTCTCACCCCAATACGCGCGCCGCCGTTCTTAAAGCGCTGGAGTATGCGCAAAAACACGGGCTGCGGCGGGCACTGGATATCGACTACCGCCCCGTACTGTGGGGCCTGACGTCGCTAGGAGACGGTGAAACACGTTTCATCGCCTCATCACAGGTTACCGAACAGCTCCAGCAGGTATTGCGCCATTTCGATCTGATCGTTGGGACCGAAGAAGAATTCCATATCGCTGGCGGCAGTACCGACACGCTGACCGCCCTGCGGCGCGTCCGTCAGTTGACCCAGGCCGTACTGGTGTGCAAACGCGGCGCGCTGGGCTGCTCAGTCTTTGAAGGCAACATCGCCGATGACTGGTCGCAGGTGAAGATACATAGCGGCGTTCGCGTAGACGTTCTGAACGTTCTGGGCGCGGGCGATGCCTTTATGTCAGGACTGCTGCGGGGATACCTGAACGATGAAAGCTGGGAGCAAGCCTGCCGTTATGCAAACGCCTGCGGCGCGTTAGTAGTATCGCGCCACGGTTGTGCCCCCGCCATGCCAACCAAAAAAGAGCTGGACGACTACCTCGCGCGTGAACAATCCATCACCCGGCCAGACAAAGACCCGCGGCTGAATCACCTTCATCGGGTCACAACCCGTAAACAGCACTGGCCGGAGCTGTGCGTATTCGCCTTCGACCATCGCAAGCAACTGGTGGATATCGCAAATGAAGTCGGCGCCAGTGAATCCGCGATCCCCCCTCTGAAGATGCTACTGCTGGAAGGGGCGCGTCAGGCGGCGCTTGAGGCCGGTTTACAGAATAATAGCGGCATCCTTGCCGATACCACCTTTGGTCAGCAGGCGCTTAACGACGTGACCGGCCAGGGATGGTGGATTGGCCGACCGGTTGAGATGCCCGGTTCGTATCCGCTGAAGCTGGAACATGGCGATATTGGCTCTCAGCTTGTCAGCTGGCCACAAGAGCACGTCGTGAAATGTCTGGTCTTCTATCATCCACTTGATGCAGAGTCGGTACGTCTTGAACAAGAGGCGCTCATTGACGAGGTTTACCGCGCCTGCTGCCAGTCTGGTCACGATCTGCTGCTGGAAGTCATCTTGCCGCGCGATGCGGCAGACCAAAATGAGCAATACTATCCCCAGATTGTGGAACGTTTTTATCAACTGGGGATCCTGCCGGACTGGTGGAAACTGCCGCCGTTGAGCCCAGATCGTTGGCGAGAAATCAGCCAGCATATTGAGCATTATGACCCTGAATGTCGCGGTATATTGATACTTGGCCTGGACGCACCGGAAAGCGAGTTGAAGTCAGGATTCGCCGCAGCAGCGGATATGCCCTGGGTGAAAGGTTTCGCCGTCGGCCGGACCATCTTTGGCGAACCGTCACGCCAGTGGTTAGGCGGCCAGCTTAACGATGAACAGCTCATCGCAACGGTGAAACAAAAATACCGCATGCTTATCGACTACTGGCGCGAATACCGCCCGGCACGTTAATGCCTGCCTCATCACGCCCCGTGTCTGCATCGGACAAGGGGCGTGTTCAAGGACGATTCCATGCCAGCTCTCACACAACATTCCACATCGATCACGCTGTTTCGCATCAGCGCCGCGATGTTTCTCAACTATCTGACTATTGGCATCCCGTTAGTCATGCTGCCGCTGTACGTTCAGCAGCAGTTGCATCTGAGCGATCTGTTGATCGGTATCGCGGTAGGCAGCCAGTTTATCGCCACCTTGCTTACCCGGGGCGCCGCGGGTCGAAAAGCCGACACGTCAGGCGGACGTCGGACGGTTATCACCGGTCAGTTCTACTGCGCCGCATCAGGTCTGCTGATGCTGGTCAGTCTAATCGCTCACCCGGTTCCGCTGCTCGCATGGGCCATACTGATTGTTGGTCGTGTGCTGCTGGGCATCGGTGAAAGTTTCATTTTGACCGGTAATTTAACCTGGGGGATGTGGCTGGCGGGCTCGACCCACGCGGGTCAGGTTATTTCCTGGAACGGCATGGCGACCTACGGTGCGCTGGCTATCGGCGCGCCGCTGGGGCTGTCGCTTTACGCCAGGGCCGGCCTGGCGCTTCCGGCGCTCCTCGTCGTGCTGTTGCCGATCATCGCCAGCGGAGTCATCTATGGCATTCCGGGGAATATCCCAACAGCCCGTCCCCGCGTGCCAGTGCTACGGGTCGTCGGCCTGGTGTGGCGGCCCGGAACAGGGCTTGTGCTCCAGGGCATTGGTTTTGCCACCCTAAGCGCGTTTACCGCCCTCTGGTTCAACGAGCGTCACTGGGATAACACCGGTTTTGCGATGACGCTGTTTGGCATTGCGTTTATCGCTGTCCGCTTTTTCTGCGCCAAATTTCCCGACCGTTACGGCGGCGCCACGGTCGCAACCTTTTCACTACTGGTAGAGGGGACCGGACTGGCGGTAATGTGGGCCGCTCCGTCAGCAGGCGCTGCGCTGATTGGCGCGGCGATTACCGGCTGCGGCTGTTCGCTGATGTTCCCATCGCTGGGCGTAGAGGTTGTGCGCAGAGTGCCACCGGAGATTCGTGGTACGGCCCTCGGCGTCTGGTCAGCGTTTCAGGATCTGGCCTACGGATTTACCGGACCAATAGCGGGCCTGCTGACGCCGTTTATCGGCTATCAGCAGGTCTTTCTTCTGGCCGCGGCCTGCGCGCTGCTGGGCGCGGCGGTTGTCCATCTCCTGCTGCGGCAACATTAAGCTGTTAAGAAGGGGCGAGTCTTTTCCGCCCCTATCGCAAAGACTTCGCTGGCCGCCATCTGCCAGTAGCCAGGGTTAAACAGTTCCAGCGAACAGATCCCCTCATAGCCCTTCTGCACTAGCTCATGCGTGATCTCATGCAGTGGGATCACGCCGTTGCCAGGAAACAGACGATGGCAATGCTCCAGCGTTGCCAGCGGCAGATTATCGGCGTCATCAATATGGTAAACGAAGATCTTTTCCACAGGGATCTGGCGAAGCGTGGTCAGATCCCGCCATTGATCGTGCAGGTAAAGATTAAAGGCATCGACGACCAGCCCGACGTTACTGCGATCGACCGCATCTACGATCTCCATCGCCATGGCAAGACTGCGCACACAGCATCCTGCGGAACCGATCGGCTCAAAGGCCAGCCGCATCTGGCTTTCTTCCGCCACTGCCGCCATCTCGCGCAGACGCTTCACTGAATCTTTCACCGTTTCCCCTGGCGGAAAATTTCCCCCCTGACGAATGGTGGGCACCACAACCAGACAATCCCCCCCCACCACTGAGCCAGCATGGCAGGCGAAAGCCAACTGCCGCCGTTTCTCCGCCCAGCTTTCGCTATCACAAAACGTAATGTCTTCCAGCGAATTGTAGCCCCAGGGCTTAAGGTGGCCGACGGCAAAAATGTCTGCCAGCTCGCTTAACGTATGTTTCTGTAACCACTCCTGCAACATATCCAGACGGATTTCGATGTAGTCATAGCCAAAACGTTCCGCCAACACAACATCCTGTGCCAGCGTGGAGTTTCGCATACAGGTCGCTTCATTAAATCCCAGCTTCATCATTCAGATCGACTCCTGCCGCCATAGCAACGTACTGGCGCCTGACGGCGGCAGCGTTAACGCGATCTCTTTATCGCCATCCAGCACCCGACAACGCCTTTCCTGGACATCGCGGTTATACACCACCAGCACACGCTCGCCGTCGGGATTCACAAATCCCACCTCTTCCAGAAGATTATCGTAACTTGAAGAAAGCATGACCCTCGCCCCCGGACGCACATAGCGGCAGAAGTGGCCAATACCATACCAGGAGTGGTTACGCCGCAGCACGTCGTTTTGCGCATCGTATTGAATGGGCGCTTCACACAGATTACCCTGATGATTCGGCCCCCCCTCACTGTTCAACAGCAGATTCCAGTCGATAAACCCGCTACAACCCGATTTGAAATTACCAATCATGTCATGGAGATAGGTATGCCAGTGGCGAATCTGGCTACCGGCATCGCTCTCCATTGGCACACAGCCTTCGGAAAACAGGAGTTTTTTATCCGGCAGGCACTGGGCCAGATACTGTATTTGCGAAAAATGGTCGCCGGTATACCAGTGGAATGCCAGCCCGTTAATTCCCTTATAATTAGCTTCGTCAGCAAAGGCGAGTTCAGCCCAGTCCACCAGGCCATCTTTATCGTGATCCCAGATATAGATCTCCATCTCATCCATACCCTGCCGGGCGAGGCGCGGACGCAGATACTGCACGGCAAAGGCTGTCTCCTCTTCCACGCTATACAGACAGGAGTCCCAGGTTTTTACCGCCACCGGCTCATTCTGCACGGAGAGCGCCTGCACATTAATGCCGTGGCGGCGGTATTCCAGCAGGTAGTTGATAATGATATCGGCCCAGTCGGCGTAGCATTCGCGCCGCAGCTTGCCGCCACCGTTCATATCGTTATTAGTTTTCATAAACGCCGGCGGACTCCACGGCGAAGCCATCAGCTTCATATGTGGATTTAACCGCAACGCCCCGGAAATCAGCGGTATTAAATGCGCTTCATCGCGGGAAAAGGAGAGCCGTCCCTGCTGCAGGTCAGCGCTGGAATCGACATACGCGTAATTGCCCAGGGAAAAATCACAGCTCTGAATTGGCATCCGCGCCAGAGTGTAATTATGTTCCTGAGCAGAAAAATAAAGGGAAAGAAATTGCGCCTTCGTCTTTTCGCTCATGCTGTTGAATACCACGCCCGCACCTTCGGTAAAGCTGCCGCCGAATCCGTCAATCTGCTGTAACGTGTGGCGCGGTAAGACGCTGATTAATTCACTGCAATCACGCTGACGATGCGAAAAAGAGACCGCACGCTCAACAAGGAATTGCTGACGATACGGATCGGAAGAGATGAGTCTGCCTTTCATAGGGAAGTTCCGGATAAAAGAAGATAATAAATTGTGATATGCCGGATAGGACGCTTAAGCATCGCTATCCGGCAGAAGGTTTTAATACGCGGAAGGTTTATTTGTAGAAATCAGGTTTTGAGGGTAATTCAACAATCTCGGTATTCCCTGTTTCCTGAGACTTCACGCAGGCATCAGCGGTAACCGCAGCCAGATAACCATCCCATGACGTTGGGCCTGCCGGCGGCAATCCTGCGTTCAGGCGATCGAAGAAATCCTGGAACTCAATGTCGTAGGCATCAATAAAGCGCTGTTTCCAGTCAACCAGGATGTCGGTGCTATACTTCGCCGCTTTCCGTACCGCGGCGCTGGCGACGGTTGGCAGCTCCGCCATTCCTTTCTCGCCGGTAACATCGCAGTGAATGTCGTAGCCATACTGGCAGTTCACAAACACTTCAACCACAATATTGATGCCGGAGGTGGTTTCCATTACAACCAGCTGCGGATCACGCAGAGTGGTCACCAGGCTGGACTGACGCGGGAAGTAAACCTTAACGGTTTTATAATCTTCGTTAAGCAGCCAGTGCATAACGTCAATTTCATGAATCAATGTTTCATAGATAGCCTGTGGCGTTTTGTATTCTGGCACCGTGCTGGCATTGTAATGACGTCCATGAACCATTAATGGCTGACCGATTTCGCCGCTGTCGATAATATTTTTCAGCTGAACGTAACCTTTGTCGTAGCGGCGCATAAAACCAATCTGCACCATGCGCTTACCATTTTTCTGCTCTGCTTCAATCACACGCTGACAATCCGCAGCCGTCACCGCTAACGGTTTTTCGCAGAAAACATATTTGTTAGCATTTAGCGCGGCAACGGCTACATCGGCGTGCGCCTCATTTGATGCGGTAATGATGACCACTTCAACGTCTTTATCATTAATCAGATCGTGATAGTCATTATAATCTTTGGCTTCGATCGCATACTTATCCAGCGCCGCCTGAGCCCTACCCGCGACGATATCACATACGGCAACAACCTCTACACCCGACACGGTGTTGGCCAGACGTCTTAAGTGATCGGAGCCGATCATGCCGATACCTACAATACCTGCTTTTAAAGTCATTTTCTGTTTCCTTTTCAATTAAAGATAATTTTTCAGTAACTCATCAATATGCTTTTTACCTTTTTGCGCATATTCCAATGGGTTATATTTCTTAGGATCCTGCTCGGCCTCAACAACAATCCAGCCAGAATATTGATGCCCGACCAGATAAGCTAATACAGATTTAAAATCAATATTTCCATCGCCGGGGACGGTAAACACACCATCAAGGAAAGAATTGAGGAATGATTTCTTCGCGAGGCGACATGCTTTGAGTTTTTCATTACGCACATCTTTAAAATGAACGTGTTTAATACGATCAAAATGTTTACTCAGTAGCGGCATGACATCGCCGTCAGAAACATATATATGCCCGGTATCAAACAGCAGATGTACAAATTGCGGATCGGTATTCTCCATGAGTCGATCCACTTCTGGCAGAGTCTGCACACCGGTGCCCATATGATGATGGAAAGCGAGCTTCAGCCCGTGCGCATTGGCAATTTTCCCAAGCGCATTAAGTCCTTCGCATAAAAGCTGCCATTCGCTGTCGCTGAAGTTAGGCTTCTCTGTATAAACGCACTTATCGATAATGCCTTGAATACTATAAGTTTGTTCAGAAACAACGGCGACATATGCATGTATTGCCTGCAAATAAGCACAATGCTGTTCAAAAGCATTCATCGCAGATGCAATACCATCGCGAATAATAAAGGAAGAAAACCACTGGCCCGGTATTTCCAGTCCGCGAAGCATTAACTCTTTATTTAACTCAGCAGGATCCTGCGGATAACAACCGCCAACTTCCGTCCCGGAAAAACCGGTGAGCGCGGCATCACTAAGTATTTGTTTATATGTATTTTCTTTACCAATCTCAGGAATGTCATCATTGCGCCAACCGATAGGCGCAATCCCCAACTTAATGCTCTTTTTTACATTGTACATGTTGCTGGCTCCCACTTAATGAAACGCTTTTACTGCATACCGCGATGCAAATTAACCTTTGATGGACAACATATTACTTTTTGTAGCCTGAAAAACTTTATCTATCCTGGTTGAAGAAGTGGGATAAATGCGTCAGGTATCACAAAAAAATCATCACTCTTTAATGATATTGCCAGACTTTTCGCGCTATAGATAAACGCATAAAATATACCGACAAATAAAAATGGCCGCAGTATTGCGACCATTCTCATGACGATTAAATTTTAGCAAGAATTAATATTCAAATAATAAATAATTAGCTTTACGATAGTCCTTGCGATATTGACCGGGCGTTTTCCCCACTTTATTTTTGAAGTAATTCTGAAAATGACTAAGGTTGCTAAAGCCAACACGATAGGCAATAGAGGTGATCTTTTCGCGCCCGCCTTCATCCGTGGTTAGTAACGATTGAGCCTCCCCCAGCCTACGTTTTATCAGGTAATCCATCGGTGAATAACCATAGCGGCGTTTAAATTCATGGGAAACATAATAAGGACTGACATTAAATTTCGTCGCCAGTGTATCCAGCCGAATTGGCTCATAGAAATTGCGATCAATATAGGATTTTATTGAATCAAGTAAATTTTCATGGCGCTGTATGGCATCGTTACCTGTGCGTAATAAGACATTTCCCTCAATGTATTTGAGTACTACCTGGGTCAATAGCTGCGCCATTGCTGGCCCTTCTACCGCATGCTGATTAATAACGGTAAACACGGAGCTCATCAGTTTTTCCACCGTCGCATAATGGTGATACAGCGGAATAACCGGCACAATATCATCCGGTATTAGCGCATTCTCACGTAGACCCGGACACGAAATATTGTTAATCCCACAACAAATAGTGCCAATTGGTCGCCCGCTTTCCAGATACTCATCATGCACCACCTGGCTGTTATAAATGACCAGGTCGCCTTTACGAACCGGGTAGATGCGATCGCCAATGAAATACTCCCCGTCTCCTTCGGTGATAAGAATCAGTTCAACGGTCTGTGGGTGCATATGCATGAACCGGACAAACGGACCATTGCTCTCACTGACCTGACTCACATACGCCAACTGGGGCTGAGCCTTATTCTCTCGTTCTGAAGGACAGAAGCACAAGCGCATGATTTACCCTCCAATATCCGAAACTGTGGTGCCGAAACACCTCTGAAATTTGAATTTTTATACCACACCAAATGAAACAAAAATGCTATATAGATCATAATTTTTTCCAAATCTTTCCTCGTCACAACAGACAACCATTGATACCACACCAAATAAAAACAATAAAAATCAATAAGTTAATTAGATTTTTGATTTCTTACTGCACATACTCTCGTATAAAAATCAGCCGTCAAATTTTCAAAATAAAATTTCATAAAAATAAATTTGAAATTTTTAATCCTAAAATTTACATTGAATACGGTATGCGTTTTAGGCTGAAGATAACCAGGTTTTCCTGTGACCGCTCAGTCAGAACGTCGTCAACATCGGTTTAAGAGGATAAAAAAGAGATGGAAACAGTCGGCAATTTTATTCATGGTAAAACGACACTGAGCAGCAGCGGCGAGACGCTACCGGTGACTAATCCGGCCACCGGTAAAGTAATTCGTCAGGTCACCCAGAGCACCCGAGAGGAGATGCTGGCGGCAATTCAAAGCGCACATGAGGCTTTTCCGGCATGGAGTAAAATGACTCCGCTACGCCGGGCACGTATCCTTTTTGAATTCAAAGTATTACTGGAAAAGCATCGGGACGAACTGGCGGCGCTGATCGTCAGCGAGCATGGCAAGGTCTGGTCAGATGCGCTTGGCGAACTGACGCGCGGCATAGAGGTTGTCGAATTTGCCTGCGGGATCCCGCACCTCAGCAAAGGAGAGTACTCCTTTAACGTCGGCTCAGGCGTTGACAGCTTTTCATTAATGCAGCCGCTTGGGGTTGTGGCAGGCATCACACCGTTTAACTTCCCGGCAATGGTGCCTATGTGGATGTTCCCGGTTGCTCTGGCTTGCGGCAATACCTTCGTCCTGAAGCCGCCTGCACTGGTGCCGTCCGCATCGTTACGTATGGCGCAGCTTCTGCAGGAGGCTGGCCTGCCGGACGGCGTGTTTAACGTTGTTCACTGTGGCAATGAGGCGGCTAGCCTGTTGACCAGCGACCCTCGCGTACAGGCCGTCAGCTTTGTCGGTTCCTCCGCCGTCGCGGAACATATCTATACCACCGCCAGCGCCCATGGCAAACGCGTACAGGCCTTCGGGGCCGCCAAAAATCACGCAATCGTCATGCCGGATGCAGATCTGGACGCCACCGTCAACGCCATTATGGGCGGAGCATTTGGTTCCGCGGGCGAACGCTGTATGGCGCTGCCGGTAGTGGTCGCGGTGGGCGATGAAACGGCGGACCGTCTGATCGAACGCCTGAAACCGCTGATTGCGGCGCTACGTATCGGCCCGGGAGAGCTGCGCGGCAAAGATGAAAATGAAATGGGCCCGGTTGTTTCACGTGCTCATCAACAGAAAGTGTTGGGTTACATCGACAAAGGAGTTAGCGAGGGAGCAACTCTGGTCATGGATGGCCGCAACTATAGCGTGGCGGGATATCCTGAAGGCTTTTATGTCGGCGGCACTCTGTTTGATAACGTCACGCCTGAGATGACCATCTGGCGTGAAGAAATTTTTGGCCCGGTTCTCGGAATTGTGCGCGTCCCGGATTATGCCACCGCCATTAGCACGGTAAACTCCCATGAATTCGGCAACGGCAGCGTGATTTTCACCACCAACGGTCACTATGCGCGCGAATTCGCCCAGTCGGTTGAAGCTGGGATGGTCGGTATTAATATTCCAGTTCCGGTTCCGATGGCATTTCACTCTTTTGGCGGCTGGAAGCGCTCGGTGTTTGGCGCCCTGAACGTCCATGGGCCGGATGGCGTGCGCTTCTATACCCGGATGAAAACCGTTACCTCGCGTTGGCCGAACGGACAGCAGATCGTATCGGAGTTCAGTATGCCGACTCTCGGTTAATACGCTTTCAGGAAGGAGAAGATTATGGCCAACTTGCTGAGTACCTGTACCTCTGAGTCGGGAAATATCCAACACATTTCCCCTCAAAATGCAGGCTGGGAGTATGTCGGTTTTGATGTCTGGCAGTTAAAGGCTGGAGAGTCGATAACCCTGCCGTCCGATGAGCGTGAACGCTGTCTGGTGCTGGTTGCCGGGCTGGCCAGCGTTAAGGCCGCCGACAGTTTTTTCTATCGGATTGGTCAGCGCATGAGTCCGTTTGAACGCATTCCGGCTTATTCGGTTTACCTCCCCCATCATACGGAGGCGAAAGTGACAGCCGAAACCGACCTTGAGCTGGCCGTATGCAGCGCGCCGGGATTCGGAGAGCTTCCGGTACGTCTGATCTCGCCACAAGAGGTCGGGGTAGAGCATCGGGGAAAAGGGCGCAATCAGCGCCTGGTGCATAACATCCTTCCTGATAGCCAGCTCGCCGACAGCCTGCTAGTCGTTGAAGTGTACACTAATGAAGGCGATACCAGCTCCTGGCCCGCGCACAAGCACGATACGGCAGTTGAAGGCCAGGAGACCTATCTGGAAGAGACGTACTATCACCGTTTCAATCCACCTCAGGGATTCTGCTTACAGCGCGTCTACACCGACGATCGCAGCCTGGATGAATGTATGGCGGTCTATAACCGGGATGTAGTGAAAGTACCTAAAGGCTACCACCCGGTTGCCACCATCGCGGGTTACGATAACTACTATCTGAACGTGATGGCCGGCCCGCTACGAAAATGGCGTTTCACCTGGGAAGAGAACCACGCGTGGATTAACTCACCAGACTACCCGCGATAACACTTCGTTGAGTGGTACTTTGCCAGCCGTCCTCTGCGGCTGGCTTTTTTATTCAACTCTGCGCCACACACGCTCATAAGATCGCTATCCGCCTTCTCTTAAATTATTTCCCTGTTTTGTATATAGCGTATTTACGGCACGGCCTCCACCAGGAATACGCAATAAAATAATGATGCAGAAGAAGACTTACCCTATTTGCCGATATTATTATGGATCAAGTAGTTACGTAGAGGTGGTAAACACTGGGGAGGTTTCAACAGGGTATATCCTGTGCGCACTCGTGGAGGGAGTAAAGGTTGTGTAACCAGCGGAGAATATCTCTGGATATTCTCCGCTAATATTGGAGAGGTATCAGGCTATTACATCGCGACGTTTCCCCTGAATTTCACGCAGCTTGTTCTCGGCCAGCCGTTCAATTTCTGTTAGCGGCACCCCTTTTGTTTCCGGCACATAACGAGAAATAAAGACATAGCAGACCAAATTAAAGACGACAAAAATCCACATCGAGAAAGCGCCGCCGAAGGTCTCCTGCAGCCAGGCGTTATCATTTATGACCGGGAACAACAGTGAGATGAGGAAGTTGGCTATCCACATCAGGCTCACCGCCAGCCCCATCCCAAAACCTTTTATCTTTTCAGGGAAAACCTCAGAAATCAGTACCCATGCGCCAACGCTCCAGCTGACGGCAAACAGCAGCATAAAAAACAGGATGCCAAAGATGGTAATGTAGCCTGTATCGTGGGTGTACAAACCGTATGACGCGATCAACAGGCCGACAATTGAGCCGATGGTACCAATTTTCATAATCGGTATACGGCCATAGCGGTCGAACAGGATCATGCCGATAAAACTGCCCACCACATTACATACCGCGATAAAAATGGTCTGGAACATAACCACTTCGGTACTGCTGTTCTGCAACACCAGCGGCGCATAATAGTTCATTACGTTAACGCCTGTGAACTGTTGCAAAACGGCGATACAGCATCCAACCAACAGAATATAGCGGAGCACCGGCGAGCTTTTCAGGTTGGTGCGTTCTCCCCCGGCGACGTTGTCCTGTGGACGTACGGTTTCTTTCATGCTGTCAAAAATAGCGGCCACATCTGTGGCCGTTAATCCACTGTAGATCCGGGTAAGCACCTTTATCGAACGGGCTTGGCTGCGGTTGTTACGGGCGCACCATGCCGGTGATTCGGGTAGGAAAAGCGTAATCGCTAACATCGCAATGGAGGGTACCACTTGGGCAAAAAGCATAGTCTTCCAGCCCTGGGAAACCAGCACATCAGCAGGCATTCCTTTTGCTATCAGATAGTTGACTATAAACACGATAACCTGGCCAGATACCACGGAGATATTGTAAATGCCCAGCGCTTTGCCGCGAATTTCAGCAGGCGCCAGTTCAGACATATACATGGTGGATGCCGTTCCGGCCATCCCAACCGCAAAACCACACACAATGCGGGAAAGGGAGAAGATCATGAACGATTCACTCATCGCCGCCCCTAAGGAAGAAGCGATAAAAATGATCGCAATGATCAGAAGCGCAGGTTTACGCCCCAGTTTATCGGCAATTTTTCCACCGACCAGCGCGCCGATGATACAACCAATCACGATACTGGAAACGGCCCATCCGGTCTCGGTTGGCGTCAGTTGGTAATACTGCTGTAAAGGCAATACCACCCCGGTAATCACCGCCGTTGAATAACCAAACATCAATCCAGCCAGCGCCGCAATACAACACAGGACGTACACATAGGCCGAATTGTACTTACTTCTCTGAGACATAATCCCTCCCTTGCCTGTTGAGGAAACAACACACCAATGAAATTTTTCATTTTATTTTTGCATTCATTAGAAGAAAAATTCCATGCAAAAGATCACGAAATGGAGATATTCCAGGAAAGAACAAAAAGTACGGCCCCTGACAAATTGAGTTCAGGCATTGTCACGAAAGCAATAAAATCAAGTAAATTCATCAATATAAATGAAAGCACTGCGCAAAACGCAGCATCTTAACGATAAAAAACGCCAGGATTATGAAATTCGAAATGTGATACCCATAACAAAACATAAGTTTCATTATTGATCGTTTTGAAATTAAAACATAGGTTGTGAAACGAGAGTTCTCAATAGCTATAAGATCGTCGGCAGAGCTACGGCAATGACCGACATAAGATGAATTTGTCTATTTGTTCACTAAATTCAAACAGATAGATGAAGTTTATTCTGGAGATAATCTACCTATGTCCACATCAGATAGTTGTTATAATACGGGTTACATATTACGCATCTGCGCGATTGCCGCACTGGGCGGAATATTATTTGGCTACGATACTGCTGTTATTTCAGGTGCAATTGGTTCACTGACCAGCTACTTTCATCTATCTCCTGCTGAGACCGGCTGGGCGGTTTCCTGCGTTGTGGTGGGGTGCGTTATTGGTTCGTTTAGCGCCGGATATTTATCTAAACGTTTTGGACGCAAGAAATCATTGATGGTTTCAGCGCTGTTATTCACTATTTCCGCAGTGGGCACCTCCCTCTCCTACACGTTCACCCATTTTGTGATTTATCGCATTATCGGTGGACTGGCAGTCGGCCTGGCGGCAACAGTATCACCGATGTATATGTCTGAAGTCTCACCGAAAAACATGCGCGGCAGAGCATTAAGTATGCAGCAGTTCGCTATCGTTTTCGGTCAGATTCTGATCTTCTACGTTAACTACAAAATAGCATCGATTGCAGCGGATACCTGGCTCATTGAACTTGGCTGGCGCTATATGTTTGCTGCGGGTATTATTCCCTGCATTTTGTTCTGTATTTTAGTCTTTTTAATCCCGGAATCTCCCCGCTGGATGATGATGATTGGTCGCGAGGAGGAGACGCTAAAAATACTGACCAAAATATCCAACGAAGAACATGCCAGACATCTTCTTGCCGATATAAAAACCTCACTGCAAAATGACCAACTAAACGCCCATCAAAAACTCAATTACCGCGACGGGAACGTGCGTTTCATCCTGATTCTGGGCTGCATGATCGCTATGCTGCAACAGGTAACAGGGGTTAACGTCATGATGTATTACGCGCCAATCGTCCTTAAGGATGTGACCGGTAGCGCCCAGGAGGCCCTGTTCCAGACAATCTGGATCGGCGTGATTCAGCTTATCGGTTCCATTATTGGCGCAATGATTATGGATAAGATGGGGCGTTTGTCGCTGATGCGTAAAGGCACTATTGGCAGCATCATCGGCTTGTTGCTCACCTCATGGGCGCTGTACAGCCAGGCAACCGGTTATTTCGCGCTATTCGGTATGCTGTTCTTTATGATTTTCTACGCGCTTTCCTGGGGCGTGGGCGCATGGGTGCTTATTTCTGAAATATTCCCTAACCGGATGAGGTCGCAGGGAATGAGTATTTCGGTTGGATTTATGTGGATGGCAAACTTTTTAGTTTCGCAATTCTTCCCGATGATTAATGAAAACCCGTATTTACTTTCGCATTTCCACGGCGCATTTCCAATGTGGATATTCGCCATCTGCTGCATCTTCAGTTACTTCTTTATCTGCCGTTACCTGCCGGAAACAAAAGGCATTTCGCTGGAGAAAATGGAGAGCGTAGTGTTAGCAAAACGCAGAAAAAAACTGCAGCCAATTCAAACCGAACGTTATTCTGATTAAGTTTCACCACAATGCCGATGATCGCTAAATACGATCATCGGCTTGTTTTTTTACTCCGTCGCCAGCGCCAGTGAAACCGCTAACGTTTGCGCCAGACACATGGACGCGACCTGAGAACGGAAACCATCGACCTGCGCTTCACGTACCACAAAACAGACTTCACTGAACGCTGCCAGCGGGCTGACCTGGCTATCGGTTATCGCAATATGGTGCGCACCGCGTTTCGCGCCAAGCTCGACTAATTCCACCACTTCCTGCGCGTAAGGCGAGTAGCTGATGGCAATAACGACATCGTCGGGGCTGACCATACTTAGCTGTTCAGAGAACATTCCGCCAATACCGTCAATTAAAAATGCCCGTCTCTCCAGATGACGCAATGCGTAGGTTAAATAACTGGCCACGCTAAACGAACGACGTAATCCAATCACATAAATATTGTCGGCTTTCGCTAACAGATTGACCGCCGCATCCAACTGCTCATTTTTAATCTGCACCGGTAATTGTTGTAATACCTGTGCATTCACCATTGAAAATAGCTTCAGAATTTCACCCGGCTTTTCCGGGGTAGGTTCCCCTTCATCCGCATTTTTCTGTCTGAACAGACGCGCCCGCTCGGTATAGCTTACTGTTTCCTCCATCAGGTGCTGGCGAAATACCTGTTTCATTTCATTAAATCCGCTAAAACCAAACGCATTAGCAAAACGAATCAGTGTCGAAGGGGGAACATCGGCATGTTGCGCGATGGAAGCGACCGTGTCAAAAGCAACGCTATTACTGTTATCCAGAATATACTGAGCAACTTGTTTAAGACGTTTGCTAAGGCTGTCATAGCGACTGCGGATATCATCCTGCAGTAAGGAAAGTTGAGTTTGATGTTTAGACATGCATGATACTCTAATAGAACGAAAATTTCGTAAATAACCATATTAGCACAAATGAACTGAACATACAGTTAACAACATTCAAATTGCGCTGTGGTTACCTTCAGTACAGAATTTGCTGGCGGGCTGGGTTCTGAGCAATCTGAATCTGACCGCATAAATGCGACAGGATCAGCATTGTTATGACTGGACGATGCCCGCAGCCAGGCGGCATCGCAAACGTTGAAAGGCAGAAGATGACGTTTATAAATCACGAAACCTTCATCTGTTATTGCGAACTGGCTCTTTTCGTCCCGCATACGGCAACCGGCGGAACACTCTTAGTGTATTACACTGATTACTTTAAGGATATGCGTCTACTCTTTTTCAATACTGAGCGGCAAATGATTTTTCAGTATTGCTTTAACGTCTCCCGGCGAGCGGAATGCGCTTTCGATGGCAAGATGCCCCATATAAAACAGCCAGCCACAAGGCTGGCTGA
Organism: Salmonella sp. 2020_1395; assembly: GCF_043848115.1. Taxonomy (NCBI): domain Bacteria; kingdom Pseudomonadati; phylum Pseudomonadota; class Gammaproteobacteria; order Enterobacterales; family Enterobacteriaceae; genus Salmonella; species Salmonella sp. 2020_1395. The sequence continues at coordinate 43,239 of NZ_JBCMFH010000012.1, read as the reverse complement.
CCGCATAGTCATTTAATACGCTGTTACGTTCTGAGCTTTTTTCGCCAGCCCATCCAGCAATTTCTGATGGATGCCGCCGAAACCGCCGTTGCTCATCACCAGGATGTGATCGCCAGGCTGTGCGGTTTTCACCACCATTTCCGCCAGCGTATCGACATCTCCACTCCAGTGAGCAGGCTGTACGCAGGCTTCGGCGACTTCCGCCACTTGCCACGGAATATGCGGCGGCTGCAGCAGGAACACTTCATCCGCACGCCCTAACGACGGCGCCAGGTCATCCTTGCATAACCCCATCTTCATCGTGTTAGAGCGCGGCTCCAGCACTGCGATAATGCGCGCGGTGCCGCCCACTTTACCGCGCAGCGCCGCCAGCGTGGCCAGAATTGCCGTCGGATGGTGAGCAAAATCGTCATACACCGTCACGCCGTTCGCTTCACCGCGTAGCTCCAGACGGCGGCGGGCGTTAATAAATGACCCCAGCGCACTGGCCGCTTCTGCGGGCGCGACGCCCACGTGGCGCGCGGCGGCAATCGCCATCAGCCCGTTGTGCATGTTATGTTCGCCGACCAGGCCCCATTTCACATCGCCGACTTTTTCGCCGTCCAGCCACACTTCCCACTCGGAAGCATCCGTAGTCAGCTTCTTCGCCTGCCAGTGTCCCTGCTCGCCCACCAGCTCCTGCTCGCTCCAGCAGCCCAGCGCCATGGTCTGTTTCAGGTTGATGTCGTTTTCCGGCCAGATGATGCGCCCCTGCCCCGGCACGATGCGCACCAGATGGTGGAACTGCTTCTGGATCGCTTTCAGATCGTCGAAGATGTCGGCATGATCAAACTCAAGGTTGTTGAGGATCAGCGTCCGCGGGCAGTAATGCACAAATTTAGAACGTTTATCAAAGAACGCGCAGTCGTACTCATCCGCTTCGATAACAAAGAACGGGCTCTCGCCCAGGCGCGCGGAAACCTCAAAGTTGCCCGGTACACCGCCAATCACAAAGCCCGGTTTGTACCCGCACGCTTCCAGTATCCAGGTCGCCATGCCTGCGGTCGTGGTTTTGCCGTGGGTACCGGCGACCGCCAGTACCCAGCGATCGCGCAACACAAAGTCGTGCAGCCACTGTGGACCAGACATAAAGGGAATGTTTTTTTCCAGCACCGCTTCCACGCACGGATTCCCGCGCGTCATCGCATTGCCGATAATCACCAGATCCGGCTGCGGATCGAGCTGGCTGGCGTCATAACCCTGGATCAGATCAATGCCTTGCTTCTCAAGTAAGGTACTCATCGGCGGATACACATTGGCGTCCGAACCCGTTACTTCATGACCAAGCGAGCGAGCCAGCATCGCCAGCCCCCCCATGAAAGTGCCACAAATTCCCAAAATATGAATGCGCATACGTCACTATCCTTTTTTTATCTGCGAGCCATTTTACGCACATGTCTGGCAAGTGAGAAACGCATTTCAGGTAAATCTGTACTTTGCTGGCGCGATTCACCTGAGCGCATCATCTGAAATGTTTGTTAAGATTGTTACGGTCGCTTTACTCCAATCAATTGCAGGGAAAGTGTTATGAAAACGTTAGGTGAATTTATTGTCGAAAAGCAGCACGAGTTCTCTCAGGCTACCGGTGAGCTCACTGCTTTGCTGTCGGCAATAAAATTGGGCGCCAAGATCATCCACCGCGATATCAACAAGGCCGGTCTGGTCGATATCCTGGGTGCCAGCGGTGCTGAGAACGTACAGGGCGAGGTTCAGCAGAAACTCGATCTGTTCGCGAACGAGAAACTGAAAGCTGCACTAAAAGCGCGCGATATTGTAGCGGGCATCGCATCGGAAGAAGAGGACGAAATTGTCGTCTTTGAAGGCTGCGAACACGCGAAATATGTGGTGCTGATGGACCCTCTGGATGGCTCTTCTAACATCGACGTTAACGTCTCTGTCGGTACGATTTTCTCGATTTATCGCCGCGTGACGCCCGTCGGCACGCCGGTCACCGAAGAAGATTTCCTGCAACCCGGCAACAAACAGGTCGCTGCGGGATATGTCGTGTATGGCTCGTCCACCATGCTGGTTTACACCACCGGCTGCGGCGTACACGCTTTCACCTACGATCCGTCGTTGGGCGTGTTCTGTCTGTGCCAGGAACGTATGCGTTTCCCGGAAAAGGGTAAAACCTACTCCATTAACGAAGGCAACTACATTAAATTCCCGAATGGCGTGAAGAAGTACATCAAATTCTGCCAGGAAGAGGATAGTTCAACAAGTCGCCCTTATACCTCACGTTACATTGGCTCTCTGGTGGCCGATTTCCATCGCAACCTGCTGAAAGGCGGCATCTATCTCTACCCCAGCACCGCCAGCCATCCGCAGGGAAAACTGCGTCTGCTGTATGAGTGCAACCCGATGGCGTTCCTCGCAGAACAGGCCGGCGGCAAAGCAAGCGATGGTAAAGAACGTATTCTGGATATCATTCCGGAAAGCCTGCACCAGCGCCGCTCGTTCTTCGTTGGCAACCGCCATATGGTTGACGATGTGGAACGCTTTATCCGCGAATACCCGGACGCGTAATCTTTACCACCATGCGGAATAACGCATGAAGCCGCCATTGGGCAATAACATGTCCGATGGCGGCGTTGCCTTATCAGGCCCGTGATTTTTCCGGTTCTTAACCTTTGTCGTTTATGCTCCGCAACGACGCGCCAGATGAGGCGGAAACGAAAACAAGCGAAGACTTTCGGCGTGAGTTGGCTATAATACTCGCCACTTGTTTGTCATAAATTCAAAGGAAACAGACATGAGCTTACTCAACGTCCCGGCGGGTAAAGAACTGCCGGAAGATATCTACGTCGTTATCGAGATCCCGGCTAACGCAGATCCGATCAAATACGAAGTTGACAAAGAGAGCGGCGCGCTGTTCGTTGACCGCTTCATGTCCACCGCGATGTTCTATCCGTGCAACTACGGTTACATCAACCATACCCTGTCTCTGGACGGCGACCCGGTAGACGTTCTGGTCCCGACGCCGTACCCGCTGCAGCCAGGCGCCGTCATCCGTTGCCGTCCGGTTGGCGTACTGAAAATGACCGACGAATCCGGTGAAGATGCGAAACTGGTTGCCGTACCGCACACCAAACTGAGTAAAGAGTATGATCACATTAAAGATGTGAACGATCTGCCGGAACTGCTGAAAGCGCAGATCACTCATTTCTTCGAGCATTATAAAGATCTCGAAAAAGGCAAATGGGTGAAAGTTGACGGTTGGGACAACGCCGAAGCGGCTAAAGCGGAAATCGTTGCCTCCTTCGAGCGCGCAGCGAAGAAATAAGTTCGCTTTTACATAATCGTCAAGATAAAGGCTCTCATAGTAATGAGGGCCTTTTTATTGGCTAATGAATAGAACACAATTTTTATCATTATTAGTTTAACATTCACGGAATGAATAAGACTCTACCTTATTTTTTATTAAAAAGGGTTGAATACGCTCACATTTTCTCTAAAAAGCTTAAGATAATAATTGTTTTGTGAATGCCCGCAGACACCTCTGGACTTACGCCCTAAATATTAGCAAGCGCTAAATTCTTATTTAGTGCATAAGCCCGATTACCTTTTTAATAAGGTATCCTAAGCTCTCCCTACCAATAACCGTATTTTTAATCCAACATAACATCCGCTCAAAACACACTTTTTAATATATTTTTAAGGGCTGCCATAATTATTTACTATTTTAAGAGATTATGATGAAAAATGATATATTAATTACCGGTGGACATATCATCGATCCCGCTCGTAATATTAATGAGATTAACAATTTACGCATCATTAACGATATTATCGTTGATGCCGATAAATATCCTGTAACTTCGGAGACCCGGATTATCCATGCCGACGGTATGATCGTCACTCCCGGTCTTATCGATTATCACGCGCATGTTTTTTATGACGCGACGGAAGGCGGCGTCAGGCCTGATATGTACATGCCGCCGAATGGCGTCACCACCGTCGTGGATGCAGGTTCTGCCGGTACGGCAAACTTTGATGCCTTCTACCGAACGGTGATTTGCGCCAGCAAAGTTCGAATCAAAGCGTTTCTGACCGTGTCGCCGCCGGGCCAAACCTGGTCACAAGAAAATTATGATCCTGACAATATTGATGAAAATAAGATCCACGCGCTGTTTCGCCAGTATCGCAACGTTCTTCAGGGATTAAAACTCAAGGTTCAGACTGAGGACATTGCTGAATATGGCTTAAAACCGCTGACTGAATCCCTTCGTATTGCCAACGATTTAAGGTGCCCCGTGGCAATACACTCGACTCATCCCGTCGTTCCCATGAAAGAACTTGTCTCCTTGCTACGCCGCGGCGATATTATCGCTCATGCGTTTCACGGCAAAGGTAGCACCATTCTTACTGATGAAGGCGCTGTCTTAGCCGAAGTCCGTCAGGCAAGGGAAAGAGGCGTTATATTTGATGCCGCCAATGGTCGCAGCCATTTTTCAATGAACACGGCACGCCGGGCCATCGCCAATGGCTTTCTTCCGGATATCATCAGTAGCGATCTCTCAACCATCACTAAACTCGCCTGGCCTGTTTACGCCTTACCATGGATTTTATCGAAATACTTAGCACTCGGCGTCGCGCTTACCGATGTCATTAACGCCTGTACCCATACCCCAGCAGTTTTATTGGGCATGGCAGCAGAAATTGGTACGCTGGCCCCTGGGGCATTTGCCGATATCGCCATCTTTAAATTAAAAAACAGGCATGTTGAATTTGCCGATATTCATGGTGAAACGCTCACGGGGACGCATGTGCTGGTACCACAAATGACCATAAAATCCGGTGAGATATTATTTCGTCAAATTGATTTTGGCGCGCGGCCAAACGGAGTTGAAAAATGACCTCAATGCAAAAATGGCTACGGATCGGCGCGACATTAATGTTCGGCCTTTTTGTTGCTTATCTTGACCGTTCTAATCTTTCCGTTACGTTACCTACGATTACACACGACCTGAATATTGATGGCGCAACGGCCAGCATTGTATTAACCATATTTCTTATTGGCTATGCCTTTTCAAATATTTTTGGCGGCGTATTTACCCAGCGATACGATCCGAAAAAAATAGTCATTCTGATGGTGCTAATCTGGTCGATTGCGACCGTTTTTGTCGGATTTACCTCGTCAGTGTACGTTATTTTGATTTGTCGGCTGGTGCTTGGCATTACCGAAGGCATTTATTGGCCGCAGCAGTCCCGCTTCGCCAGCGACTGGTTTTCAGACAAAGAACGGACGCAGGCGAACAGCATTATCCAGTATTATGGACAGTTCCTGGCATTAGGCCTGGGATTTATGATTTTGTCCCCGCTGGATGCTGCCTTCGGTTGGCGAAATGTTTTTATTATCACTGGTGTGATTGGCATTGTTGTTGTGGTTCCACTTTATATAACAATGCTGAAAAAACAGGAAGAAGCGCCTTATTATCGTGCGCCAGCGCCAACAGAGAAAACTAAACTTACCCTGGAATCGCTGGGCGGAACCCCCTTCCTACTCCTTATTTTTACCTACATCACTCAAGGGATGTTGTTCTGGGGAATTACGTTATGGATACCCATGGTTGTCAATTCTCTCGGCTATACCGGATTCAGTAAAGCATTGGTCAGTTCTCTGCCTTATCTGACTGCGGTTATACTGGCAATCCCTATCTCATGGATCAGTGATAAGACACAAAAGCGTGTACTTATTGCTTCACTGGGCCTACTAATCCCCGGCGTGATGTTATTTCTCCTGCCATTTGTCGATGCGCCGGGCTTTAAAATCACGCTCATTACCCTGGCGATGGGTTATTATGCCGCCAGCTTTACCCCCAACATCTGGTCGATTATCCAGTCGAACGTTAAACCCCATGCGATTGGCCCAGCCTCCGGTATTATTAATGGCATCGGCGCCGGCGGCGGCGGTACGCTGGCAGGCCTTATGGTCGGCTATTTTTACCGGACAACCGGCAGCTATATGCAGGGATTTATGGTTCTCGGATGCATTGTTATCCTGGGCGGCGCGTCATTATTGATCTACGGCAGAATAAGAGCTCACCATGCCCGGCGCTAGCGCCATCAGCCAGAATGTAAAAAACAACGCCACCCGAGGGTGGCGTGTTCAGTTCAGGGCTGGTTTCTGTCTAACCAGTCACCGCTTTCAATCAGAGTTAACCCATCAACAGGACGTTGATATACATACATCCATGCGCTGCCGTAAGGCGTCTGGATTAACTGGCGTGCGTATTCACCGCCCCTGGTGCGCAAAGCATCAAGTTCGGCCAGCGTGGCGTTATCAATTCGATAAACTTCACCGTATACCGCTCCGTTTCCCGGAACTGCGCCTGGATAGTGGCCCAGACTATACAACTGGTAGTTATCGATACGGTAATCGCCAAGCAATTGGGCATTGGTCATCCAGTGACTGTTGCCTTGTTTCTGTCGTAAACTGCCATAGACAAATATTCGCATTGCTAAAACTCAAACTGATAGAGCAAATCAAGTGCCTGATCTACGCCAGACACTGCTTCCAGATATAGCTTAGGCATCAGGCGATAACGTAACGTGAGCGTCGCCAGAGAGTCAAATATCCCTACACCATACTTCACCTGTAGACCCGGCAGTACATAGCCGCTGACCACAACCTGGGACGAATCGCCCACCCCTTGCGTGTCCAGCGCCAGATTACTTACACCGAATGTCTCTCCGATTTTACCCACAACCTGACCACTTTGCGCAACCCCCAGGCCAATAAGCATGGAGGTCATTGCTGCGCTATCACTCTGATTGCTGTCCAACCCCTGCCCACGCAGCAGATAAGAAAGCGCTTCAGCCTGCGGCATCGCCGGATCGGAGAAGATTTCCGCTTTGGGTTCATCAGCAGTGCCTGTGACACGCACGCCCGCAATGACATCGTCTTCGGTGGCGTCAGGGTTACGGATCGCTTCGATATTGAGCAGCGGCTGATCCGGCGGGCCGGAGAACAGCAGCTCTCCTTTACGGACAAGCAGGTCCTGGCCGTAGGCGCGGAATCGGCCGTCAGGAATATTGATTTGACCATTCAGCCCCAGCCCCTGCTTATCCTGCGCGACTTTCAAATCGCCGGTCAAACGCGCTTTAAGCCCGAAGGCGTCGATGCGCACGTTGTTGCCGACGTGGACCGTCAGATTACTGTTGATGGGAATAGACGCTGTCTGCGGCGTTTCTGGTTGCAGGTCATTGTTGAGCATAACCACATCGCTGGAGACGCCGACCGCGCTCTCCGGCAGGTCGTGCACCACAATTCGCGCCCACGGAACGTCCACACGCCCATCCAACGTGAACAGCGAAGGCGTCGCGTCAAAGACCACATCCGGCGAGACATCCAGGCGCACCATCGGCGGAACGGTAATCCGCACCCGACTGCCTTTCGCCGTCACCCGCGCGCGCCAGTTGTCAATCTGGCTCCAGTCGGCGTTACCGTTCAGGTTAATTTGCCCTTGTTGTGTTCGCACGATACCGGCGAGCGTCGAACGCGTACCGCTAAAGTTCATGGTGAGCTGGCTCGGCTGCATCTCAAACGGCATAAAGTTACCGTCAATATCCAGCGCGCTAAGCTGCAACTGACCAAACAACTGCGGGCTTTGCACATCGCCGCCCAGACGTAGCCTGGCGTTTAACATTCCCGCCGCTTTTTCGCCGCGCGAAAAGACAGGGTTGACCATCGCCAGATTGACATTGCGCATGTTGACGTTACCGCCGAGATTGCGCCGCCCCTGAGGATCGGTTACCTGCACCTGGCCATCGAATTGACCATTATTCGTCAGGCGAATCAGCCATCCCAGCTCGGCGCGATTATTGTGCAGATCGGCGCTGAGGTTCAGCGTCTCAAACGCGACAGGTAACGGCGCGTCATTGACGGTCTGCGTGACCTTCACATTACGACCGGAAAGCGTGACCTTCCCCTGCGGCAATCCCTCCTGGGTGGTGTCCCACGACACGTCCGCTTTCCCGCTAAAGATCCCGCTGGCCTGAGTGGTATCAGGCATAAATGGCTTCAGCATCGCCAGATCAAAGCGGTTGAGATTGACCACCGCCCGTCCTGCGGCGCCCGCATCAATGGTTTGCGGGATGCACAGCTCGGCGTTCGGGTTCAGCCAACAATGCGGCCCGATACTGATTTTCTGTTCTTTATTACGGTAGTCCAGCGCAATCGCGCGGGTCAACGACCATGGCCCCACTGGCGTCTGGAAACGGGTGTCGCTTAACGTCCCTTTCCAGCGCGCCGCCTCGCGATCAAAACTGCCTGTCAGGGAGAGTTGACCGGATACCGGTTCTCCCTGAACACGGAGCTGTAGCTGATGCTGCTTCTCGCTGCCTTTGGCGTCAAGCGTCACCAGATTGATGTTAACGTCGGGTTGCGAAATCCGCTCTACGCGAACGTTGAGATGGCCCGCTATCTGATCGGTGGATTTAATATCGCCCTCAATGCGCGCCTGGGCGACAGACAGATCCTGCCAGCGCAGACCGCGGGCGGTGATATCCGCCAACAGCTGCGGCGCTTCTACCGTACCGCGGACTTTAACGATTCCTTTTGCCATGCCGCCCAGTCCTGGCAGCGCATTATCCAGCCCCGGCGCATCGATGGCGGCGTCAAGATTCAGCTCCTTAACGCCAAGCTCGCCTTTTATATCGGCGCTGTTTGGGCCCAGCGCAAGGTGCAGCCCCGGGATCGTCCACTGCATGTAGCTGTTGCCCTTTAGCGTCCCGTTGACGTTAACGCTGTTCTGCTTCACATTGCCGGTCAGCTTGAGCTCCGGAACATCCATCTGCCAGGTGCCGCCGTAGAGGCTGCCTTTGGTTTTCATGACGCCGTTAAGCTTCGCGGGCCAATCCGGGATCTCTTTAGCGGTATTGATGCCATTCAGCGTCAGTTCGCCACGCCAGCTAATCGCCTGCTGCCAGTCCACCAGCGCTTTCAGTTCGGTTTTTCCCTCCAGAGCGGCGACGGTGAGTTTATCGAGATTAATCTGCCGCTCATTCCCTTTAGCATCCAGCGTAATGGTCGCCGGCGGAATATCTTGTCCTTTCACGGCGGTTCGCATCGACAACGTATAGTCGGTCATCTTACCGCTCAGTTTGAGCTTCAGATCGTCAGCCTGAAACTGGGTATCACCCGTCAATGGCCAGGCAATGCGTTGGCTGACGACTTCAAGATTGAGCGGTAAACCGGCCTCCGCCAGCCGCGTCTGGGCGCGAAGCGCGACATCCATCGGCCCGGAAAGGTTCACCCCGACCTCCAGTTGTTCGCGTAACGCGCCGCCGACCTTGAGTTTTATCTTTTCACCCTTTAGCGGATCGATATTCAGCGTACTGTTGAGCGTAATATCAACCGGCCAGTTATTGGCGAGCTGCGCCGTACCGGAGGCTTTCACCGTGCCCTGGTTGGCGTCGATATCCAGAGTATCCAGCTTCATATTACCGTCGATACTGCTGACTTTAAGCAGCATCGTGCGCACCGTCAGATCGGTATCGCCGGTGATGCGTAGCTGCTCGCCGCGAAATGACTCGATATTCAGATTGAGCGGCAGGTGAACATCGGTCATCTCCGGCATTACTGGTTTTGCAAACAGATCTTTTAGCGTTTCGCCAAGCGGCTTTTCATCCGGTTGAGGTTTCTCGATTTTGGGTTCAACCACCTCTTCCTGCGCCACGTCAGCGACCTTCGGCAGCGCGATCAGCAATCCCTGAAGCCGCGTCGGTTTCAGGGTCAGGTTTTTCTCCTGCCATGCCAGCCCGGAGGTAAAATCCAACACCGAAACGGTAGTGTCATCAATCTTGATATTGATGTTATTCAACGCCACGCGCGACAGCGTGATGGGCCAGGGGGTGGAGAGGTTCAGCGGTCCGCTTTCTTCCTCTTCTTGCGCCGGTTCGGAGGGTGGCATTTTTTTGCTGTCGATAGCGACATTAATGTCTTTTAGCGCCAGATCATTGACGCACAGGCTACTGCGCCACAGGCAATCAAGCCCGACGGCCAGATGAATTTCGCCCGCATTCACCGCAACGCCCGGCTGCTCATAGCGGATATTTTTTAACGATAAGTCCCGCCAGCCGCCGGTGACCTGCCCAATCTCCAGCCCCGGCACCCAGCGGTTCGCCGCACTGAATACCAGATGCAGCCCCGTCGTCGTCCCGACCAGAAACGCAACGCTCGCCAGTAACACCACAATGAAAATCAACACGCCGAGGCTTATTTTCTTCCATAAACTCATAATTCAGGCCCCAGACCGATATAAAACTGTAAACCGTGTTCGTCTTTGTCGCCGACCGGTACGGCAAAATCGAGTTTGATAGGCCCAACCGGCGACGCCCAGCGCACGCCGACCCCGGTCCCGGTTTTGAAATCGCTACGGCGAATATCACTCACCGCCTCGCCGCTATCGACAAACACTGCCCCCCACCATTTACCGGTGACGTTATACTGGTACTCCAGCGATCCGGTTGCCAGTTTTGAGGCGCCTTTAAGATTGCCGTCGCTATCTTTAGGCGAAATAGATTTGTATTTATAGCCGCGAATACTGCGGTCGCCCCCGGCGAAGAAACGTAAATCCGGCGGAACTTTGTCGAAATCACCGGTTTCTATCCAGCCCAAATTGGCGCGCATCACAAAACGGTGGCGATCGTACAAAGTCCGAATCCAGACGTTTTGCGCCTGCAGCACGGAGAAATCCACGTCGGAGCCCCAGGCCGTATTCGAATAGTCTACTGAATAGCGCTGCGAATCGCCCCAGGTTGGCATCAGTCCCCCTCGCGAGCGGGTTCGGCTGATCATCACGCCCGGGTAGAACAGCATGGTGGTATTGGTGACGTTCCCCTGGGTAAAGTGGTCGAAACTCCAGCGCAGGTTAATCGCCCGCTGCCAACCGCTGGAAAGGTCCCAGTAACGCGACACGGCAAGCGTGGTCGAGTCCTGCTCCGTATCATTCAAATCGGTACGTTTAAAACCGCCCTGTACCAGATAGTATTGCTCCAGCGGGTTTTTCAGCAGCGGCATTTTATAACTAAAATCCAGCACCTGTTCCGGCGCAGAAATACTGGTGCTGGTGGTCAGGCTATGACCGTAGGAGTTCATCCACGGTTTTTTCCACGACGCTTTCACGCGCGGCCCGACGTCGGTGGAGTACCCCACCCCGGTTTCAATCGTGTTTTCGGTTCGCGGCGATACCACGCCTTTTAACGGCAGAATTTTTGTTTTACGCGATTTCTCAAATTCCGGCGCCACCACGACAGAATTAAACCATCCGGTAGCGGAAAGTCGGCGGTTTAGTTCCGCCAAATCTTTCGATTCGTACTCATCACCCTCTTTAAACGGCAACAGATTTTGTAAATATTCATCACGAATCTGCGAACCTTCGAAGGTGACAGGTCCGAAGCGATAGCGCTCACCGCTATCATAATCAATATCCCAAAACGCCTGATGACGGCCCAGAGCAATTCCCAACTGACTTTTAACGAATTCGCTGTCGAAATAGCCTTTACGTAGCGACACGCTGGTTAACGACTTTTTAAAATTGTCATAGTCTCCCTGGTTCAGCACCGTGCCGATTGCCGGACGCGTTTTCAGTAAGGCCAGATAATCTTTGTCCGTACGCGCGCCGCCGCGTAAAATGACTTTTGTACCGCCAATCAACACCGGCTGGCCGGGCGTAACCCTGGCGATTAATACCTGCCGTCCTTTCGCAGGCGGTGGAAGCAAGTCGAATTTGATAGTGGGTTCGTAATAGCCTAACGCTTTAAGCCCTTCGCGAATCGCATCATCAACTCGGGCGCGAAAGCGCCGATCCGGCGTCACCTCATCGCTCTGAATCGTAGAGAGCTGTGCGCGAACGTTTTTTTCCAGCTCTCCGGATAGCCCTTCGACTTTCAGACGAACATTTGCGGCTACCGCAGAACTGCTCAGGCACAGTAAGCTAACCCAACATAACTGACGGATATGTGGCACATTTTCTCCTGAATATCCCCTATTCCCACCCCTGGAAAAAATCACACTACCGCTCCGCGGCTTAACATAAAATCAACAATTTCGATTGAAAAGCAGACGACTGCCCAAATATTTCTTATGGTTAAATCCAGATACATTAATGTTGTTATTGTGTGCAAAGATGCGTCTCGTTACAACCTTAACGCCAATTAACGCTTTCGGGAGAATAGCTCATGAGTTTATTTGATAAAAAACATCTGGTTACTCAAGCAGATGCGTTACCAGGACGCAACACCCCGATGCCGATCGCCACTCTGCATGCGGTAAATGAACACTCTATGACCAATGTCCCTGCCGGGATGGAGATCGCCTACTTCGCTATGGGCTGTTTCTGGGGCGTAGAACGTTTATTCTGGCAATTGCCCGGCGTATATAGCACCGCGGCAGGGTATGCAGGCGGTTACACGCCTAATCCAACCTACCGGGAAGTCTGCTCCGGGCAGACCGGTCATGCCGAAGCGGTACGGATAGTGTACGATCCTGCCGTTATCCGTTATGAGCAGCTTTTACAGACCTTCTGGGAAAATCACGATCCGACGCAGGGGATGCAACAGGGTAACGATCACGGTACGCAATACCGTTCTGCGATTTATCCCTTAACGCCGGAACAGAATGCCGCCGCTCACGCCAGTCGCGAGCGCTTTCAGGCGGCAATGGCCGCCGCCGGAGACCATCGCCCTATTACCACGGAAATCGCCCATGCGACGCCGTTTTACTACGCCGAAGATGAACACCAACAGTATCTGCACAAAAATCCATACGGTTACTGCGGGATTGGCGGGATCGGCGTTTGCCTGCCGCCTGACGCGTGACGACGCTGGCGTAGGGGGAACTTGTCGGAGTTGAAAATGAACCCTCTGGCGACTTTACAGTAGCTTACGCTATACTAGCCCTGAACTTATCGGCTCACTGCTACGAGCCGGTTTTCATTAAACGTTACCACACGGATTTATAAACTTCCCTTCCGAGGATCTGGCGTTTCGCCGGATAAGATATGTTAAACAGTATATTCATTATATTCTGCCTGATCGCTGTAAGTGCGTTCTTCTCCATCTCCGAGATCTCGCTTGCCGCATCACGTAAGATTAAACTTAAGTTATTAGCTGATGAAGGCAGTATCAACGCACAACGCGTATTGAAAATGCAGGAAAATCCCGGCATGTTTTTCACCGTTGTGCAAATTGGCCTGAACGCCGTCGCTATTCTTGGCGGTATCGTCGGCGATGCGGCATTTTCGCCCGCCTTTTCCGCCCTTTTCTCGCACTATATGTCGCCAGAACTCTCCGAGCAGCTGAGCTTTATTCTCTCTTTCTCGCTGGTGACGGGGCTGTTTATCCTGTTCGCGGATTTAACCCCGAAACGCATCGGTATGATTGCGCCAGAAGCTGTGGCTTTGCGTATCATCAACCCGATGCGCTTCTGCCTGTTCGTTTTTCGCCCGCTGGTGTGGCTGTTTAACGGCATGGCAAACAACATCTTCCGCCTGTTCAAAATTCCAATGGTGCGGAAAGACGACATTACTTCTGATGATATTTACGCAGTGGTGGAAGCCGGCGCGCTGGCGGGCGTCTTGCGCAAGCAAGAGCACGAACTGATTGAAAATGTGTTTGAACTTGAATCCCGCACCGTACCGTCTTCTATGACGTCGCGCGAAAGTATCATCTGGTTTGATCTACACGAAGACGAACAAAGCCTGAAGAAAAAGGTCGCCGAACATCCGCACTCAAAATTTTTGGTGTGTAATGAAGATATCGACCACATCATCGGCTATGTAGACTCCAAAGATCTGCTGAACCGCGTGCTGGCGAACCAAAGTATGGCGCTGAATAGCGGCGTGCAAATTCGCAATACTTTGATCGTGCCGGATACGCTGACCCTTTCTGAGGCGCTGGAAAGTTTCAAAACGGCGGGCGAAGATTTCGCGGTCATTATGAATGAATACGCGCTGGTCGTCGGTATCATTACGCTGAACGATGTGATGACCACGCTAATGGGTGACCTGGTCGGCCAGGGACTGGAAGAGCAAATTGTGGCGCGCGATGAAAATTCCTGGCTGGTTGACGGCGGCACGCCGATTGACGACGTCATGCGCGTGCTGGATATCGATGAGTTTCCGCAATCCGGCAACTATGAAACCATTGGCGGCTTTATGATGTTTATGCTGCGCAAGATCCCAAAACGTACTGATTCGGTGAAGTTTTCCGGCTACAAATTTGAAGTGGTGGATATCGACAACTACCGTATCGATCAGTTGCTGGTGACGCGTCTCGACAATAAAAGCAACGTACCGGCGCCGAAACTGCCCGATGCGCAAGGTAAAGAAGACAGCGCGGCCTGAAATCCGTTTGCCAGAAACATCAACGGCTCCTGATTCAGGAGCCGTTTTTTTTACTTTTTTAACCTACTGCATAGCACTTTTGGTTACGCCATCTCAGTTTGCAGACGCATAACCTGACGGTTAACTTCAGACATCACAGACAAGTGCTGCTTGTCTCTCACTTTTGGGATAAGAATCTTACCCTTATCGAACTCAAAAGCGCCAACATCCTTGATATATAACCGTCCACGGAACAGGATCTTCACGTACTTCGCCACCTGTAGCGGGTTGTAGCGTTGGAAAATTTTCATTGTTGTCTCCTGCAGAGTATTACGCCCTTGCGGTGCCACAATCGGCCCAACAGTTTTAAGGCGCAAATTTTAATGCCATATGACTATAGACCATATCTACGTCGTTTCCAGTGTGCATAAGTATATTTACCTTTTGATTACAGTTATTCAGAATTATCTAAACATCAGCTCATTTTTCTCAGTATATGCCTTCATTTTTCACAGGAAGTGTGCGCCCGCCCGCAAACTGGCATCCCCTTTGCGGGAAAAAGCATCAATCGCACATATGATTAACTATCGGCCCAAAGTGGTCGGATCACCTGCAAAAAAATAAAGAAGGAATGACCATGACCCTACGTAAAATTCTGGCGATGTCGTGTCTGCTACTCCCCATAATGGCTTGTGCGCATAAACTTGAAGTTAACCAACGGGTGCCGCCGGTAGGCATTGCCGACCGTGGCGAACTGACGTTGAATAAAGATGAGTTTAGTTATAAAAACTGGAATAGCGCGCAGCTGGCGGGAAAAGTGCGCGTCCTGCTGCACATTGCGGGTCGAACGTCAGCGAAGGAAAAAAACGCCACGCTGATTGAAGCGATTAAATCAGCCAAGCTCCCGCATGACAGATACCAGACGACCACAATTGTGAACACCGATGATGCGATCCCAGGCTCCGGTATGTTCGTGCGTAGCAGTATAGAAAGTAATAAAAAGCTCTACCCGTGGTCGCAATTTATTGTCGACAGCAATGGCGTGGCGCGTAACGCCTGGCAATTAAAAGAAGAGGGGTCCGCCGTCATCGTGCTTGACAAAGACGGTCGGGTTCAATGGGTGAAAGATGGCGCGTTAACCCAGCAAGAGGTACAGCAGGTGGTCGACCTGCTGCATAAGCTCCTCAGTAAATAGTCACCCGGAAGCCGGGGTTAAGGAACGATTCACGAGGGGTATAGTCCAGCGTTTTTCCCTGCCAGTCGTGAACGTGCGCCCCGGCTGCAACAGCAATGGCATGACCTGCGGCAGTGTCCCAGACGCTGGTCGGCCCAAATCTGGGGTAAAGCTGCGCCTGGCCTTCCGCCACAAGGCAGAATTTCAGCGAGGAACCAATAGAGGTGGTCTGATGTTCGCCAAGCTGTTGGAGATATTCGGTGAGTTCATCATCCGTATGCGAACGGCTAATCACCACCAGCGGCGGGCGGGCATCCCGGACCTGAATCTGCTTACGCACCCCGCACTCCTCTTTCCAGGCCTTACCTTCCGCCGCGTAGTACATCACTTTCAGCACCGGCGCATAGACCACGCCCAACACCGGTTTGCCCTGCTCAATCAGCGCGATATTGACCGTGAATTCGCCATTGCGCTTGATGAACTCTTTGGTGCCGTCGAGCGGATCGACCAGCCAGTAGCGCTGCCAGTGCTGGCGCACTTCCCAGGCAGGCGGATCTTCTTCTGAAAGCACCGGAATATCCGGCGTGAGCGTGCGTAACCCTTCGAGAATCACGGTATGTGCGGCGATATCCGCCGCAGTGACTGGAGAATCGTCCTGCTTGCGGGCGTACTCCATCGGTTTGGCTCCATCATAAACCTGCATAATGGCATCGCCCGCGTTCCGTGCAAGCTGGCATACTTGTTCTAACATTCTCCACCTCTTTATGACAGGGGCGTTAACTCGTTGTTTTACTTATACCCGATCGTTAAGGGTTCCGCCAACTGTGATACCGTCAGCGGTTTTGATAATAGCTTTCATGGCATGATTCACCCTTCTGTGAACACTCGCAAAAAATCGGCCGGATGGGGCGGTTTCGCCTTCTTCTGGCGACGGTCGGAACGATATCGGGTTTCACTGTTTATCATCGCTATTTTTCACTATCCGGCTTTTCTATTGCGTTCTTAAAAGGTGCCTCTGATGATTAAGTTTAGTGCAACGCTTCTGGCTACGCTGATCGCCGCCAGCGTGAATGCGGCCACCGTCGATCTCCGTATCATGGAAACTACTGATTTACATAGCAACATGATGGATTTCGATTATTACAAGGATACCGCAACCGAAAAATTCGGATTGGTACGTACCGCAAGTTTGATTCATGCCGCCCGAAATGAAGTCAAAAACAGCGTGCTGGTGGATAACGGCGACCTGATTCAGGGGAGCCCTCTGGGCGATTATATGGCGGCAAAAGGGCTCAAAGACGGTGACGTTCACCCGGTCTATAAAGCGCTCAACACTCTGGATTACGCGGTTGGAAACCTCGGCAACCATGAGTTTAATTATGGTCTGGACTATCTGCATAACGCGCTGGCTGGCGCGAAATTCCCTTATGTTAACGCCAATATTATCGACGTTAAAACCCAAAAGCCGCTCTTTACGCCTTATCTGATTAAAGAGACGAACGTTATTGATAAAGACGGCAACCCGCAAACCCTGAAAATTGGCTATATCGGCTTTGTCCCGCCGCAAATCATGATTTGGGATAAAGCGAACCTGAGCGGCAAAGTTACCGTCAATGACATTACGGAAACCACCCGGAAATATGTGCCCGAAATGCGCGAGAAAGGCGCAGATATCGTGGTAGTCATTGCTCATTCAGGCCTTTCTGCCGATCCGTACCACAGCATGGCGGAAAACTCGGTTTATTACCTCAGCGAAGTTCCCGGCGTCGACGCGATTATGTTTGGCCACGCTCATGCCGTCTTCCCCGGTAAAGATTTTGCCGACATCAAAGGCGCGGATATCGCCAAAGGTACGCTTAACGGCATTCCTGCGGTAATGCCTGGCATGTGGGGCGACCATCTGGGAGTGGTCGATCTGGTGCTCAATAACGACAGCGGTAAATGGCAGGTTACGCAGGCGAAAGCGGAAGCGCGGCCTATTTACGACGCCGCCGCTAAAACGTCGCTGGCAGCGGAAGACAGTAAGCTGGTCGATATTCTGAAAGCCGATCACGATGCCACCCGCGAGTTTGTCAGCAAGCCCATCGGTAAATCCGCCGATAACATGTACAGTTATCTTGCTCTGGTGCAGGACGATCCTACCGTACAGGTGGTGAATAACGCGCAAAAAGCGTATGTGGAACACTTTATTCAGGGCGATCCGGATCTGGCGAAACTGCCGGTGCTGTCCGCCGCCGCGCCGTTTAAAGTTGGCGGGCGTAAGAACGATCCTGCCAGTTTTGTCGAAGTGGAAAAAGGCCAGTTGACCTTCCGTAACGCCGCCGATCTTTATCTCTATCCGAATACGCTGGTGGTGGTGAAAGCCAGCGGCAAGGAGGTAAAAGAGTGGCTGGAATGTTCTGCCGGACAGTTTAATCAAATTGATATTCACAGCAACAAACCGCAATCGTTGATCAATTGGGATGACTTTCGCACCTATAATTTCGATGTCATTGACGGCGTGAATTATCAAATCGATGTGTCACAGCCCGCCCGCTATGATGGCGAATGCCAGATGGTGAATCCGCAGGCGGAACGTATTAAAAACCTGACCTTTAACGGTAAGCCTGTCGACCCGAACGCTACGTTCCTGGTCGCCACGAATAACTATCGCGCTTACGGCGGCAAGTTTGCCGGCACGGGCGACAGCCATATCGCCTTTGCGTCTCCGGATGAAAATCGCGCCGTGCTGGCGGCATGGATTGGCGCAGAGTCAAAACGCGCGGGCGAAATCCATCCGGCGGCGGATAATAACTGGCGTCTGGCGCCAATCCACAGCGATACGGCGCTGGATATCCGCTTTGAAACATCGCCAGGCGATAAAGCCGCTGCCTTCATTAAAGCGAAAGGGCAGTATCCGATGAAGAAGGTTGCCGTCGATGATATCGGTTTTGCCATTTATCAGGTGGATTTAAGCAAGTAACGTGTGTCCCGTATGGCGCTGCGTTTATTCGGCCTGACTGGCAGGCCGAATAAAGCGCTAGCCGCCATCTGATAAACGCTCCCGCTGCGCCAATACCTGCGGCAAATTCAGTTCTATCCAGTCCGCCAGCGCGGCGACTTTATCGCTCACCTGCTCGCCAAGCGGCGTCAGGCTGTACTCCACATGCGGCGGAACAACTGGATATGACACCCGGTTGAGAAATCCGTCCTGTTCAAGCGCCTGTAACGACTGCGCCAGCATCTTTTCACTCACGCCTCCCATCTTGCGGCGCAGGTCGCTAAAACGGTGTGTACCGTCGCGTAACGCGACCAGAATCAGTACGCCCCAGCGACTGGTGACATGTTTTAACACCTCACGGGACGGGCACTGTTCAGCAAAGAGATTGCCTTCACGCAACTGCCGGGAAAGAGTATGAGCGCGCATTGATACTTACCTTTTTGTACGTACTTACTAAAAGTAAGTTTAGGTGGTAGCGTAATAAAACACAAGACCAACACTGAGGAGTTCACCATGATTGCTATCACTGGCGCAACAGGCCAACTGGGCCAACACGTTATTGAAAACCTGCTAAAAACGACGCCCGCCAGTCACCTCATCGCGATCGTCCGTAACCCGAAAAAAGCCGCCCCGCTCAGTCAGCGCGGGATTGCCGTTCGCCAGGCGGATTACGCTAACGAAGCCGCGCTGACCACCGCCTTACAGGGCGTTGATAAACTGCTGCTTATATCATCCAGCGAAGTGGGACAACGCACCGCGCAGCACCGCAACGTTATTCAGGCCGCCATTGCCGCGAAGGTGAAATTCATCGCCTATACCAGCCTGCTACATGCGGATAAATCGCCGCTGGCGCTCGCCGATGAACATATTGAAACGGAAAAGATGCTGGCTGAGTCAGGTATTCCTCACACGCTATTACGTAACGGCTGGTATACGGAAAACTACCTGGCGAGCGTCCCTGCCGCGCTGAAGCATGGCGTCTTTATTGGCGCGGCGGGAGAAGGGAAAATCGCCTCCGCAATGCGCGCTGACTATGCCGCCGCCGCCGCGCGCGTCATCCATGAAGAGGGTCACGCCGGGAATGTTTACGAACTGGCGGGTGATGACGCCTGGACATTAAGCCAGTTGGCGGATGAACTTACTCATCAGAGCGGAAAAAAAATCGTCTACCAGAACCTGAGCGAAGTCGATTTTGCCGCCGCGCTGAAAGGCGCAGGCCTGCCTGACGGACTGGCGGATATGTTGGCCAATTCTGACGCTGGCGCGGCGAAAGGCGGCCTGTTTGATGACAGCCATACGCTGCGTAAACTCATCGGTCGCCCGACGACGACGCTCACAGAAAGCCTTCGCTCCGTACTGTAAGTGTTAAAATTTAGTTAATTTATGTGGCATCCTCATAGACCTTCTCTGATAATGACGGAACGGTTTATGAGGAGAATCTGATGATTAGCGGCGTGCTATACGCCCTGCTGGCAGGGCTAATGTGGGGATTGATTTTCGTCGGCCCGTTAATCGTGCCGGATTACCCGGCCCTCTTACAGTCAATGGGACGCTATCTGGCGCTGGGGCTGATTGCCCTGCCGATTGCCTGGCTAGGCCGCACGCGGTTACGCCAGTTGACGCGCAAAGACTGGTCCACCGCCCTGTCGCTGACCCTGATGGGCAATGTAATCTATTACGCCTGCCTCGCCAGCGCCATTCAGCGAACCGGCGCGCCGGTGTCGACGATGATCATCGGGACATTGCCAGTCGTCATTCCGCTTTTCGCTAACGTTCTCTATAGCCAACGAGACGGCAGATTATCCTGGCGGCGTTTAGCGCCCGCGCTGGCGCTTATCGGTTTTGGCCTGCTGTGCGTCAATATTGCTGAACTTAGCCAGGGATTGTCCGATGTTAGCGGCTGGCGCTATGGTTCAGGCATTGTGCTGGCGCTGATTTCCGTAGCGTGCTGGGCATGGTATGCGCTGCGCAACGCCCGCTGGCTGCGGGAAAATCCCGACAAACATCCCATGATGTGGGCAACGGCGCAGGCGCTGGTTACGCTGCCGGTCTCGTTAATCGGCTATGCGGCGGTCTGTCTGTGGCTGAGTATCCAGAAACCGCTGTTTACCCTGCCCTTTGGCCCGCATCCCGCGCTGTTTATCGGTCTGATGATCGCCATCGCGGTGCTGTGTTCCTGGGTGGGCGCGCTGTGCTGGAATATCGCCAGCCAAAAATTGCCAACCGTTATTTTAGGGCCGCTGATTGTTTTTGAGACGCTGGCGGGACTGCTCTATACCTTCATTCTGCGCCAGGAAATCCCGCCATTCCTGACGTTAAGCGGCATTGCGCTCCTGGTGGCGGGCGTGGTCATTGCCGTGAGAGCGAAACCGGAAAAAGCGACCGTCGTTCCGGTCACGGAACGCTAATTTCATACTCGCTTAAATTATACGCACCCCGAAAGAGTTATAGCCTCGCCTTAAAGATGCATTTAAAATACAACTTATATTATTGCAAATGAGGTAACGGCTATGGCTTATCGCGATCAACCTTTAGGCGAACTGGCGCTCTCTATTCCCCGCGCATCGGCGCTGTTTCGCCAGTACGATATGGATTACTGCTGCGGTGGAAAACAGACGCTGGCGCGCGCCGCCGCGCGTCACGACGTCGATATTGACATCATTGAAGCGCAACTGGCGCAATTGGCTGAACAGCCCATCGAAAAAGACTGGCGCGCCGTTCCGCTGGCGGACATTATTGACCATATCGTTGTGCGCTATCATGACCGACATCGCGAACAACTGCCGGAGCTTATCCTGCAGGCAACCAAAGTGGAACGCGTCCACGCGGATAAGCCAAACGTCCCACGCGGCCTGACAAAATATCTCACCGCGCTGCATGAAGAGCTTTCCAGCCATATGATGAAAGAAGAACAGATCCTGTTCCCCATGATCAAACAGGGTATGGGTCGCCAGGCAACGGGCCCGATAAGCGTAATGGAAAGCGAGCATGACGAGGCGGGAGAGCTGGTAGACGTCATCAAACACGTCACCCAAAATGTAACGCCGCCGCCAGAAGCCTGCACCACCTGGAAAGCGATGTATAACGGCATTAATGAGATGATTGATGATCTGATGGAGCACATCAGCCTGGAGAATAACGTGCTGTTCCCACGCGCGCTGGCCGGGGAATAATCGCCAGCCGGGCATTTTGCCGGATGGCGGCTGTAAACTGCGCCTTATCCGGCCTACAAATCAACGCTACGCTGTAAGCCCGGTAAGCGCCAGCGCCACCGGGCAAAACAATTAACGCATTCCCGCCATCCGTTTCTTACCTATCAACAGCCAGCCCAGACCCAGCGCGATAAACCACAGCGGCGTCACGATCAGCGCCTGGCGCGTATCGTCTTCCAGCGTCAGTAATACCAGCACGAATGCAAAGAACGCCATGCAGACCCAGCACATCAGCTTACCGAGCGGCATCTTATAGATGGATTTTTCATGCAGGTGGGGACGCTTTTTGCGGTACACCAGGTATGAACACAGAATGATGGTCCAGACAAACATAAACAGGATAGCCGAAACCGTAGTGATCATGGTGAATGCGCCAATCACGCTCGGGTTGACCATCAGCATAACCACGCCGCCCAGCAGGCAGATACAGGAGAAGGTCAGGCCTTTCGCCGGTACCGCGCGTTTCGATAGCTTAGCGAACGCTTTTGGCGCCACGCCTTCTTGCGCCAGGCCAAACAGCATACGGCTGGTCGAGAAGACGCCGCTGTTGGCGGAAGACGCCGCCGAGGTCAGCACAACAAAGTTGATCACGCTCGCGGCGGCAGGCAGACCCACCAGTACAAACAGCTCAACAAACGGGCTCTTATCCGGCACCACGGAACTCCACGGCGTCACCGACATAATGACAATCAGCGCAAAGACGTAGAACATGATGATACGGATCGGTATTGAGTTAATCGCGCGCGGCAGCGATTTTTCCGGATCTTTAGTTTCTGCGGCGGTAGTACCGACCAGCTCAATGCCCACGAAGGCGAATACCGCAATCTGGAAACCGGCAAAGAACCCGCTAATACCTTTCGGGAACCAGCCGCCGTCATTCCACAGATGCGCGAAAGACGCTTCAACGCCGGTCGGCGATTTAAAGTGCATCGCAATCATCACCAGCCCGACCACAATCAACGCCACGATGGCGACGATTTTGACCATAGCAAACCAAAATTCCATTTCACCAAACATTTTAACGGTGGCGAGGTTGAGGCTTAGCAGCAGGATCACTACCGCCAGCGAGGCGACCCAATCGGAAAGGCCGGGAAACCAGAACTGCGCGTAGGCGGTAATCGCCACCACGTCAGCCATACCGGTCACTACCCAGCAAAACCAGTACGTCCAGCCGGTGAAATATCCCGCCCAGGGGCCAAGCAGGTCGGAAGCAAAATCGCTAAACGATTTATATTCCAGATTCGAGAGCAGCAATTCCCCCATGGCGCGCATCACGAAAAAAAGCATAAAACCGATGATCATATACACAAAAATGATCGACGGTCCGGCGAGACTGATCGTTTTACCCGATCCCATAAACAGACCGGTACCAATAGCGCCGCCAATAGCGATAAGCTGTATATGACGGTTTGTAAGATTGCGCCGTAGCGACTGTTCAGCCGGAGCCTGTTCGTCGGCTGCGACTTTTACCTGATCTACCATGTTTTTCTTCCTGTACCTGTCTGTGTTGTGCGGGCTCTACGGCCTTTGGTCTATGATACGACGATCCTGTTATCAGGACTCATCGATATTAGGTAAGAATCGGCGGGATGAATACTCAGATTCAAATACAATGTTAATTTTATGTTTAAAATGAGTGTTATATCACTTTGATAATGCGAATTAGCTCACAAAAATACACGTAACGACGCCATTTGCAAAATAAAATATTGGCATCTGCTGAAGTCAGGATTGCCGGATAAGGCGTTTACGCCGTCATCCGGCAAACCCGGGGCGCTTAGAGAATTTCCAGCAGTTCCACCTCAAACACCAGGGTGCTGAATGGCGGAATAGAGGCCCCGGCCCCACGCTCGCCATAGGCCAGCTCCTGTGGGATAGTCAGTTCCCATTTGGAACCTACCGGCATCAGAGTCAGCGCTTCAATCCAGCCGGCGATCACGCCATTTACCGGGAATTCAGCCGGCTCGCCGCGCGCGACGGAGCTGTCAAATACGGTGCCATCAATAAGCTTACCGGTGTAATGCACGCGTACGCGGTCGGTACGCGCCGGAATCGCGCCTTCGCCCTGCGTCAGAACGCGGAACTGTAAACCAGATTCAGTACTGTTCACACCGTCTTTTTCGCGGTTTTCTTCCAGGTATTTCACGCCTTCGGCCGCCATCGCTTTGAAACGCTCACGACGCACCGCGTCCGCACGCTCATGAATTTCACGCAGCGCACGATGCACCACATCAACAGGAACCGCCGGGTGTTTACCTTCCAGCGCATCAGCAATGCCTGCAACCAGCGCTTCAGGCAACAGCCCTTCAAGACCGGATTCGCTGAGCTGCTGCCCTACCTGCAAACCAATGCCGTAGCTCGCTTGCGCTTCAATAGTGTCAAAAGTCGGGGTGGCCATTATTTTTCCTTCATCGGATATCAAAAAAGTAGCGGGCAGCATAACAGCCACGCTTCTTCTGGTAAAACTTTGTCTCAGGGAGGATGACAAATCGCAGGGAAAAAGAAACAATAGATTATCCGTATTGATGTCACGAAAGCGGATAGCACTACCAGTATCATAGCGTTAGCCATCTATACTCTATGATTAAGGAACGAGATGCGGAGCAGGAGGTAAACCATGCCCGGGCGCTTTGAATTAAAACCAACCCTGGCGAAAATCTGGCACGCGCCGGATAATTTTCGCATCATGGAGCCGCTGCCGCCTATGCATCGTCGTGGCATTATCATTGCCGCTATCGTGCTGGTGATCGGGTTCCTGCTGCCCGCCAGCGAGACCAGCGACTCGCCTGTCGTCACGCGGGAAGCGCAATTGGATCTGCAATCGCAATCACAGCCGCCGACGGAGGCCCAGCTTCAGGCGCAACTGGTCGCGCCGCAAAACGATCCGGATCAGGTGGCGCCCGTTGCGCCGGAACCTATCCAGGAAGGCCAGCCGGAAGAACAAAACCAGCCGCAGACGCAGCCTTTCCAGCAGGATAGCGGCATCGGTCAACAATGGCGCTCGTACCGGGTAGAGCCTGGTAAAACTCTGGCGCAACTGTTCCGTGACCACGGACTGCCCCCGACAGACGTTTATGCAATGGCGCAGGTAGAAGGCGCTGGCAAGCCGCTGAGTAATCTCAAAAATGGTCAAATGATTAAAATTCGCCAGAATGCCAGCGGGGTGGTGACAGGTTTAACGATAGATGGCGATAACGGTCAACAGGTGCTGTTTACGCGTCAGCCTGACGGCAGTTTTATTCGCGCACAGTAACGCCGGCTGCGCCTTACCCCGCCTATACCCTATTCGTTCAGGTGAAGCATTACCGCTTCACCTTATTCACCCACCAAATCCCCGAACACACCAGCACCAGCGCAATCATGTATTTCCACTCCAATATATTCTCGCCGAGAAAAATAGCCGAAAGAGCCGCGCCAGAAACCGGGATCAGAAAGTTAAACGGCGCAATCATCCCCACGCGGTTATATTTGAGTAAAATGCTCCATAGCGCAAAAGCGACCGACGAGAGCAGCGTCAGGTAGACTAAAATCGCCACCGACGAGAAGCCATGTATCGTCAGCGTACCGCCAAAAACGTAACCGCCAATGACCAGTACCAGACCGCCAATCCCCAATTGATAGCCAGTCATGACCATCGGATCGACCGTCTGCGAGAGACGTTTGCCATACAATGTGGCCGCAGAAAGAATAAACGCAGCCAGCACCACGGAGCCTTCTCCCGGCAGATTAAAGCTGAAATCCAGGCCGTTGCTGACGTTCACCACCATGACGCCCGCAAAGCCCAGAATACAGCCGAGCGTTTTGTTGTAGCTCAATCGGTCGTTCTGATAAATAAAGTGCGCCAGCAATACGCTGAAGAATGTGCCTGTCGCGTTCATGATTGAGCCTTTCACGCCGGAGGTGAACGCAAGGCCGATATAGAAAAAGAGATATTGCAGCGACGTCTGGGTCAGACCCAGTAACGTTAACTGAGCAAACTGGCGCGGACGAAACCGACCAATCGGTTTACGCTGAAGCAGCGCGAACAGTAGCAGCAACCCACCCGCAAATAAAAAACGATAACCAGCAAAAACAATTTTAGAAGGGATATCATCGGTGGCTATCTGAAAGAGGTCATAACCGCTTTTGATGGCTGGATAAGCGCTGCCCCATAGCAGGCAACAAAATGCGGCACACACATAAACGACGTTTTTGCGGGCAAACGGGGAGGCCTGGCGTTGGGTATCCATTCTTTCACCAAGAAATTAAAATAATGTTTTATTTTTGATTATCGCGAAAAGAGGGGGAGATAGCCAGTCGAAAAGCGATGGGGTTAAAAAAGCAAAACGCCGGCGCTGGGCCGACGTTTCGTTGCTAGCAAAAACGAGAATGACTGATTACTCAGCAACCACGTTGATGATAACTTTTGCGAATACTTCGCTGTGAACCTGGAAGTTCACTTCGTGTTCGCCAGTGGTACGCAGAACGCCGTTCGGCAGACGAACTTCGCTCTTAGCCACGTCAACGCCAGCCGCAGTCACAGCGTCAGCGATGTCGCGAGTACCGATGGAACCGAACAGTTTACCTTCGTCGCCTGCTTTAGACGCGATAGTAACGGTTTCCAGGGCGTTGATTTTCTCTGCGCGTGCATTTGCAGCAGCCAGAACGTCAGCCAGTTTAGCTTCCAGTTCAGCGCGACGTGCTTCGAAGTATTCAACGTTTTTCTTGGTAGCCGGAACAGCTTTACCCTGTGGTACCAGGAAGTTACGAGCATAGCCCGCTTTAACGTTAACCTGATCACCCAGGCTACCCAGGTTTGCTACTTTATCAAGCAGAATAACTTGCATTACCTTATCCTCTCAAAGTCGTATTAATGGACCGTGACCGATTACTGATGGCGATCAGTGTACGGCAGCAGAGACAGGTAGCGAGCGCGTTTGATAGCGCGAGCCAGCTGACGCTGGTATTTTGCACGGGTACCGGTGATACGGCTTGGGACAATCTTACCGCTTTCGGTGATGTAGTTTTTCAGCGTAGCGATATCTTTATAGTCGATCTCTTGAACGCCTTCCGCGGTGAAACGGCAGAACTTGCGACGACGGAAATAACGTGCCATATGGCTAGTCTCCAGAATCTATCAATTCAATCTGCTCGGCATGCAGAACCATTTTGCTCAGACCGTTCTTTGCCTTGTGGCAAGAAATAAACCCCTGAACGGTTATGCGGCTGCCGACCGTTATACTGTGAGTAATGGCCTGGTTTTCGTGTCCGCTAACAATAACGGGCATTTGGCACCACGCCTGCCGGTGAAAGCCGGCTTCCTCTTGCACAGAACGATGCTCAAGCACGAACTGGCAATGCGGAATTCCTGATGGACTGACCTTTCGAAGGGGGGCCCTGCACACGGTGCCGGACAACGCCAGACGGTTGGTCATCAGAAATTACTCTTCAGAATCCCCAGCTTCAGCATCATCTGCGGTTTCGTTAGCGAAATCATCGCGACGCTCACGGCGCTCGTCTTTCGCTTTAACCATCGGAGAAGCTTCGGTAACAGCGTGCTTAGTACGCATAACCATGCTGCGGATAACGGCATCGTTGAAGCGGAAGGTAGTTTCCAGCTCATCGATCACTTCCTGCGGCGCTTCAACGTTCATCAGAACGTAGTGCGCTTTGTGCAGTTTGTTGATCGGGTAAGCCAGCTGACGGCGGCCCCAGTCTTCCAGACGGTGGATCTTGCCTTCTGCGCCAGTGATGGCAGCAGAGTAACGCTCGATCATGCCCGGAACCTGTTCGCTCTGGTCAGGATGGACCATAAAAACGATTTCGTAATGACGCATCGAATTGCTCCTTACGGATTATTCAGCCTCCTGTCTGGGTCAGCCGCGGCCCATGGAGGCAAGGAACGTGTTAAAGGTCGGCTGAAAAATGACGCGTTATAATACTGACACGCCCGGCGAAACTCAAGGCAATAGTTCGATTATTTATGTGCCTGCCGATCAGTTCTGAAATGTAAAAGATTAAGGATGAGATACCGACCTGTTAACCACCATAACAGCTAGCGAGTTGACGATTTATCAGGCATCAGCGGGAAATGCGGTAATTTTTTGAACAACTGCATCAGAAATGGTCGCTATCGCTCCTGCTGGTAGCGATTAAAATAACATCAGAGGTTCACAAAAAAGGAGGCAGGGCCGGGTCAGCAACCGCCGCCGAGGAGGTCACTATGTTCTTCCGTATTTTCCCCCTTCTGGCTGGATTTTTGCTCAGCGTAAATACAATGGCAGCCATTGAAATTGATAATCGTCAGGCCAGAAATATGGACGATATACAGAGCTTAGGCGTGATTTACATAAACCATAATTTCGCGACTGAAAGCGAGGCCCGCCAGGCGCTGAAAGAAGAAACTGATGCGCGAGGCGCAATGTACTACCACCCGATTTTGTTACGGGAGCCCGGTAGTAACGGCAACATGCATGCCAGCGCGAAGATTTATCGCTAGTATCAGGAAAATGCCATAGTTTTGCCCCCTGGTCAGGGGGCATTTTTTTTCGCTTATCGGGTTGTTAATGGCACTTCGGCATCCGGCTCATGCGTTATGCGGTTTCGCAGATCGCGGCGCATTAACTCAATCACCCAAAACCAAAATACATGTCCCAGAATTTCAGAAGCGTACTCGTCAAAAGGAAGTTGTGTAAGCGGAGGCGTTAAGTTCAGCGCCGGGCAGAATATGCCATGCACGACGACCGTAACAATCAGCCCCGCCAGTATCCCCTGCCATAATTTAACTTTCGGGAAAATTTCCGCGACGACGCAGTAACCTATTGCGAATACCAGCGAAAAGATAATATGAGTTACCATCACAGGGTTAATAACATGCTCAGAAAAGGTATAAACCGTTTGTGTTGGGTCAATGCCTAAATAATCCCGCAAAAAAATATACGGTGGATTAAACTCATCGCGCCCGCCGGAAAACGTTCGCGGCGGTAAAGGAACTTCCGCGCCCCATTTTACAAATGCTGAAATAATACCCGCTGCAAAACCAATTAACGCAGCTACTCCATACCGACGCCGCTGTGGGTCAGTTTTAACAAACAATCCGTTGATAGACACAATAGTATGATTCTATAGAGTGTTATGAAAGAAGCTCCGGAATCTGACCAATTACATCCCTGAGGGATAGGATCCCGGAGCGTTGTTTTACTTCTGCCCGTAATACGCATTCGGGCCATGCTTACGCATGAAGTGTTTATTCATCAGATAATCGTCGATGGGATTCAGCGCCGGGTTAATGCCGCGCGCAATCCACGCCATTTTTGCCACTTCCTCCATGACGACCGCGTTATGTACCGCATCGTGCGCATCTTTCCCCCAGGCGAACGGCCCGTGTTGATACACCACAATGCCTGGCGTATGCAGCGGTTCCACCTCGCCCAGCGTTTCGATGATCACCTTACCGGTGTTCAGCTCGTACTCGCCCTGCACTTCTTCTTCGCTTAACGCCCTGGTACAAGGAATATCGCCAAAGAAATAGTCCGCGTGCGTGGTACCGAGCGCCGGAATAGCCATCCCCGCCTGCGCCCATGCCGTGGCGTGGGTGGAGTGGGTATGAACGACGCCGCCAAGCGACGGATAGCGTTGATACAGCGCCAGATGGGTAGCGGTATCGGAAGAAGGACGATAACGTCCCTCCACCACTTTGCCATCCATATCCACCACCACCATGTCATCTACCTTCATGGTTTCATAGGCGACACCGCTTGGCTTAATCACCACCAGCCCGCGTTCGCGATCGATAGCGCTGACGTTGCCCCAGGTAAACGTCACCAGTCCATAACGGGGCAAATCCATGTTAGCGTCAAATACCTGCTGCTTGAGCTTTTGCATTAGGCTGCCTCCACCAGACCGGCGCTGGCCATGCGCGCTTTCACCCAGTCACGCGCTTTCGCTACCTCTGCCGCCGGGTTCTCTGCTGTTTCACTCCACATCTCAATCAGATAGGGCCCGCAATAGCCACTCTGTTTGAGCGTTTCGAAGCAGCGTTCGAAATCGACAACGCCTTCGCCAAACGGCACATTTTTGAACACGCCGGGTTTAGTATCTTTGACGTGTACCGCGACGATATGCCCGATTCCCGCCTGTAGCTCCATCTGTACGTCGTTATCCCAGGCAGACAGATTGCCGATATCCGGATAGAGCTGGAACCACGGGTTATTGAGGTAGTGAGCATAGCCCAGCGCTTTACTGATGGAATTCATCAATGGGTAGTCCATGATCTCCATCGCCAGCGTCACCTGGGCGCGGCTGGCCATATCAACGCTCTCTTTTAACCCATCGCGGAAGCGGCAACGCGTTTCGTCGTTGGCCTGCTGATAGTAAACGTCGTACCCCGCCAGTTGAATGACGCGAATCCCGACGTCCTGCGCAAACTGAATCGCTTTACGCATAATCTCCAGCCCCTGCGCCCGTACCGCGTCATCTTCGCTACCGAGCGGAAAACGACGATGCGCGCTCAGACACATGGACGGCACGCGCACGCTGGTTTCAGCAACCGCGCTCACCAGCGCCAGGCGCTGCTCGCGACTCCAGTCGAGCCGCGCCAGTCGGGCGTCGGTCTCGTCCACCGACATTTCAACAAAGTCAAAACCCAGCGTTTTCGCCAGCCGCAGGCGCTCCAGCCAGCACTCCCCGGCAGGGAGCGCTTTTTCATAGATGCCGAGCGGAATTTGTTTCGACAGCATAGCCGCTCCTTAGCCCCACAGTTGGGCAATGGAGCGTTTGAACTGCCGTGCGGCTTCTACCGGCGATTCGGCATCGCGAATGCTGCGCCCCGCGATAAAGACATGGATCGGAATGCCTTTGAACAGCGGCAGGTCTTCCAGCGCCAGTCCGCCGGTCACGGTCACTTTAAAGCCCATATCGGAGAGTCGCTTAATCGCGGTAATATCCGCCTCGCCCCACGCCACGCCTGCGGCCTGCGCATCGCGGCTGCGGTGATAAACCACTTGCTGAATGCCCGCATCGCGCCACTGCTGCGCCTGTTCCCAGGTCCAGTAACCGGTCAGTTCGATCTGCACGTCGCCGTTGAACTCTTTCGCCACATCCAGCGCGCCTTTCGCGGTGTTGATGTCGGCGCAGCAAATGACCGTCACCCAGTCCGCGTTGGCTTCGAAACACATACGGGAGAGGATTTTACCGGCATCGGCAATTTTGGCGTCCGCCAGCACGATTTTGTGCGGATAGAGCGCTTTCAGGTCGCGAACCGCACGCACGCCTTCGCCCACGCACAGAATGGTGCCCACTTCGATAATGTCGACTTCTTCGGCAATCAGGCGAGTGGTTTCATAGGCGCTATCCATAGTCTGGTTGTCCAGCGCGACCTGCAACATTGGTAATGACATTTTCAATTCCTTCTTAAGCTGCCGCGTTGGTGCGGTCAATGAGATCCAGGACTTCCTGCGCGGTGCGGCAGGCGCGTAAACGGTCAAAATTAGCTTCGTCTTCAAACAGGTTGACGATCTGCATGATGCCCACTTCCTGGTGGGTATTGGCGTCTACCGCCGCCATGGTGATCAGAATATCGACCGGGTCGTTATCTTCGTGGTTGAACTCCAGCGGCTTTTTCAGGGTCACCAGAGAAAAACCGGTTTTCTTCACCCCTTCTTCCGGGCGGCCATGCGGCATCGCCAGGCCGGGGGCAATCACAAAATAGGGGCCAAACTGCTCAACGCCATCCAGAATCGCCTGGTAATAGCGCGGCTCTACCACGTCGGCAGCCACCAGTAAATCGACGCCGATCTTGACGGCTTCCTGCCAGGTATTCGCTTCAGCCTGCAGGCGGATAGAATTATTCTCCGCCAGTGAATCACGTAATTTCATGTTGCATCCTTACTTCACGTCTTGCGGGAAATGTTCTTTGATCACTTCCAGCAGTTTCGGGCCAAAATCCGCAGGCGACAGCATGTTGCGCACGCCAACCACATATTTGTTGCCGGTCACGCTGATTTCGCCTGCAATATGGGTAGAAGCGATGATGATATCCGCGCCGCTCAACTCGCTTTTGTACTCGCCAACCGCGCAGCTGTTTACCGTGTGGTCAATGTTTGATTGGGTTAAAAACTGGTCCACTTTCATTTTCATGATCATGGAACTGCCCTGCCCGTTGCCACATACAGCCAGAATACGTACGGTCATAATCAAAACTCCTTATTAAGCAGACTGTTCTGCCAGTTGTTTTTCTGCATCTTCTTCTGCGCGCAGTGCGCGGCCAGCGAAGAACATATAAGCCAGTGCAATTACAATGATGACGGCCATAAAGGCGATACCGAGGGAGAAGAAGCCCTGCATCATCGGCGGTGCCAGAATCGACCAGTCCGCCATACCCATCCAGGCGCTCATCCCCGTGAGTTTCACCGCCCAGACGCAACCAAAGATTTCGATCATCCCCATCACCAGACAAATCTTCAGCGCCGCACGCCAGCCGCCGAAGTGGTTAGCGAACACGCCGATAGTGGCGTTAGAGAAGAACATCGGGATAAAGCCAGGAATAATCAGGATCGAGGAGCCGCAGGCAACCAGGATGCCAACCGCAATCAGCTGGCCGATGGTGCCCCACATAAAGCCCCAGACCACCGCGTTAGGCGCGAAGCTATAAATAGCGGCGCAGTCAATCGCCAGTACTGCGCCCGGAATCAGACGCTGGGAGATACCGTTAAAGGCCTCAGAGAGTTCGGCGACAAACATACGCACGCCCTGAGTGATGATGAAGATCGCCACCGCAAAGGAGAAACCGGTTTGCAGGATATAGATTGTCCAGTGGGTTTTGCCCGCCATCGCCTGCACGGTGTCGATACCGAAGGAGAGCAGAATGGCACCAAAGAAGATGGTCATTACAATCGCCGTGGAGACGATGTTGTCATGGAAAATGTTCAGCCAGCCCGGCAGTTTGAGGTCTTCAACGCTTTCCTCTTTTTTGCCCAGGAACGGCGCGACTTTATAGGCAATCCAGGAAGCAAACTGCTGCTGGTGACCGATGGAGAAACCGCAGCCGTCCGTCACTTCCTGAGTCGGCTTGTACATCATGTTGGAGGTGATACCCCAGTACAGGGAAACCAGTATCGCCGTGCAGATAATGGTGGTCCACATGGAATAGCCGAAGATATAGAAAGAGACCGCAATCAGCCCCGCCTGCTGGAACATGATGTGCCCGGTCAACATGATGGTGCGAATACCGGTAATGCGTCGCAACAAGACGTAACAAATATTCAGCGCCAGCGCGAGCAACACCGCGTAGCCTACCCAGCTATACGCATCACCCATCCGTTCGATCGTTGCCATCATCGAAGCATAGGTATCGGAAATCGCGCCGTTGATGCCGTAGACCTCAGACATTTTCGCCACCACCGGTTTAAAGGTGCTGGTCAGAATGCCGGACCCGGCCTGTAGCAGCATGAAGCCAATGATGGTTTTGATCGTCCCTTTGATGATCACGCTGACGCTTTTGCGCAGCAGGATATAGCCCAGGCAGGTCACAATACCCAGTAATAGCGGGGCATTGGTCATTACCTGATTAAAGAAAATGGTAAAGATGTTGTAGAGGATCTCCATAACGATCTCCGGTAGACGAGGTTGCTGAGTCACAGGCGCTCAGGATAATGTCCCTTCACTGTAATTTTCAAAAGTAATCACAACAAGATTGAATTTGATTAAATGTGACGTAGCGCGCAAATAATTAGCGCACTTAATACATGGTTTACTTATAGGTAACTCATTTTTTCATTAAATAAGCAAAATCATAAAGATGGCTACATCCCCATGAGGCCAGGCAAGATTAAATTTTCTCCTGACTGCGTTATCCCCTACCCAAAAGTCAAAAAATAGCCCATTGCCTTCTTGAGAAAATAGTGTCAGGATTAATCAAAACAAATCACGTTTTGAACCATTTTGAACAAACATGAAGGTAAATGCGATGAGTAAAGTACAAAGCATCACGCGTGAATCATGGATTCTGAGCACGTTTCCGGAGTGGGGAAGCTGGCTGAACGAAGAGATTGAGCAAGAGCAGGTCGCGCCGGGTACGTTCGCTATGTGGTGGCTGGGCTGTACCGGTATCTGGCTAAAATCTGAAGGCGGCACTAACGTATGCGTCGATTTCTGGTGCGGTACCGGTAAACAGAGCCACGGTAATCCGTTGATGAAAACCGGCCATCAGATGCAGCGTATGGCTGGCGTCAAAAAATTACAGCCTAACCTGCGCACCACGCCGTTTGTTCTCGATCCTTTCGCTATCCGTCAGATTGACGCCGTACTGGCGACCCACGACCATAACGATCACATTGACGTCAATGTCGCGGCTGCCGTAATGCAGAATTGCGCCGATGATGTTCCGTTTATCGGCCCGCAGACCTGCGTGGATTTATGGGTTGGCTGGGGCGTGCCGAAAGAACGCTGCATCGTGGTAAAACCGGGCGATGTCGTGAAAGTGAAAGATATTGAAATTCATGCGCTTGATGCCTTTGACCGCACCGCATTAATCACCCTGCCCGCCGATCAGAAAGCCGCTGGCGTACTGCCGGACGGCATGGATG
Organism: Salmonella sp. 2020_1395; assembly: GCF_043848115.1. Classification (NCBI taxonomy): domain Bacteria; kingdom Pseudomonadati; phylum Pseudomonadota; class Gammaproteobacteria; order Enterobacterales; family Enterobacteriaceae; genus Salmonella; species Salmonella sp. 2020_1395. Next base: position 8,944 of record NZ_JBCMFH010000012.1, on the reverse strand, counting down.
TACGCGCGGTTAACTATCTGTTTAAAACGCCGGGCGGCAATCTCTATCACAGCGGCGATTCTCACTATTCCAACTACTACGCGAAACACGGCAACGAACATCAAATTGATGTCGCGCTCGGTTCTTACGGTGAAAACCCGCGCGGTATTACGGACAAAATGACCAGCGCGGATATTTTACGCATGGCGGAATCGCTGAATACCAAAGTGGTGATCCCGTTCCATCACGATATCTGGTCGAACTTCCAGGCCGATCCGCAAGAGATCCGCGTGCTATGGGAAATGAAGAAAGATCGCCTGAAGTATGGTTTTAAACCGTTTATCTGGCAGGTTGGCGGCAAGTTTACCTGGCCGCTGGATAAAGACAATTTCGAATACCACTATCCGCGTGGGTTTGACGATTGCTTTACCATTGAACCCGATCTACCGTTCAAATCCTTCCTGTGAGTCGATATCATGCCGGGATTACCCGGCATTTTTTCCATTTACTTTAGTATTTCCAGGCTATTTCAAATATCATCTTTTCAAATCAATTTGTATCGGAATAGCTCATGACTGAAGCACAAAGACATCAAATACTGCTGGATATGCTGGCACAGTTGGGCTTTGTTACCGTCGAAAACGTGATTGAGCGTCTGGGGATCTCCCCGGCGACAGCGCGCCGCGACATCAACAAGCTCGACGAAAGCGGGAAACTTAAAAAAGTGCGCAACGGCGCAGAGGCCATTACCCAACAGCGGCCCCGCTGGACGCCGATGAATCTGCACCAGGCGCAAAATCACGATGAAAAAGTACGCATCGCGAAAGCGGCGTCGCAGCTGGTAAACCCGGGTGAAAGCGTAGTGATTAACTGCGGCTCCACCGCTTTCCTGCTGGGGCGCGAAATGTGCGGGAAGCCGGTACAGATCATTACCAACTATCTGCCGCTGGCGAATTATCTGATCGATCAAGAGCATGACAGCGTGATTATCATGGGTGGTCAGTATAATAAAAGCCAGTCGATTACCCTGAGCCCGCAGGGAAGTGAAAACAGTCTCTATGCGGGCCACTGGATGTTTACCAGCGGAAAGGGCTTAACCGCGGATGGCCTGTACAAGACCGATATGCTAACCGCCATGGCGGAACAAAAAATGCTCAGCGTCGTCGGGAAACTGGTCGCGCTGGTCGATAGCAGTAAAATTGGCGAGCGCGCGGGGATGCTGTTCAGCCGCGCCGATCAGATCGCTATGCTGATTACCGGCAAAAATGCCAATCCGCAGGTTTTGCAACAGCTTGAAGCCCAGGGTGTAAGCATACTCCGCGTTTAAAGATGCTGTCGGAAAAACGCTACCGTCGCCGACAACGCTTCTGGCGTAATGCGATGCCGCACGCCTGCGGCCCATAAACAGGTCACATGCTTATCCAGCTTCGCCCCGGCGAGTGCCTGCTGGAGCCGGAAGGTTTCGATAGCAGGCACCACGTCATCCTCCTGACCATGCCACAACAGAAGCGGCCTGTCGGCCAGTCGCTCTAACTGGTGTGTGACTTCCCATTCACGTAGCGGCGCGATGATATTGTCGAATTCCGCCTGCTGCGCCGGGTTCTGCGGGGATAACGGCGGGAAAAGCGTCCGGGCGAGCCCGGTAAAATAGCCCGACCCCATTAAACTGGCCCCGCATTTTACCTCTCGGTGACGCGTCATAATGCCCAGCGCCGTCATACCGCCCATGGATGCGCCGCCCACCGCCAACCGCCCGTCAAGTAGCCAGTTTTCCGCCTGAATCGCCGCACGTAACGTCGTAAATTCCTGCATGTTTTGGTGCAGAATCTGCCAGAATCGGTGTATTCGTCCCTGTGAGTCGCCGCCGAAGCGAGCGCCATGCTCCGGCGCATCCGGCATGACTACCCGGAATCCTGCCTGTGCCAGGGCAACGGCAAAATAACTATAAACCAGGCTGGAGGAGGTGAAGCCATGATAGAACACCACACAGGGAAGCGGCACGGCGCGTTTCCCTTCCGGGAAGGCATGTAGTACGACGCCTCCGGCTAATTGTCGTGTTTCAATCGCTATCATTATTCTCTCCTTTTTATCCGGTATGCCACGGAGAAATACTTAACGCAAGTTTATGGATAGCGCAATAATTCATAATGTTTGAGAACTGGGTTACGCTTTCGCAACGTTTTCATTCGAAAATCGCGTGACAGGTAACACTTCGGGAACATTCCCCCTAAAGGGAAATCAATAAGGCATTACACTATGATTATCAGGAAACGAGATAGAGTTATGCGTCGGTTTGCTTCATTGATAGCAGCGCTGTTATTAAGCGCGTGTAGCGTGCTGCAGGGTACGCCGCAACCTGCGCCGCCTGTCGCCGATCACCCGCAGGAAATCCGTCGCGATCAAACGCAAGGACTACAGCGGATGGGGACCGTAAGCGCGCTGGTTCGGGGCTCCCCGGATGATGCAATAGATGAAATCAGAGCGAAAGCCGTCGCTGCGAAAGCCGATTATTACGTTATCTTAATGGTTGATGAAACGGTTGTAACCGGCCAGTGGTATTCACAAGCCATTTTGTATCGTCAATAACAGTAGATTGATTTTTAGTCAGTTTTACATTGCTTTGCGTCCCTATGCGTTTACCTGTGCACAATAAACAAACAGGTTTACCGTGATGGAGCGTCCTGTTAAATGCGGGGTATGTAATAAGGAGCTGACGATGAAACAAGAACTTGCCTTATCCTCACTGCTGCTTTCTGCCGGACTGGTGAGTACGACGGCACAGTCTGCCGAATTCGCCAGTGCTGACTGCGTAACGGGTCTGAATGAAATCGGCCTGATCTCGGTCAGTAATGTTGCAGGAAACCCACAGGATGTGGAGCGGATTATCGCCCTGAAAGCCGATGAACAGGGTGCGTCCTGGTACAGAATTATTCAAATGTATGAAGAACAACAGTCGGATAACTGGCGCGTACAGGCGATACTCTATGCCTGATGCCGCGTGGCTCGCGCCGGATGGCATGTACTACAGGTCAAACGTTACCGCAGTCCCCCGGTCGCCCTTAACAGTAAATCATTTTGCACCTGGGCAGGCAGCGGCATTTCGCCGCGTGTATCCAGCATCATCTGACACCACGCTTGCGCCAGCGGCGGCGAGGCATGACGCAGCATTTCCGCTCCGCACCCCAGCAGGAAAAGCTGCTGCGTAATCTCTCTGCCCATTGCTTCGTCCGGTTTGCGTAAACGTTGCTGTAGCTGGCGTACCGCGCGGTCGTAATGGCGATCCTGACCTTTGACTTCCGCAAAAGCTTCACTCAATACGTCATAGACGCCGTGTTGTTTTGTCAGCACCCGAAGTACATCCAGACACATGATATTGCCGGAACCTTCCCAGATACTGTTCACCGGCATTTCACGGTACAGGCGCGGGAGTTCGCTCTCTTCGCAATACCCCATCCCGCCGAGAACCTCCATCGCCTCAGCCACAAAAGGGATTCCCTGCTTACAGATGGCGAATTTCGCCGCTGGCGTGAATAATCGCGCCCATAATGCCTCTTTCGCCTCGCGACGTTGCTCCCAGGCGCGCGCCAGCCGAAACAAAAGCGCCGTCTGCCCCTCCAGGCATAGCGCCATACGACTTAAGGTTTGTCGCATCAACGGTTGTTCGATCAGCGGCTTACCAAAAGCCTGACGCTGATGAGCATGGTAAATCGCGACTGAAAATGCGCGCCGCATTAAGCCATGACTCCCGAGCGCGCAATCAAGACGCGTCATACCGCCCATCTTTAAGATATGCCGAATCCCTTCGCCCTCTTCTCCCAGCCGCCAGCCGACGGCATCCTGAAACTCGACTTCGGCGCTGGCATTAGATCGATTACCGAGTTTATCTTTCAGGCGTTCAAGACGAACAGAGTTCCGTTGCCCGTCTGGCAGGAAACGCGGCACAAAGAAACAGGATAGTCCTCCTTTTGCCTGCGCCAGCACGAGGTGCGCATCACTTTGCGGCACAGAGAAAAACCATTTATGTCCCACCAGCCGATATGAATCATCCGCCAGCCGCTCCGCGTGGGTCGTATTACTGAGTACGTCCGATCCGCCCTGCTTTTCCGTCATTCCCATGCCGATGAGCAGGCCCCGTTTTTGCCCGCCCGGCAGCAAATGCGAATCGTAGCGATCGCTGCGCAGCGGCGCCAGCCAGTCATGGAAAGTGGCGGGAAGCATCTGCAATAGCAACGGTGTCGCGGCAAAGGTCATCGTGACAGGACAGAGTGTTCCCGCTTCTACCTGAGCATGTAATACAAAACGCGCCGCCCGGGCGACAAAACTTCCCGCCCTTGCCTCTTCCTCCCAGGCCAGGTTATGTACCCGATTAGCGCAAAGCCCCTGCATCAACAGGTGCCAGGCGGGATGAAAGCGAACGTCATCCAGGCGCTGTCCCTGGGGATCGTAACGCAGCAACTCAGGAGGATGCGCATTCGCCAGACGCCCCAGTTCCAGTGATTCTGCCGTTCCCAGTTGTTGGCCAATGCTGGCGAGAAGATCGCTATCCCATCCCGCGCCTTCCCGGGAAACCGCTTCACACAGCGCGCCATCAGACAGGAATAAGTTACTGTTATTGAGCGGAGCTGGTTGATTAAAAACGGTATGTGTTTGCCAGGACATGGTGTCTCCCTCCTTCAATGGCGCTGAAGTCAAGTATGGTCATGACTGCGCCATTGACGCCGGAGCAAGATCACAAAAGTATGATTAACCGGCAATATAATGTGGGACGAAACGGGAAGTGTCTTTGGTAATTAGCGTATTGTCCTCGCGAATCCCCATCCCGGAGGCTTCATCGTCAATGATCCAACTGCCAATCAGCGTATAGCTATCGCCAAAGCGCGGCAAAGGCTGAAACGCCTGGTAAATCATCGGCTCGTCAGCGTAGTCGCCGTCGGCATGATCGATAACATTTTGCCGCTCGTCGAAAATCGTGACGTTGCCGCCTTCACGTGAATAAATCGGCTTCCGCACGCTGCTTTCACCTGGCGCTGCGAGCGATTTTTCGCCCTCAAACCAGGCCGGCAGCAGATTCGGATGGCCAGGGAAAAAGCGCCACAATAACGGCAACAGCCCTTTGTTACTCAGAATACTTTTCCACAATGGCTCAATCCATTGCTCACGCCGTTTTCGCAACAGCGGGCCGTTGTCGTCGCGCATCATCCATTCCAGCGGGTAGAGCTTAAAGGCGCGGCGAATCACGTTATCGTCCAGATCGGTCAGCACGCCGCCTACGCCAAGCCCCAGTTCTTCAATATAGATAAATCGCGTTTCCTGGCCCGCCTGCTGCGCGCAATCCTGAAGGTACAGCACCGTCGTGCGATCTTCGTCGGTATCTTCACAACAGCAAAAGTAGAGCGGTTCCCGACTGTACAGCTCGCTGAAGCGGGCGATCAGCCGCTCCTGTATCGCGTTGTATTGATCGGCATCACGCGGGATGGCGCCGCTACGACGGGCATCCTCCAGCCATAGCCATTGAAAGTAGGAGGACTCATAGAGCGACGTCGGCGTATCCGCATTGTATTCCAGCAATTTAACCGGATCTTTGCCGCACCAGACGAAATCCATCCGCCCGTAAAGCGAAGGATCGCGGCTGCGCCAACTTTCGGCGATGACATCCCAGTACAATGGCGGGATCGCCAGCTGCTGCATGATCTGCTCATCCCGGACGGCCCGCTCGACAATCTCCAGACACATCTGATGAAGCTCTGCGGTCGGTTTTTCGATCTGTTCTTCAATTTGCCGTAATGTAAAACGGTAGGCCCGGCTTTCATCCCAGTAAATTTCGTTATCGATAACATGAAAGTCAAAACCGTGATCGCAGGCGATCTTATCCAGATCCCGGCGTATCGGTACGTTATGTCGTAGCATGGTTAGCCTCCCCAGTGCCCGCGGGCGCTGGAAGAACGGCCATAGCCGCCGCGGGAGACGGTGGACGCTTTCCGTGTGATATAACCAGGGCTGGTCGCGGTATCGCTTTTCCCTGTGCCGCTGCGCCACGCATAGTCGCCGGATGTGGTGCGCCAGACGGGACGGGAGACGTAGGATGAACCGCCGCTGCTATAGATATATTGTTCGTCACGGTTCTGGCGAATCGCGCGGCTGAGTAAAAAGCCGCTTAATACCGGAACCCAGCTCCGCTCGGTGATATCAAAGTAGCAATCGCCAAACTGCGACTGACAGCGCTCCTGCGTCAATTGCTTAGGCACATTAGCGTAAAATTCTGTTTTCGCATTATTCCAGCCGTCAGCGCAAACGCTGGCGCTATTGCCATCGTCAATACAGTCGTTCACCGTGGCGTAAAACGTCCCATCGCCGTCGTTGTCACTATTGCTGCCGTCACCGTACCCTTTCAGGAGAAAAAAGGCCGCTCCACCCATAATCGCCAGCGTCAGGTATTTTGGCGTGTAGCGATTTCGTTGCCGCTCAAAGGGATTGACCGGTTCGGCTATCCGTCTTATTGCCGAATGGCCTACGCCGGATGTGCTTCTGGATTTTCGTTTTTTTGCCATGATCTTCCGTTACCATGTCATACAGGCAGCGTTAAAAATACCGCCAGCCAGCGCTGCGGTTCCCATAAATAGCCCCGCCGCCACGTTGTGATTAATAATTTTTTCGCTCAGCGTAGGCATGTATAACCTTACGCAACCATAAATCAGCAGCTGAATAACCAGCGCAATGCCGCCCCAGGCAAAATAGTCCGGGATGCTGACCGAGTTTATCGCCGCGCTGGATAAGGGGATGACATAGCCCAGCAACGTACCGCTAAAGGCCAGCGATGCCGCAGTATTGTTATTTTTTATCAACTGCCATTCATTATGCGGCGTTATCTTTGAGTAAATAAAAAGAAATACAATGACCATTGCCGCGCCAATAAAAAAATAGGCGCAGAAAGCCAGTAATGCGTCCAGTATATGCATAATTTCCCTGTATGTGCTTAACCAATAACCGTCAGTGAAGTGAGCGGGATATCCACGCCGAGGGCGCGTGAAAACACCCATTCAGGCTCACCGCGCTCGTTAAATGATTCTTCCCCGTTCAATAGAAGATACTCCCAGGCGTCATCCGTCACCTGGCGCTGGAAGCCCATCGTAAAATTGTGAACGTCCCATTTCTCTGCCTGCTGATTTTCAACCTTTTCCAGCATGTAAACAGGTTCAATATTGCCCGGCTCTTCATGGTTAAAAAAACGCTGCCAGCGCCGTTCTTGCCAGTTGAGCGTCATCAGCCCTATTGCCGCTGGCGCAATGGCTGAACGCCAGTGACGTTCCTCGTTAATACCGAAACTTTCCTCATATACAAAAAGTTTGATGTCATCAATGTCGTCAACATCCGTGCCGCCAGTGGTGTTAATTTGTAGAAACTCATCGCCAGAGGTGTAGTAGCGAAAAATCTGACTGCCGCCGCCTAAATCTATGCGACTCGCTGCCGCGACAGTGTATTTTTCACCCGGTAGCGCCACCAGCAACGACGACTCCAGTAGCCGGAATGCCAGCGTATCCAGCGTGAAACCGGCGTTAAGATGTAATCCTAATGGTCCGCGAATCGGCGCTGGCGCGCTTGTTTTACCGAGCAAACGCTGAAAAAATTGCATCATAGGGGAACCTCTATCTCTTGCCATGCGACCTCTTCAGCCAGAATGCGATTGTCGTTGGGCATAATGCCATTTGAGATCGCGCATTCATGTGCCGTCTCGTATGAAAGCGACGAAGCTCAGCACGGTAGCGCGCTTTCGCGCTACCGATAACAAAGCAGATACTGCCCGATAAACAGGCCCAGCAAAGCGGGCCAGGTCAGTCTGGACAAATGACGCTGGCAGGTTTTGACCATCCACGTAAAGAGCATTATTCGCCTTGTTGACGCTGTAAACGCGCCAACACATCCTGAGCATTGCTTTTATTGGTTGCGCCAATGCCGGCCTGCGCCAGTTTTTCATCCAGGTCGCGTCCATCGGCGACTTTTTCCAGCTGCGCGGCGGCATCCAGCCGGGCCTGGCGTTCAGCCTGACGCGTTTGTAAACGTTTAAGCGACTCCGCCGCCGTAGACACATTCGACGCGGCTCCGACGGTCGAGGTCGTCACCGCCTGCTGCGCGCGCTGCATGGCTTCTGTCGCCTTAACCACTTCAAGTTGCTGCTCAAACTGCGCAATCCGCTGGCCTGTCGCCGTTACGGCCTTCTCCACCGCATCGCGAGAGGCTTCCAGATTAGTCAGCACCTGTTCTTCGGCAAGAATGGCATTTTCCAGACGGGCTATTTCTTCCGCCACTTCGTTGAGTAAAGCGGCGTCGACATTCTTACTCATTGCCGCCAACGCCCGCGTTTCAAGGCTGGCTTTACGCTCACGTAAATCATTCAGCTTGTCATGGCTTAGCTTCACCCGCGCCAATAAATCCACTCTGGATTTACCCGCTTTATCCAGCTCGGCTTTTGCGTCGCGAATATGCTGCTCCAGCATACGTACACCCTGCGCTTCATCAATGGCCTCTTCTGCCTGAGCAACGAATGATTTACCTAACGTGAACAAACTTTTTAAAATTCCCATGTAAGCCGCCTGTATTATTCCTGTGAATAGACTTGTGTTATTTCAGCGATATCCAACGCATTTTCTACAAGCGTGGTGATTTCCAGCGTCACGTCGGCAAGCGACGAATTTAACGACAGCGCGCCAAAAGCGACATAATATTCCTCCTGTTTTACCTGGGTAATACCGACCGAAGACAGCGGTAACACCTTCTGATTTCTCAGTAAGAAAAGATTAAATTCCGCGGTATCTCTAATCGTATTTACCGGACAGATATAAGGGTGATGCTGCCAACTTACTGATTTAGTGTATGATGGTGTTTTTGAGGTGCTCCAGTGGCTTCTGTTTCTATCAGCTGTCCCTCCTGTTCAGCTACTGACGGGGTGGTGCGTAACGGCAAAAGCACC
>NZ_JBCMFH010000011.1:0-135443 GCF_043848115.1 Salmonella sp. 2020_1395 | reverse complement strand
TCGACCTGCTCAACGACGGCTATTTTAAAGGATAGAGGATAATCGCGTTGGGTGCGTTTGAACTCAGTCATCATCACGTTCTCCGGATTTAAGTCTGGAACGTGTCAACGCTATTCAGGACGGGTCAGCTATAAAAAAAGAGCCCCTAAGGGCTCTTTCGTCATCGTTAATTTACTGGTACGCCGACTGATGCACGCCGACCGCGCGGCCTGACGGGTCATCCATCGTTTTGAATGCTTCATCCCACTCAATGGCTTTGGCGGAAGAACAGGCCACGGACGGGCCGCCGGGTACGCATTCCGCCGCGCTCGGCACCGGGAACAATTCTTCAAAAATTTCCCGGTACAAGTACGCCTCTTTAGACGATGGCGTGTTGTATGGAAAGCGGAAGCGGGCGGTTTCCAGTTGTTGATCGGAAATCTGTTTCGCCGCCACCTCTTTCAGCGTATCAATCCAGCTGTAGCCTACGCCGTCAGAGAACTGCTCTTTCTGACGCCACGCGACGCTTGCTGGCAGATAAGACTCGAAGCACTCGCGCAGCACGTGTTTTTCCATCTTGCCGTTGCCGCACATTTTATCCTGTGGGTTGATACGCATCGCCACGTCGAGGAATTTTTTATCCAGGAACGGTACGCGCGCTTCCACGCCCCAGGCGGACATCGCTTTGTTGGCGCGGGCGCAGTCATACATATGCAGCGCCTGTAGCTTACGGACCGTCTCTTCATGTAACTCTTTGGCGTTCGGCGCTTTATGGAAGTACAGGTAGCCGCCAAACACCTCATCGGAACCTTCGCCGGAGAGCACCATTTTGATGCCCATCGCTTTGATCTTACGCGACATCAGATACATCGGCGTTGAGGCGCGGATAGTGGTCACGTCATAGGTTTCAATGTGATAGATAACATCACGAATGGCATCAAGGCCTTCCTGCACGGTGAAGTGAATTTCATGGTGCACGGTGCCGAGGTGGTTAGCCACTTCCTGGGCCGCCTTCAGGTCAGGCGAACCTTCCAGACCGACCGCAAAAGAGTGCAACTGTGGCCACCAGGCTTCGGAGCGCTCCTGATCTTCGACGCGACGGGCGGCGAATTTTTTGGTGATAGCCGAGATAATCGACGAGTCCAGACCGCCGGAGAGCAGCACGCCATAAGGGACGTCGGACATCAGGTGGCTTTTCACGGATTCTTCCAGCGCCTGGCGCAGCGCGTTTTTGTCGGTGACGTTGTCTTTTACCGCATCGTAATCGAACCAGTCGCGCTGATAGTACTGACGAATTTCGCCGTCTTTGCTCCACAGGTAGCTGCCCGCCGGGAACTCTTTAATGGTGCGGCAGACCGGGGTCAGCGCTTTCATTTCTGACGCTACGTAGAAGTTGCCGAATTCGTCATAGCCCATATAGAGCGGAATAATACCGATATGGTCACGACCAATCAGATAAGCGTCTTTTTCGCTGTCATACAGGGCGAAGGCGAACATCCCCTGTAAATCGTCAAGGAAATTCGGCCCTTTTTCCTGATACAGCGCGAGGATAACTTCGCAGTCGGAGCCTGTCTGGAACGCGTAACGATCGCCATACTCCGCGCGTAACGTCTGATGGTTATAAATTTCACCGTTCACCGCCAGCACGTGGGTTTTCCTGGCGTTATACAGGGGCTGGGCACCGGCGTTAACATCAACAATCGACAAACGTTCATGTGCGAGAATCGCGTTATCGCAAGCGTAGATGCCGGACCAGTCCGGGCCGCGATGGCGCATCAGGCGTGACAGTTCAAGGGCTTTTTTACGCAGTTCCGCTGCATCTGTTTTGATATCGAATACGCCGAAAATAGAACACATAGCCTTCTCCGTTAATCTGTTGCGTCGTACTTTTTGTGTTTGCTTGACTAAAAAATGCCGCAAAGGCGTGGAAGGCGCAAGGGGATTACGGTCTGAAAAATGAAAAATGCAATCGTCATTGTTGATTAGTGAAAAATGATTACATATTGCGCGGATTTATTGATGGATCTTCAGTTTTATCGTGGATTAATTGAATTATGTTTTTCCTGATGGCGTTTCGCTTATCAGACCTACAATGTTGTTCGAACCGTAGGCCTGAAAGCTATGCGTCATCAGGCAGGGGACAGGTTTAGATAACGTCGATCTCGGCGACGGAAGGGTAAATCCAGCTTGGGCGGAACGGCATACTGTCAATATCATTGATTGTTGATACGCCAGAAAGCACCAGAATGGTCTCCAGACCGGCCTGGAACCCCGCCAGAATGTCGGTGCGCAGATTGTCGCCGACGATAACGGTCTCTTCCGAGTGCGCCTGCATTTTGTTTAACGCCGCGCGGATGATCCACGGGCTGGGTTTGCCGACATAAAACGGCTTCCGGCCGGAAATTTTTTCAATGCCTGCGCACAGCGCGCCGCAGGCCGGATAAAAGCCGCGACCGTGGGTATCCGGGTTGGTGGCGATAAAGCGCGCGCCATTGGCGACGAAAAATGCCGCTTTATGCATCATGTCCCAGTTGTAGGAGCGGGTCTCTCCAACGATGACAAAATCAGGGTTCACATCGGTAATGGTAAAACCCGCTTTATAGAGCTCGTGAATGAGCGCGCCTTCGCCCACGACATACGCTTTCTTACCTTCCTGACGGCGCAGAAAATCGGCTGTCGCCATTGCTGAAGTATAAAACACGCTGTCCGGCACGTTAACGCCAGCGGTAGCAAAACGGTTCGCCAGATCCTGGCCGGTTTGCGACGGGTAATTGGTCAGCAGCACCAGCGGCAGACCTTTTTCCAGAATCCCCGTCAGAAATTCCGCCGCACCGGGTACGGCTACGTTGTCGTGCATCAGCACGCCGTCGATATCGCAGATTACATTCTTGATGGTCATGAACTACCCAGGGAATTTGTGAATAATCCGATACTATAAGAGCGCATCAACTTTCCAGCAAACGTTGCAGCAATGTTCCGTTGAGCATGGCGCGTTTAACTAAGGCAAATGCGCCGATAGCAGAACGGTGATCCAGCGTGGAGCGTACCACCGGCAAATTTTTGCGAAAGGCCTTTAACGCCTGCGTATTGATACAGCTTTCGATAGCGGGCAACAGGACTTTATCGGCTTCAATGATCTCGCCGGCAATGACGATTTTTTGCGGATTAAACAGGTTGATAGCAATGGCGATCGTTTTGCCCAAATGGCGACCAACATGCTCAATGACTTCCGAGGCCAGGCTGTCACCCCGGTTTGCCGCCTTACAGATGGTTTTAATCGTGCAGTCGTCAAGCGGAACACGGCTTTGATACCCTTGTTTAAGCAAATTCAGCACCCGTTGTTCAATCGCCGCATTGGCGGCAATGGTTTCCAGACAGCCGAAATTACCGCAGTGGCAGCGCTCGCCCAACGGCTCCACCTGAATATGCCCAATTTCGCCGACGTTGCCGTTACGGCCAATGAAGATGCGTCCGTTGGAGATAATCCCGGCGCCTGTACCACGATGAACGCGCACCAGAATCGAGTCCTCGCAATCCTGACTGGCGCCGAAGTAGTGTTCCGCCAGCGCCAGGCTACGGATATCGTGTCCCACGAAACAGGTAACGTGAAACCGCTTTTCCAGCGCTTCGACCAGTCCCCAGTTTTCAACCTGAATGTGCGGCATGTAACGAATCACACCGCTTTCCGGATCGACAAGCCCTGGCAGGATCACCGAGATAGCGATCAATTCACGAATTTTACGCTGACAGCTATCAATAAAGACGGCGATGGTGTTGAGCAGCGCATGTTCCAGCGTCTCCTGGGTGCGCTCCGGTAGTGGATAATGCTCCTCAGCGACCACTTTACTGCTCAGATCGTAGAGCGTTAAAGTGGTGTCATGACGGCCCAGGCGAACGCCAATGGCATGGAAGTTACGGGTTTCCGTGACGATAGAGATAGCGCGGCGGCCTCCGGTAGAGGCCTGCTGATCGACTTCTTTGATCAGCCCGCGTTCAATGAGTTGACGCGTAATTTTCGTTACGCTGGCGGGAGCAAGCTGGCTTTGCTCGGCAATTTGTATGCGCGAGATAGGACCATGCTGGTCAATCAGGCGGTAAACGGCCGCGCTGTTAAGCTGTTTTACGAGATCAACGTTACCTATCTGAGCTTGTCCGCCTGGTGTCATATTCTCACTTACTCAAGTCAACGACCTCGTCACCATTAACGATGGTCTTGATAATTTTAAAATCGTGGGTGAACGCGGTCAGGTTGGCGACTTTACCCGGCGCAATGCTACCGAGATGTTTATCAACGCCGATAGCGCGTGCCGGATAGAGCGTTGCCATGCGCAGCACTTCATCCAGCGCGATGCCGCAATGCGCGACCAGGTTGCGTACGCCTTCAATCATGGTTAAGGACGAACCGCTCAACGTACCGTTTTCATCCACACACAGTCCATTGCGGTAGTATATTGTTTTACCTGCGAAAATGAACTGCTCAATATTGGCCCCCGCCGGTGCGGTGGCGTCTGTCACCAGACAAAGTTTGTCGCCTTTAAGGCGTTTGGCATTGCGAATGTTGGCGTAGTCGACATGCAGACCATCGGCGATAACGCCGCAATAAATATCCGCTTCGTCCAGAACAGCGCCAGCAAGGCCCGGCTCACGCCCTGTAATGTACGGCATCGCGTTAAACAGGTGAGTCGCAAAGGTAATCCCGGCGCGGAAGCCCGCTTTCGCCTCTTTTAACGTCGCGTTGGAGTGACCTGCGGAAACCACAATGCCCGCATTCGCCAGTTTAGCGATTACGTCAGCAGGCACCATTTCCGGCGCGAGTGTGACTTTGGTGATGACGTCGGCATTATCGCATAAGAAATCGACCAGCGCAGCGTCTGGTTTACGCACGAAATCAGGATTATGGGTGCCTTTTTTTACCAGATTAAGCCAGGGGCCTTCCAGGTGGAGACCCAGCGCCTGGTGCGGATGTTTTTCCAGGTATTCGCGCATGACGCGAATGCCCTGTTTCATCAATTCGTCGCTGGTAGTGATAAGCGTTGGCAGAAAGTTAGTACAGCCCGATTTTTCATTGGCTTTCTGCATAATTTCCAGCGTTTCAACGCTGACGGCTTCTGCGGTATCGTTAAACTGCACGCCGCCGCAGCCGTTTAGCTGCACATCAATAAAACCGGGGGAGAGAATGGCCCCATTCAATGAGCGTTGTTCTATTCCCGGCGGCAGTTCAGCCATCGGACAAACGCGGTCAATCAGGCCATTAGCGACAACAAGCGCATGGTCATCAAGAATTTCGTGACCGGTAAAGATCCGGCCCTGGGTTAAAGCATACATTCCGACCCCCGATATCAAAAATTTACCGCCCCGCATTGACTGGCGGGGCGGAGACAACATTACAGACCTTTAATATTTTCTGCTTCTAATTCATTGAAATATTTCAATGTTTTAACTTTAAGTTCCATTGTGGACGGCTCATCGCATACCACAACCGCTTTCGGATGGAGTTGCAGGCAGCTAATGGTCCACATGTGGTTGACGTTGCCTTCAACCGCCGCCTGCAGCGCCTGGGCTTTCTGATGGCCCAGCACCAGAATCATCACTTCTTCCGCATCCAGCAGCGTGCCTACGCCTACCGTCAGCGCGTATTTCGGCACCTGGTTTACGTCGCCGTCAAAGAAGCGGGAGTTCGCTACGCGAGTATCATGGGTTAACGTTTTGATACGGGTACGGGAAGCCAGGGAAGACGCCGGTTCGTTAAAGGCGATGTGACCGTCGTTGCCGACGCCGCCCATAAACAGATGGATTTTACCGTAAGAACGAATTTTTTCTTCATATTGACGGCATTCTGCATCGATATCCGGTGCGTTACCGTTGAGAAGATTGATGTTTTCTGCTGGAATATCAACGTGATCGAAAAAGTTACGATGCATAAAGCTGTGGTAGCTTTCCGGGTGCTCTTTCGGCAGGCCAACATATTCGTCCATATTAAAGGTGACCACATGCTTAAAGCTGACCTCGCCCGCTTTGTGCATCTCAACCAGCGCTTTGTACGCCGTTAGCGGCGTGCCGCCGGTAGGCAGTCCAAGGACAAACGGACGATCGGCTGTCGGTTTGAACGCATTAATACGGTTAACGATATGGCGAGCGGCCCATTTGCCAACCTGTTCTGCGGTACTCAGGGGGATCAGTCTCATTCTTCACCTCAATAATCAATGTCAAAATTTGGCGGATCGTATTAAGCGTAACCTGGATATCCAGGGTTCGTGTTCAATCCGTCCTGATTTTTTGAATCATAAAATAAGTTTTCCGTGTTAGCCAGTGGATGGTGGGGGTGATTACGATATTTAGTGATTATAATCACAAAAAACACCCGTTTAATTTGCGAGGCGAATTAATTTTCCACACACTCTGCAGAAGATGATCTCACCGTTCGATTACAGAACATCACGTTTTTAACGTTTGCAGCACAATAAAAAACGGCTTCAAAGAAGCCATATCGGCGTCTCGTAGGGGGAATAAGATGAATATTTTAGGTTTTTTCCAGCGGCTGGGTAGGGCGTTGCAGCTCCCTATCGCCGTGTTGCCGGTGGCAGCGTTGTTGCTGCGATTCGGCCAACCAGATTTGCTGAATATGCCGTTTATCGCGCAAGCGGGCGGGTCTATTTTCGATAACCTGGCGCTGGTTTTCGCTATCGGCGTGGCCTCCAGTTGGTCTAAAGATAGCGCAGGCGCGGCAGCGCTGGCGGGAGCCGTGGGTTACTTCGTCATGACCAAAGCGATGGTGACGATTAACCCGGAAATCAACATGGGCGTGCTGGCGGGGATTATTACCGGTCTGGTCGGCGGCGCGGTTTATAATCGCTGGTCTGGTATCAAACTGCCTGATTTTCTCAGTTTCTTCGGTGGAAAACGTTTTGTGCCGATCGCAACGGGCTTTTTCTGTCTGGTGCTGGCCGCTATTTTCGGTTACGTCTGGCCGCCGGTACAGCATGGCATCCATGCGGGTGGTGAATGGATCGTTTCCGCAGGCGCGCTGGGTTCCGGTATCTTTGGCTTCATCAACCGTCTGCTGATCCCCACCGGTCTGCATCAGGTACTGAACACCATCGCCTGGTTCCAGATTGGTGAATTCACCAATGCCGCAGGCACTGTATTCCACGGCGACATCAACCGCTTCTATGCTGGCGACGGCACGGCGGGGATGTTTATGTCCGGCTTCTTCCCGATCATGATGTTTGGTCTGCCGGGCGCCGCTCTGGCGATGTATTTCGCCGCGCCGAAAGAACGTCGTCCGATGGTGGGCGGTATGCTGCTGTCTGTCGCGATCACCGCGTTTCTGACCGGCGTAACCGAGCCGCTGGAATTTCTGTTTATGTTCCTGGCGCCGCTGCTGTACCTCCTGCACGCCATTTTGACCGGTATCAGCCTGTTCGTCGCGACGCTGCTGGGTATCCATGCGGGCTTCTCTTTCTCGGCAGGCGCGATCGACTATGTTCTGATGTATAACCTGCCTGCGGCCAGCAATAACGTCTGGATGTTGCTGGTGATGGGCGTTGTATTCTTTATCATCTACTTCCTGCTGTTCAGCGCGGTTATTCGTATGTTTAACCTGAAAACGCCGGGCCGCGAAGATAAAGTTGATGAGATGGTAACGGAAGAAGCCAACAGCAACACCGAAGAAGGGTTAACGCAACTGGCGACCAGCTATATTGCTGCGGTTGGCGGTACGGACAACCTGAAAGCGATCGATGCGTGTATTACCCGTCTGCGCCTGACCGTGAACGACTCTGCTCGCGTCAACGATGCGGCCTGCAAACGCCTCGGCGCTTCCGGCGTGGTGAAACTGAACAAACAGACCATTCAGGTTATTGTCGGCGCGAAAGCGGAATCGATTGGCGATGAAATGAAGAAAGTGGTAGCGCGGGGGCCGGTCGCGGCAGCGTCTGCTGATGCGGCTCACGTTGCAACACCTGCTCCGGCGGCCAAACCCCAGGCGGTGCCGAATGCGGTGACTATCGCTGAACTGGTCTCTCCGATTACCGGTGAGGTAGTGGCGCTGGATCAGGTACCGGATGAAGCTTTCGCCAGCAAAGCGGTCGGCGACGGCGTGGCGGTGAAACCCACCGATAAAACCGTGGTTTCTCCGGCGGCGGGTACTATCGTGAAAATCTTCAACACTAACCACGCGTTCTGTCTGGAAACCGAAAAAGGCGCGGAGATCGTTGTCCATATGGGTATCGATACCGTCGCGCTGAACGGTCAGGGCTTCAAGCGTCTGGTTGAAGAGGGGGCGGAAGTCACGGCGGGTCAGCCGGTTCTGGAACTGGATCTGGACTTCCTGAATGCCAACGCGCGCTCCATGATAAGCCCGGTTGTTTGCAGCAACAGCGATGACTTCAGCGCTCTGGTCATCAAAGCGGATGGTCACGTGGTAGCGGGTCAAACGCCACTGTACGAGATTAAGAGCAAATAATCGCTTCCTGGCCGGATAAGGCGTAAGACGCCATCCGGCGATATCACAGAAAACATAAGCGGCAGAGGGAAACCTTCGCCGCTTTTTTTTACCGCAATTAGCCCCAATATTTTCTGCAAAGCCACTTTTTAAGTAACTAAAGGTTGTCAGTCTGTCCGGCTTATAAGATCATATGCCGTTATACGTTGTTTACGCTTTGAGGAATCCACGATGAGTGAGGCTGAAGCCCGCCCGACTAACTTTATTCGTCAGATTATTGATGAAGATCTGGCGAGTGGTAAACATACCACTGTCCATACCCGTTTTCCGCCGGAGCCGAATGGCTATCTGCACATCGGCCACGCGAAATCTATCTGCCTCAACTTTGGCATCGCGCAAGATTATCAGGGCCAGTGCAACCTGCGTTTCGATGACACCAACCCGGTAAAAGAAGATATCGAGTACGTTGATTCGATCAAAAACGACGTCGAGTGGTTAGGCTTTCACTGGTCTGGCGATATTCGCTACTCCTCCGATTACTTTGACCAACTGCACGCCTATGCGGTCGAGCTGATCAATAAAGGCCTGGCCTACGTTGATGAGCTGACGCCGGAGCAGATCCGCGAATACCGCGGTACGCTGACCGCGCCGGGTAAAAACAGCCCGTTCCGCGATCGCAGCGTCGAAGAGAACCTCGCGCTATTTGAAAAAATGCGTACCGGCGGTTTTGAAGAGGGTAAAGCCTGTCTGCGCGCTAAAATCGACATGGCGTCGCCGTTTATCGTGATGCGCGATCCGGTGCTGTATCGCATTAAATTCGCCGAGCATCATCAGACCGGCAACAAGTGGTGCATCTATCCGATGTACGACTTTACTCACTGCATCAGCGATGCGCTGGAAGGTATTACTCATTCTCTGTGTACGCTGGAGTTCCAGGACAACCGTCGTCTGTACGACTGGGTACTGGACAACATCACCATTCCGGTTCACCCGCGCCAGTACGAATTCTCGCGCCTGAATCTGGAATACACCGTGATGTCCAAGCGTAAGCTGAACCTGCTGGTGACCGACAAACACGTCGAAGGTTGGGATGATCCGCGTATGCCGACTATTTCCGGTCTGCGCCGTCGCGGCTATACCGCAGCTTCTATTCGTGAGTTCTGCAAACGCATCGGCGTCACCAAGCAGGACAACACCATTGAGATGGCGTCGCTGGAATCCTGCATTCGCGAAGATCTGAACGAAAACGCGCCGCGCGCAATGGCGGTAATCGATCCGGTAAAACTGGTTATCGAAAACTACCCGCAGGGTGAGAGCGAAATGGTTACCATGCCTAACCATCCGAATAAACCGGAGATGGGCAGCCGTGAAGTGCCGTTTAGCGGTGAGATCTGGATCGATCGCGCAGATTTCCGCGAAGAAGCGAACAAGCAGTACAAGCGTCTGGTGATGGGCAAAGAAGTGCGTCTGCGTAATGCCTACGTCATTAAAGCGGAGCGCGTAGAGAAGGATGCCGAAGGGAATATCACCACCATCTTCTGTACCTATGATGCCGATACGCTGAGTAAAGATCCGGCTGACGGGCGTAAAGTGAAAGGCGTAATCCACTGGGTTAGCGCAGCACATGCGCTGCCGATTGAAATTCGTCTCTACGACCGTCTGTTCAGCGTGCCGAATCCGGGCGCCGCGGAGGACTTCCTGTCCGTTATCAACCCCGAATCATTAGTGATTAAGCAGGGTTATGGCGAGCCGTCGCTGAAAGCGGCGGTAGCAGGGAAAGCTTTCCAGTTTGAACGTGAAGGCTACTTCTGCCTCGACAGCCGCTATGCAACGGCCGATAAGCTGGTCTTTAACCGCACCGTGGGCCTGCGTGATACCTGGGCGAAAGCGGGCGAATAAGCACTGCGCCAACAGGCGAATGCTGTAAAAATACCTTGTCAACGCCGCGTTTTGCGGCGTTTTTTCTCTGCATTTCCAAGAGCCTATCCCATTAGGGCTATTTTACTTGCCATTTTGGACCTGGGCAGTGCTCGCCAAAACGCGTTAGCGTTTTGAACGCCGCTTGCGGCGGCCCGAAGGGCGAGCGTAGCGAGTCAAACCTCACGTACTACGTGTACGCTCCGGTTTTTGCGCGCTGTCCGTGTCCAAACTGGCTGCGCCAATAACGCCTGGTGGGATAGGCTCTGAGTCGATTCTCTTTTTTGCGAGGCGAATTAATTATTTTCTGAAAATTATTGATCTTATAAATGATTATTAATCTAAATGTTATAAGCGTCAGGTCAACAGGAGACAATTATTTTCATGCCTATGGAAAACAAGTCAATTTTCTTTCTGGCGGTCTGCTTCCCTCACCAGCAGTTGAATGTAACAGAAAGCAATTAAATATGTGCGGTTGCTCATATTATTACATACTGGTTACAGAAAGAGATTGATAATTCGCATCGCGAAAAATAGTCTATTTAACGTAGTAAATGAGGTTTCTCAGCGCTACTTTTTATTTTTATTTTTTCGCTGTTCGCTTTTGTCGGCAGCAATTTATACGTCAAAGAGGATTAACTTATGCGTACGTTTAGTGGCAAACGTAGTACGCTGGCTCTGGCTATCGCCGGTATCACAGCAATGTCGGGGTGGATCGTTGTTCCGCAGGCGCAAGCCTCCGGCTTTTTCGACGACTCCACGTTAACGGGCGGCATCTATTATTGGCAGCGTGAACGCGATCGCAAAGATGTGACCGACGGCGACAAATATAAAACTAACCTTTCTCATGCGACCTGGAACGCTAACCTGGATTTTCAGTCTGGTTACGCTGCGGATATGTTCGGTCTGGATATCGCGGCGTTTACCGCGATTGAAATGGCAGAAAACGGCGACAGCGGTCATCCAAACGAAATTGCCTTCTCGAAAAAGAATAAAGGCTACGACGAAGACTATTCCGGCGATAAGAGCGGTATCAGTCTTTATAAAGCCGCCGCGAAATTTAAATATGGCCCGGTCTGGGCGCGCGCCGGTTATATTCAGCCTACCGGTCAGACGCTGTTAGCGCCGCACTGGAGTTTTATGCCGGGTACCTATCAGGGTGCGGAAGCTGGCGCCAGTTTTGACTATGGCGATGCGGGCGCGTTAAGTTTTTCCTACATGTGGACTAACGAATATAAAGCGCCGTGGCATACCGAAATGGATAAGTTTTATCAGGCGGATAAAAAAACCAATGTGGACTACCTCCACTCCATCGGCGCGAAGTACGACTTCAAAAATGATCTGGTGCTGGAAGCGGCGTTTGGTCAGTCCGAAGGCTATGTCGATCAATATTTCGCGAAGGCCAGCTATAAATTTGATTTAGGCGGCAATCCGTTCACCACCAGTTACCAGTTCTACGGCGCGCGCGACAAAGTAGACGATCGCAGCGTGAATGATATTTACGACGGTACGGCCTGGCTGCAGGCGTTGACCTTCGGCTACAAAGTCGCGGAAGTGGTTGACCTGCGTCTGGAAGGTACCTGGGTGAAAGCGGACGGTCAGCAGGGCTATTTTCTGCAACGTATGACGCCAACCTACGCCTCTTCAAACGGTCGTCTGGATATCTGGTGGGATAACCGCTCCGACTTTAACGCTAACGGTGAAAAGGCGGTTTTCTTCGGCGCGATGTATGACCTGAAAAACTGGAATCTGCCGGGCTGGGCTGTGGGCGCGTCTTACGTTTACGCCTGGGATGCTAAACCGGCAACCTGGCAAAGTAACCCGGATGCTTACTACGACAAAAACCGCACTATCGAAGAGTCCTCATACAGTCTGGATGCGGTCTATACCCTGCAGGAGGGGCGTGCCAAAGGCACCATGTTCAAACTGCACTTCACCGAATATGACAACCACTCCAATATTCCAAGCTGGGGCGGTGGTTACGGCAACATCTTCCAGGATGAACGTGACGTGAAATTTATCGTTATTGCGCCATTCACTATTTTCTGATGTCAGATGCGGCAGGCTGCCGGTCTGCCGCGCTGTTGAGGAACGACCTATGAAAAAAATTTTACTCATCGCCAGCATGACCGCCGGTTTGACGGCCTGCGCGTCATCACCCGCGCCGGAAGAAGATAGTCGGCTGAAAGAGGCGTACAGCGCCTGTATCAATACCGCACAGGGCTCGCCTGAGAAGATAGAGGCCTGCCAAAGCGTGCTGAATGTCCTTAAAAAAGAGCGCAAACATCAGCAATTTGCTAACGAAGAAAGCGTGCGGGTGCTGGACTATCAGCAGTGCATTCAGGCGACGCGCACGGGTAACGATCAGGCGGTCAAGGCTGACTGCGATAAGGTCTGGCAGGAAATTCGCAGTCATAATAACGTGCAATAAAACCCTTCCTTGCCACCCACGGGCGAATGTTTTCCGCCCGTGGTTTTTTCAGGCTTTATTTTCTGCTGCGATATAGCCGCGACTCAGACGTACAAACAGCATCGCCGTCGCGGCAAGTCCACATAACGCTGCGCACATCAGCCACCAGCCGGGCGAGCTTTTATCGCCGGTTAACTTTACCAGCGCGGTAGAGATGGCCGGCGTCAGGCCGCCAAAAATCGCCGTCGCCAGGCTAAAGGCCAGCGAGAAACCAACGGTACGCACATAGACTGGCATCACTTCGGTTAACGCCGCGACCATTGCGCCGTTATACATGCCAAAAAAGAAAGAGAACCACAGCAGTACCAGCGTCATGCGGGTAAAGTCGGGCGCGGCGGTCAGCCACTGCATGACGGGCCAGGTGGTGATCAGCGCCAGCAACGTAATGCCCATTAACACGGCGCGACGGCCAATCCGGTCGGAAATCGCGCCGCCAATGGGTAACCAGATAAAATTGGACACCCCCACTAACATGGTGACGATCAAACTGTCCCGCGCGCTGAGATTAAGCACGGTTCTGCCATAGGTCGGCGTATAAACGGTGATAAAATAAAACGTTGTGGTGGTCATCGCCACCAGCAGCGTTCCGGCTGTAATAATGCGCCAGTTTTTGGCGATAGTTGCAAAAATTTCCCTGGTGTCGGGGCGATGCTTGCGTTGTAAAAACGCTTCTGTTTCTTGTAATGAACGACGTAAAACAAAAATCAGCGGAATGATCATACAGCCGATAAAGAACGGAATTCGCCAGCCCCACTCCGATATCGCGTCGTGTCCCAGCGTGATATTCAGGCTATAACCAATCAACGCGGCGACAACGATCGCGACCTGCTGACTGGCGGATTGCCAGCTGGTATAAAACCCTTTATTGCCTGGCGTTGCGATTTCGGACAGATAGACTGAGACGCCGCCTAACTCAACGCCCGCAGAAAATCCTTGTAATAACCGGCCCAACAGCACCAACGCAGGCGCTGCCAGGCCGATCGTTTGGTAGCCGGGGACGAGGGCGATGAGCAACGTACCGCAGCCCATAATCGCCAGCGTCACCATCAGCCCTTTACGACGTCCGATTCTGTCAATATAGGCGCCAAGCACAATCGCGCCGACGGGGCGCATTAAAAAACCGGAGCCAAAGACGGCAAAGGTCAACATTAATGAGGCAAATTCGCTTTCCGCCGGAAAAAACGTTCTGGCGATATAGGTGGCGTAAAATCCGAACAAGAAAAAATCAAACTGTTCAAGAAAATTGCCGCTTGTCACGCGCAGTATTGCGCCGAACGTGCCGGCGCGCGATGTTGCAGGTGTGTGTTGTGCCATAGGGTTTGCTCTCCACTGTCTTTATTGTTTTATGGGTAAGATGTTGCGGGTCAGTTGCCTGTATCCCCCGCATGTTTTCCGCGTCGCTTCTCAACTGCCCATTTGAGTAAGGCCGCGCAGCGGAAAAATCCGTGGGCGAATTTTCCGTAGGGAAGGGTGAGAAAGAGCGCCATCACCACGCCTAAATGGAGCGCCAGCAGTATGCCCATTCCGCTGGTGTCTCTGCCTGCCAGCAGCGCCAGCCCGGTAAGACTGGTTAAGAACAGCAGCAGAATAAAGCCGCGATCCATGGGTTTCTGGCGCGCATCGCCATGTAACGGCGACCGCCGCAGATTGAGCCACAGTAGCCCGGCCGGGCCGATAAGCAGACCGATACCGCCCAGCGTGCCGAGCATGACCGGCAGGCTAAAGAACGGGTAGGGCGCTTCCCAACCGGCGACGTAGTGATAGCCCGTCGCCACGACCGTGGCGGCAAAACAGAGCATAAAACCGTAGAAGGTAAAGTGATGAAAGCGACGGCGCAGCAGCGTGAACGCATCGTCCGCTTCGTTACAGCCTTTGCCGTGACCGCCGTCGAGATATTTCAGCGTTAACGCATTGTGCGACGCTTCCGCAATCTCCGCCGAACGCGGTACGCCCGGCGAGATCTCACGCCAGAAGCGGATTACGCCCGCCATAAGCAAACCGATTGCCAGCACAAAAACTGAGCCAAACATCCATGCCAGCAGGCTATGCGGAAAAATTTGATAGAAGTCACCGGCCAGCGGCGGATGAATCAGCGACCCTTTCAGCGCCATCGCCAGTAATAAAAAGAGCGTCAGACCGACTATCAGCGCCAGCGCGACGGTGATCCCCGCCCGGCGGTATAACGCGCCAAAAGCGGCGGGCTGGGCATACTGTTGATACGTCTCCAGGCGGGCTTGCGCCATCGCTTTCGGCACGTTAATGGCAAATTCATGGGGCGGCGCGTACTGGCACGCGTGCAGGCAGGCGCCGCAGTTATGACATAAATTCGCCAGATAATGAATATCGGCTTTACCGAATTCGAGCCGCTGGGTCATCGCCGGAAATACCGCGCAAAAACCTTCGCAGTAGCGACACGCGTTACACACTTGCATAACGCGTTCGACCTCGGCTTCCGGTTCGGTAAGCACGGTGGCCTCAATGATTAATTTTTCAAGCTGTTTCATGCTGCGCCTCCTTGTGCGCCGCGCGGGCGGCTTCTATCCCCGCAATGCGGCCAAAGGTTGTGCCGATAGACATGCCTACGCCTGCGGTATACCCCTTGCCCAGTACATTTCCTGCCATCATCTCGCCGGCAACAAACAGGTTGCGGCTTGGATGACCGGCAAAATGCACCGCGGCACGTTCATTGACTTTCAGACCCAGGTAGGTAAACGTGATGCCGGGTCGCAGCGCATAACCGTAGTAGGGCGGCGCATCAAGCGGGCGCGCCCAGTGGGTTTTAGCCGGCGTCAGGTTTTTGGTGGCGCAGTCATCAAGCAAGGTATGATCAAAATGACCGGGTTGGCAGGCCTGGTTATACTGCGTGACGGTATGGGTAAATTTTTCCGCGTCCAGCCCCAACTGGCAGGCCAGTTCAGCCAGCGTATTGGCCTGCGCGCCAGGAAAAACCGGCGGCATAAAGTGGCCGATGGCTTTACTGTCAATAATCGAATAGCCAATTTGTCCTGGCTGTTGAGCCACCAGCCGCCCCCAAATGGCGTAACGTTTCGGCCAGAAATCTTCGCCTTCATCATAAAAACGTTCGGCGTCGCGATTCACGACAATACCCAGCGATACGCAATCCACGCGAGTACAAATACCGCCGTCGTACAGCGGCGCCCTGGCATCAATCGCTACGCAGTGCGACTGGGACGGATCGCCAATGATATCCGCGCCGGCATCCATCATAAATTTGAGTAATACGCCCTGGTTAAAACGCGTGCCGCGAATCAGGAAATTATCCGCGGGCCATTCGCCGCGGGCGTTTTCTCCCCAGGCCTCCCGCAGCCATTCACGGTTTGATTCGAAACCGCCAGCCGCTAATACGCAGGCTTTGGCGGTAATACGTTCGCTACCTGCCAGCGCTGCCACGAATTCGCCGTCATGAAGTTCAAGCGCGTGAACCGGCGTGTTATAGCGAATCTGTACGCCCAGCCGTTCGGCGCTACGGTAATAGGCATTGACGAGCGCTTTCCCTCCGCCCATAAAAAACGCATTGGTGCGCGCAACGTGGAGCGCCCCAGATAGCGGCGGTTGAAAGTTAACGCCATGTTTGCGCATCCAGTCGCGGCATTGCGAAGAGGTGCGAATGACCAGCCGCGCCAGCGCCTCGTTGGTGTTGCCGTCGGTGACTCGCCACAGATCCTGCCAGAATTCCTCTTCAGGATAGCTTTCTACCAGCACATCCTGCGGCGCATCATGCATACAGCGCAGGTTTCGTGTGTGCTGAGAATTTCCGCCGCGCCATTCTCGCGGGGCAGCCTCCAGCAGCAGAACCGATGCGCCCGCTTCCCGTGCGGTCAGGGCGGCGCATAATGCGGCATTGCCTCCGCCTATCACCAGTACATCAACCATCTTATACTCCCGTACCATTTAACTATTTGTTAAATTTGTAATTGAAATGTATACGGATAAATAAGCGGCGCGCTATCAGGTAGCGCTAAACAGGGGTTTAGTAAGCGTAAAGGGTTGCGCCTGGCCATTCACCGGCGTCGACTAACTGACGCATAACTTTGGTAAGGACTACTCTGGCGGCAAGGCCGGCGGGCGTCAGTTCATCATCCGACAGGCTGACTAAAAAATTGGGGCGGCTGAGTACCGGATTATGGACGCCGATCACGCGTAGCGCGTCGTTATCCAGATGAGAAATCGCCGCGCCGGGCTGCAACGTGGCGCCAAGACCGTCGCGCACGGCGCGCATCAACAACGCCAGACCGTCAATTTCCGCGACGATCTCAACGTTAAGCGCATGTTCCTGGCAGACAGCGTCCAGCCTGCCGCGCAGCCCATGTCCCTGGCTTGGCATAATGAGCGGAATGCCTGCCAGTTGTTCAGGTGTGATCGGGTTATCAGGAAGCGCCGCCAGCAGGGCATGGGAGCCAATCAGAAAAAGCTGTTCTTCAAGGATCGGTCTGGCGCTCCAGCGCAGGATTTTATCTTTTTGAAAGACAACGGCTAAATCAATCTGGCGGGTATTGATCATTCTTTCCAGATTACCGGACAAGCTTTCCACCACATGCAGTCGGACATCGGCATAGTTTTCCTGCATGGCATGGATAAACGGTATACCCAGTATGGAGGCGGTACTGGGGGCCATTCCTACGCTCACATGACCGGAAAGGCGCGCTTCTCTGGCGGCGAGAATCGCGTCGTCGGCATGACGCAGGGCGAGTTGCGCCTGCGAATAAAAGGCCAGCCCGGCGTTGGTTGGCGTTACGCCGCGCGAAGTGCGCTGCAGCAGACGGATGGCAAGCTCGTTTTCCAGACGGGACATCTGTTGACTTAAGGCTGAAACGCCAATATCAAGATCCTGTGCGGCGCTGCCCATACTGCCGGTTTCAATAATACGCACGAAATAGCGTAACTGGCGAAGCTCCATTCCTGCTCTCCTGAGATGCGATAGCGTTTTTTACATTAAATCAACATCAAGCGGCAGGAAAGAGGAGGATATAAAAAAGCCAACCGGGCGGTTGGCTCTTCGAAAGATTTACACTTATTTAGTCGCGTCATCGTGCGCGTGCTCGTCTTCGCGGCAGTCGCCTTCAGCGCAGTGGCCGTAAAGATAGAGGCTGTGATTAGTTAAACGAATACCGTGTTTCGCCGCAATTTCACGCTGGCGCGCTTCAATAGAGTCATCACTAAATTCAATCACTTTTCCGCAGTCAAGGCAGATAAGATGGTCGTGATGATGCTGTTGCGTCAGTTCAAAAACGGATTTACCGCCTTCAAAATTATGGCGGGTCACGATACCGGCATCGTCAAACTGGTTCAGCACACGGTATACGGTTGCCAGACCGATTTCTTCACCCATGTCGATCAGGCGTTTGTATAAATCTTCCGCACTGACGTGATGGTTATCTGGTTCCTGAAGAACTTCCAGAATTTTTAAACGAGGAAGCGTTACTTTCAGGCCAGCCTTCTTTAATGCGGTATTGTTGTCAGTCATGCGGAATCTGTCCTGTTGCTAAACGATTCACTTCATTAGAGAAGTGACAGAAATTGCACTCAAGATAATGCGTATCATTATAGGACTGCCATGCCGAAATGAAAACCGCAAGTCTCTCGCAGATATTAATAAAACTGTGGTTTTGCCTGCAAATTCTGGCGCCACCTGATTACACCCGGACATTGTACAGGGATGGGTGCGAAAGTTACAAATTTGTAGCAATTATTTTGATTGGTCTTGTCTATTGATGCGGCGCAGATATAACGCTGCGCCGCATAAGATTAGGCGTTGAGGATGTCGTCGAGGTGCAATTCAGCCGAAACTTGCTTAACCCATTTTTCAACACGCTCGGCGGTCAGTTCAGGCTGACGGTCTTCGTCAATCGCCAGACCGACAAAATGATCGTCGTCAGCCAGACCTTTAGAGGCTTCAAAATGATAGCCTGCGGTTGGCCAGTGACCCACAATTGTGGCGCCGCGCGGCTCAATAATGTCGCGAATCGTGCCCAGCGCATCACAGAAGTATTCCGCGTAGTCTTCCTGATCGCCACAGCCAAACAGCGCCACCAGCTTACCGTTAAAGTCAATCTCTTCGAGAGTCGGGAAGAAGTCATCCCAGTCACATTGCGCTTCGCCATAGTACCAGGTTGGGATGCCCAGCAGCAGAATGTCATACCCTTCCAGGTCTTCTTTACTGCTTTTTGCAATGTCATGCACATCGGCAACGTCTTTACCAAGCTGTTTTTGAATCATTTTTGCGATATTTTCGGTATTACCGGTGTCGCTGCCGAAAAAGATGCCAGTGATTGCCATGAGTAAAATAACCTCTTGAAACTTATTGAAATGGTGGTGGCGAATTGCCCACGGATAAGGGCAATCATAGCAGAACAGGCAGATATGCGGAAACAGCAATCACGCGGGACTGCACGCTCTGCTACACGAAATATGAAACAAAACTTATTTTCAGACTAAACCCTGGCCGCGCAGCGCCATAAGCTGCTTCATTAATATTTCTTCAATGAGCTCGCTGCGGCTAATGTTGCGCGCTTCGGCCAGCTCATTCAGCGCGTCAACCGCTTGTGCGTTGAGTTTTAATTCGACACGCTTGAGGCCACGAACTTTGTCGCGTTTTAACTGGTTGCGCTTGTTGATGCGTAACTGTTCATCGCGCGAAAGCGGATTCGTTTTAGGTCGTCCCGGGCGACGCTCGTGCGCGAACAGATCTAATGTCGTACGGTCCGTTTGTTCTTTGGCCATGATTTTGGTGACTTCGGGGGAAACAATCAGCCAGGCTTATGCCCGGATGGATAGCGCGCCATCATACATCAGCGAGGAAGCGACGCCAACGCCCGCGCGCGTAATCGCGCACAGGCGATGAGTTTTTAATCAGTTAGCGTTTATCGTGCAGATAACGGCGGATGGCGCGCAGAACCGCCTCTGGTTTTTCGGCATGTACCCAGTGGCCCGCGCCGGCGATCACATGCGCGCGCGCCAGAGGGAATTGCGCCAGCAGCGCGTCGCGGTACGCTTCGGTCACGTACGGCGAGTTACCGCCTGGAATAAACAGCGCCGGATGTTCCCAGGGCGGAATGGTTTCCCAGCCGACGATATGCGGATACTGCTCCCATAATACCGGAACATTAAAACGCCATTCGCCTTCAGCCCAGGATTTTAACAGAAACTGGATCACGCCTTCTTCGTTGAGGTGTTGGCGCATAATCCCTGCCGCCTGTTGGCGGGATGTCGCGTCGGATTCGCTGACGGCATTAATGGCCGCGAAAATGCGATCGTGGCGGCGAACGTGATAATCCACGGGGGCGATATCAATCGCGACCAGACGATCGATGCGATCGGGCGCCAGCGCCGTCAGCGCCATTACCGCTTTTCCGCCCATGGAATGACCAATAAACGTCGCTTTTTCAATCTGCTGCGCGTCAAGCGTATCCAGAAGATCCTGGGCCATTGCCGGATAATCCATGACCGGATCGCGCGGCGATAAACCATGATTGCGCATATCGACCTGAATAATGTCGTGATCGGTCACCAGATCGCGCGCCAGTACGCCGAGGTTGTCCAGGCTGCCAAACAGGCCATGAACGAGAACGATGGGGGAATTATTGTGCAGGTTTTGTGCAGATTGCGCTCGGATGTTTAATTTCATGGCAAAGTTCTTTTTTTCGCTCTGTCGGGTTAGGGTATTATGTTGACCATTCTGCCACTGGGCTGCAACCTCTAAGGTTTACTCCGAGTTTTTTTGTCAGCCGGGCTTAACGCTATCCGCTGTTGGGATTTGTTCCTATAATCCCAATGACTTGTATTCAGCAAAGACATCGCACTGGATTAAGATGAAAACGATTGAAGTTGATGATGAACTCTATAGCTATATTGCCAGCCACACCAAGCATATCGGCGAGAGCGCATCCGACATTTTACGGCGTATGTTGAAGTTTTCCGCCACGACACAGCCAACGGCTTCAGCGGTGAAGGGGACGCCTGCGGCGCAACCCGTTGCCGAAGCGAAACCGGTTAACCCGGTAAAAGACAAAGTTCGCGCGATGCGTGAGCTGTTGTTGTCTGACGAATATGCCGAGCAGAAAAAAGCGGTCAACCGCTTTATGCTGATTCTGACTACACTCTATTCACTGGATCACCACGCGTTTGCGGAGGCGACGGAGTCGTTGCATGGCCGCACGCGCGTCTATTTTGCGGCGGATGAACAAACGCTGCTGAAAAATGGGAATCAAACTAAACCTAAGCACGTTCCCGGCACGCCGTACTGGGTGATCACCAACACCAACACCGGCCGTAAATGCAGCATGATCGAACACATCATGCAGTCAATGCAATTCCCGGCGGAATTGATTGAAAAGGTTTGCGGAACAATTTAATCCTTGCATTAGAAGGACCAGGCAATGGCAATCCACAACCGCGCAGGACAACCCGCGCAACAGAGTGATTTGATTAACGTCGCCCAACTGACGGCGCAGTATTATGTACTGAAACCGGAGGCAGGGAATGCAGAACATGCCGTGAAATTTGGCACTTCCGGCCATCGCGGTAGCGCAGGTCGTCACAGTTTCAACGAACCGCATATTCTGGCGATCGCCCAGGCGATTGCTGAAGAGCGGGCGAAAAATGGCATTACCGGCCCCTGCTATGTGGGGAAAGACACCCATGCGCTCTCGGAACCGGCCTTCATTTCCGTGCTGGAAGTGCTGGCGGCAAACGGCGTAGACGTTATCGTGCAGGAAAATAATGGCTTTACGCCAACGCCTGCCGTGTCAAATGCTATCCTGGTCCATAACAAAAAAGGCGGCCCGCTGGCTGATGGTATTGTCATTACGCCGTCGCACAACCCGCCGGAAGATGGCGGTATTAAATATAATCCGCCCAATGGCGGCCCGGCGGACACCAACGTCACTAAAGTGGTAGAAGATCGCGCCAATGCGCTGCTGGCGGATGGCCTGCAAGGCGTTAAGCGCATCTCTCTGGATGCGGCTATGGCCTCGGGCCACGTTAAAGCGGTAGATCTGGTACAGCCGTTTGTCGAAGGGCTGGCGGATATCGTTGATATGGCGGCGATTCAGAAAGCCGGTCTGACGCTGGGTGTCGATCCGCTGGGCGGCTCCGGTATTGAATACTGGAAACGTATCGCTGAGCATTACAAACTTAACCTGACGTTAGTTAACGATCAGGTTGATCAAACCTTCCGCTTTATGCACCTTGATAAAGATGGCGCGATCCGTATGGATTGCTCCTCCGAATGCGCGATGGCGGGTTTGCTGGCGCTGCGTGACAAGTTTGACCTGGCCTTCGCCAACGACCCGGACTACGACCGTCATGGCATCGTGACGCCTGCAGGGCTGATGAACCCGAACCATTATCTGGCGGTCGCCATTAACTATCTGTTCCAGCATCGTCCGCTGTGGGGCAAAGACGTGGCTGTCGGTAAAACGCTGGTCTCTTCCGCGATGATTGACCGCGTGGTGAATGACTTGGGACGCAAGCTGGTGGAAGTGCCGGTAGGCTTCAAATGGTTTGTTGACGGTTTGTTCGACGGCAGCTTTGGTTTCGGCGGGGAAGAGAGCGCGGGCGCTTCGTTCCTGCGTTTCGACGGTACGCCGTGGTCTACCGATAAAGACGGTATCATCATGTGCCTGCTGGCGGCGGAAATCACCGCCGTTACCGGGAAAAACCCGCAAGAGCATTACAATGAACTGGCAGCGCGTTTTGGCGCCCCGAGCTATAACCGTCTGCAGGCGAGCGCGACCTCCGCGCAGAAAGCGGCATTGTCTAAACTGTCTCCGGAAATGGTCAGCGCCAGCACGCTGGCAGGCGACCCGATCACCGCGCGTCTTACCGCAGCGCCGGGTAATGGCGCATCGATTGGCGGCCTGAAGGTAATGACCGATAACGGCTGGTTCGCCGCGCGTCCATCCGGTACGGAAGACGCTTACAAGATCTATTGCGAAAGCTTCCTGGGGGAAGAGCATCGCAAGCAGATTGAGAAAGAAGCCGTTGAAATCGTTAGCGAAGTATTGAAAAACGCCTGATGGGCGATATGGAAGAAAAAGGAGCCGTAAGGCTCCTTTTTTATATTAACGGCGTTGCGCTTATCAGGCCTGTAAATCGCCTCCAGGCCGGATAAGGCGCTTGTGATATCTGACTTATTCGCTCTGAGTCGCCAGATGTCGGCGGCAGGTGAGGGCGTCGCATTCGATACGCACCACGCAAACCGCTTTCATCATATCTTCCCGATAATTGAAGGTTTTTCCCGGATCGGTCTGGCGCATAATGACGTCCAGGCCGTAGCGCATCTCATCGCGTGTTTGCAATATCGATGCCAGTCCGGTGGCGAAAACGCTGGTGTAGGCGTAGCTATAATCACAGGGGTCATCGGCACGTAGTAATGCATGGTCGCCGTCCATTTCAATGCATACTGCCGGGTTCTTACGTAACAGACGCATCTTTTTCCCGGTGCGTGCGCCGTGAAAATAAAATATCCAGCGTCCGTTCTGATACTCGTAGCCAAAATTTACGGGGACAACATACGGACAGAGATTGTCATTAAACCCTATCCGACACACTTCGTGTTTACTGAGAATAGCCAGTATTTCTGCTATATCAGTGACTTCCCGTTCTGGATTACTCATTTCTATTATCTTATTCAAAGAGTGAAAATGCCCGGACTACCGTTACCGCAGCCCGGGCGCGCCATCAGCCGTGTTTATTTTTCAATTCAAAACGCGGTGAGACCAGGCCGTATAACGTCCAGCCGAGGAAGGTCACAATTGAGCCGTACAGCATGGCTTCTTCACCGGAGGAATATAGCGCGTAGAAGCTATACATGGCGCCAACGAAGGCTACGAAGTTAGCGACTTTCGCTTTTGATGACGGCACATTCGCCATTTTCTGAATGATAACCAGCGCGGCCATCGACAGAATATACGGAATAATGTTCGTCACCACCGCCAGGTTAACCAGGACGTTAAACTGACTATTCAGCGACGGGCTAATGGTCATCAGCGACAGGCCAGTCTGAATAATCACAATAATCAACATCCCCTGAACCGGCGCGTCGACTTTCGTTACACGAGAGAAGACTTTCGGGAAATAGCCTTCGTCAGCGGAGGATTTAAAGACCTGAGCGATAGTGAACTGCCAGCCCAGCAGCGAGCCGCAGCAGGACATTACCATCAGCGCCATGATCACTTTACCTACCGCAGGCGTGAACATCTGTGCAAACGCCAGACCAAACGGCGCCGTGGAGTTCGCCAGATCCATGTTCGGCACAATCCCGGCAATCACGTTAGTCGAAACGATATAGATGACCGCCGCGCCCAGCGTACCGCCCAGTACCGCAATGGGGACGTTCTTTTCCGGATTCTCGACCACGTCTGCGTTGGCGCAGGCGGATTCCAGTCCAAGAAATGCCCACAACGTCATGGCGATGGAAGAACCGACCGCGCTAAAGAACGGAACATGGTGCGGGTTCCATGACGCTACGTACATGCTGGGGCTAAACCAGAACCAGCCAATGATGCACAGGCCGACAACCGGAATGATGACGCCCCAAACGGTAACGCTACTGATCTGTCCGGTAATACGCGCGCCGCCAAAGTTTGCGATAGTACAAACCCACAATACGGCGATAGTCGCCAGGCCGATCTGGAGCGGCGTCAGCGCGGCGCCGAACAGTTCGGTGCCATAGCCGACAGCAGAGATGGCGATAGCCACGTTGGCGATCAGCAGCGAGACGCCGTAGGTATAGTTCGCCATAAAGTTGCCGGATTTACCGAAGGCATATTCGGCGTAACCGCCCATGCCGCCGGATTTACGGCTAAACATACCGCATTTCGCAAACGCCCAGGCCAGCGCCATCGAGCCGACGGCGGTGACCAGCCAGGAGATAATGGATATCGTGCCGACTTCAGACAGTTTGGTCGGTAGCATGATGATCCCGGAGCCCATCATGTTGACCATAGTCAGAATTGTGAGCTGCACGACACCCATTTTATTGGATTTAGGTTTACTCATAATTTTTCCTCCTTCAGCAGGGAGCGCTGCGCGTCACGAGGTTTAATGACGTAGCACCAGACCTGCTTACGGCCGTCGTGTTCTTCGATATAAACGCCCTGCAGTTCAGGCGCAAAGCCCGGCAGCAGGTTGATCCCTTCTTCCAGGGCGCTGAAGTAACGCAGGACAGAACCGCCCCAGATTTCACCCGGAACTACACACAGCACTCCCGGCGGGTAAGGCAGAGCGCCTTCAGCCGCGATACGACCTTCCGCTTCCGGCAGGCGAACCAGTTCGACCTCGCCGCGCAGATAGGCATAGTTGGCCTCTTGCGGATTCATACTGACTTTCGGGAAATGCGATTTACGGAACATCTCTTTTTGCAGCTGTTTCACGTTGTGCCGCGCATAGAGATCGTGCATCTCCTGGCAAAGCTGACGCAGGGTATAGCCGGCATAACGCGCTTCATGCTGTTTGTAGATGGACGGTAATACTTCCGCTAACGGCGCATCAGCTTCCAGCAGTTTTTCGAAACGAGCCAGCAGGGCGACAAGCTGTTGTAACTTCGCCATGTCTTCTGCCGGCGTCAGCAGGAACAGAATGGAGTTGAGGTCGCATTTTTCCGGCACAACGCCGTTCTCGCGCAGGAAGTTGGCGAGGATCGTGGCAGGAACGCCAAAGTCTTCATATTCGCCGCTTGCTGCATTAATGCCCGGTGTGGTGAGCAGCAGTTTGCAAGGGTCGACAAAGTACTGATGTTCGGCATAGCCTTCAAACGCATGCCAGTGTTCTCCCGGAACGAAGTGGAAGAAGCGTAGATCGCTGGCGATCTCTGATGTCGGGTATGACTGCCACGGCTTACCATCAATCAGTTCCGGTACGAACGGACGGATGTGATGACAGTTTTCGAGGATCAATTTACGAGCATCGATGCCGTTAACCACGCAATCCATCCACATATTGCGACCGCTGACGCCTTCGTGCATTTTGGCGTTAACGTCCAGCGCGGCGAACAGCGGATAGAACGGGCTGGTGGAGGCGTGCATCATAAAGGCGTTGTTCATGCGCTTATGCGGAACGTAGCGCGATTGCCCTTTGATATGGCTATCTTTTTTATGGATCTGCGAGGTCTGGGAGAAACCGGCTTGTTGTTTATGAACGGACTGCGTCACCAGAATACCCGGATCGTTTTCGTTCAGTTCCAGCAGCAGCGGCGAACAATCGGCCATCATCGGAATAAATTGTTCATAGCCGACCCAGGCGGAGTCAAACAGGATGTAGTCGCACAGATGACCAATTTTATCGACGACCTGACGGGCGTTATAAATGGTACCGTCGTAGGTGCCTAACTGGATGACGGCCAGACGGAATGGACGTGCTTCGCGGGCGCGCTGCGGCGCGACTTCGCTAATCAGCTCGCGCAGGTAATCTTCTTCGAAGCAGTGAGCGTCGATCCCGCCGATAAAACCATACGGGTTACGCGCGGTTTCCAGATAAACTGGCGTTGCGCCCGCCTGCAATAATGCGCCGTGGTGGTTAGATTTGTGGTTGTTACGGTCAAACAGAACCAGATCGCCCGGCGTTAACAGCGCGTTGAGTACGACTTTGTTAGAGGAGGAGGTCCCGTTCAGCACAAAGTAGGTCTTATCGGCGTTAAAGACTTTCGCCGCATGTTGCTGCGCAATGCAAGGCGCGCCTTCGTGAATCAGCAGATCGCCCATCGCCACGTCCGCGTTGCATAGGTCGGAGCGGAAGAGCGTTTCGCCAAAGTATTCCACAAACTGATTACCGGCAGGATGACGGCGGAAGAATTCGCCGCCCTGATGCCCCGGGCAGTCAAATGCGCTGTTGCCCTGGTTGACATAATCCACCAGCGCGCGGAAAAACGGCGGACGTAACTGCGTTTCGTAGTGGCTTGCCGCGGTTTCCAACTGGCGACCATAGAAGGCAGTACGGGATTCATTATATTCGAATACACCAGAGATACGCGGCAAATACTCAGGCGGTACGCGCCCTTCGTCATGAGTCGCGACAAACACGGGAATACCGTAACCCGTTGCGTCGATTTCATCGAGTTTTCCGTGTTCAATGTCGTCGATGGATAACACGATGGCAGCCACGTCGATGAAACGACTCTCATCAACATTTACAATATTACGGTGTGTAGAAAAACAATCCGGGCAATGACGGCTAACGGCAATTTTTAATTCTGACATTTTTCATCTCTTTATTTCAGGTAATAGCAGGCCCTCAATTTCTCGCATGAGAAACTGATTCTTCCGGAAAAAATCAAAGCTATCCCGCTGATAAAAAAATCAGTAAATTAGCTTTATTTTAGATGTAATAAATCCCAACCCGTCCGGTTGCAGGAAATTCAGGATTTAAGGAGTTGAGTACTACGATATACAGGCAGAAACCGCGATAACTAAAATTGCGCTGAGTCGGAATTTCTTCTGTCAAACCACATAGTTAGCTGGCTGGGCGTAAAGGAATTACCGTACTGTCGCTTTTAACAATTCGAGTTATTTAGGCAATAGACCTGAATGACATAAGGGTCGGAAAGACCTGTATGCTGAAGTACCCGTAGCAGAAAAACTACCGGGCATTAAAGAAATGAAAGTCGAAACTATTACGGTGGGCAAACATCATAATATGCGTTGTCCGCCTTATATGGGGCATAAAACGATTATTATTTTCCATTTTGAGGTCCTTTCATTGATTTATTGAAAGCATGGATATTTTATCCAGGAAGCGCCAGCAATCTGTGAACCAGATCAACAAAAAACGATCATTTGAAAAATAATTAGTCGGCGATTATGCATATCGTGCTGTGAAATAACGGATTGTTTCTTAAATGTTAATTATATGTTTTTTATATTCTCCATAAAATATAATATCGCCGCGAAAATAATTATTCGCGACGCCGAAAATAAATGACATAAAAATTAGAAGTTATTTAAAAATAATGAATAGCTATTCACGGCATAAAGCGATAGCCAATTCCGGTTTCGGTAATAAAATGGCGTGGGCGGGTGGGATCTTGTTCCAGTTTCTGGCGTAAATGTCCCATATAGATGCGCAAATAGTGGCTATGCTCCACGGCGTTAGGGCCCCAGACCTGGTTTAATAACTGCCGTTGGGTTAATACCTTGCCGGCATTATTGAGTAATACCGCCAGCAGGCGGAACTCAATCGGTGTCAGATGGATTTCTTCGTCGCCACGGTGGATTAACCGTGCGGCGAGATCGACCGTCACGCCGGAAAAGCGGACGATCGGATCGGCGCAAGGGCTGGCGGCGTGCCGTCGCAGCGCGACACGCAAACGCGCCTGCAACTCGCCAATGCCGAATGGCTTGCTCAGGTAATCATCAGCTCCGGCGTCAAGCGCGGCAATCTTATCGCTTTCTTCGCTGCGGGCGGAAAGGACAATCACCGGTATTGCGCTCCACTGACGCAGGTCGCGAATAAAATCGATTCCGTCGCCGTCTGGCAGGCCGAGATCGAGAATAATCAGATCGGGCTTTCGCGTGGCGGCTTCCAGTAAACCACGTTGTAATGTTTCAGCTTCATACACGCGCAGGCCGTCGCCTTCCAGCGCGGCGCGCAGAAAGCGGCGGATGGCCTGTTCATCTTCAACAATCAGAACGTTTGTCACATATCCTCATGAAAATCATCAAGTTCAGGTGGCTTTCCTTGCGGCAGCGTCACACGGAAACAGGCGCCGCCCTGCGGTCGATTATAGGCGGTAAGCGTGCCGCCGTGTACCTCTACGATAGCATGGCAAATCGCCAGCCCCAGCCCCACGCCGGGGACGGCGGACTCTTTGTTGCCGCGGGCGAACTTATCGAAAATCTTCTGTTCTTGCCCCGCAGGAATACCCGGCCCGTTATCCCAGACATCCAGTTGTAAACGATCGTCCTTAACCGCAGCATCAATGCCGATACTGGCCTGCGGTCCGGCGTACTTAACGGCGTTTTCCAGCAAGTTGATCAGGACACGCTCAAATAAGGGGCCATCGACATGGATAAGCGTTAACTGTTGCGGCAGCGACAATGTAATCGGATGCAATAAACCCGGCTCTAACATCTGTAACGCGCTACCGACGACCTCTTCCAGCGTCAGCCACTCTTTTTTAAGATTAAACCCGCCGGACTCAATACGCGCCATATCCAGCAAATTATTCACCAGCCGGGTGGTGTTGAGAATATGCTGGCGGATTTCACTGGCCTGACGCGCGTGGGGCGATCCTGCGCTGGCTAAATCCAGCGTCAAAATTTCCGCCTGGCCGAACAATACCGTCAGCGGCGTGCGTAAATCATGCGACAGCGCCGCCAGCAGAGCGTTGCGAATACTTTCGCGCTCGCTGGCGAGACGCGCCTGTTCTTCGCTGGCGGTCAGCGTCAGTCGTTCCAGAGCGTTGGCGACAAGCAGAGTGAATGTTTCCAGCAGACGTTGCTGCTCCGGCACCATTAACTGACGCAAATTACCCGGTTCGACGATAGCCAGACCGTACGTTTTATCGGCGCTTTTCAGCGGCAGGATTTGATAAGGCACGCCAGGGAGGGTATCGGTGCCTGCGCCGGCAGGCTGGCCTTTATCAAAACTCCAGCGCGCAATTGCGTCGTCCCACGGCGTCATGCCTTGCTGGTGGGTGAGAGGCAGCAACTTACCGTTAGCATCAGGTAATAAAATTTGGCTGCGCGCCTGGAACGTCGAGGCGATAAACCGCTCGCTGGTCGCGGCGATATCATGTTCGCTACGCCCGACGGCCAGCGCTTTAGACATTTCATATAAATGGCGGGTACGCTGTTCCCGATAACGGGCGACGCGCGCCTGATAGCGCACCCCGGCAGTAAGATTGCCAATTACCAGACCAACCGTCAGCATCACGGCAAAGGTCAGCAAATATTGCACGTCCGAAACGGCGAGCGTACCGCGTGGCGCGATAAAAAAGAGATCGAAACTCGCCACGTTAATCACCGTCGCCACCACCGACGGCCAGCGTCCGTAAAGCAGTGCAATCACTACTACACCCAGCAAATAGAGCATTACCAGATTGGCGGCGTCAAAGGTGACAAGCCACTGCATAGCGATAAGCGTGGTGATGGCGCAAAGCGCCACGGCGACCAGACAGCCCTGAATCTGCCCACGCCATTTCTCTTTAAAAGGCCGGTTATCAGGCGTTTGCGCCAACGCGCGGGCTGGCGGCTCTTCCAGCGCGACGATCACCTGATCGAGATCCGGCGCGCGCCTGGCAAGACGGTCGGCGAAAGCGTCACGTCGCCACCAGCGTCGCGACGCCGGACGGCCCATGACGATTTTCCCCAGATTATGCTCGCGGGCATAGCGCACGACCGCTTTCTCTTCGGCGGGATCGGACAGGGTGGCGGTTTCCGCGCCAAGCTCCTGCGCCAGGCGCAGCGCGCTTAAAATAGCCCGCCGTTGTTTTTCCGGTAAGCGGTGTAACGTTGGCGTTTCGACATAGACGGCGTGCCAGACGCTGCCGAGCCGGGAGGCCAGACGCGCCGCGGTACGCACCAGTTTTTCGCTGCCGGTGTTATGCCCGATACACAGTAAAATCGCATCGCGGGTATGCCATACTTTTTCTTCGCCCGGATGCGCGCGCCAGGCGCGCATCTGATCGTCCACGCGATCGGCTGTCCGGCGTAGCGCCAGCTCGCGGAGGGCGATCAGATTGCCCTTGCGGAAAAAATGTTCAATAGCGCGTTCCGCCTGACCGGCGATATACACTTTACCTTCGTTGAGCCGTTGGCGCAGATCGTCGGGCGGCAGATCGACCAGTACGACTTCATCAGCGGCATCAAAAAAGGGATCGGGGACGGTTTCGCGCACCTGAATCCCCGTGACGCCGCTCACCACATCGTTCAGACTTTCCAGATGTTGTACGTTCACGGTGGTGAAAACGTCGATTCCCGCTTCCAGCAGCTCTTCAATATCCTGCCAGCGCTTAGGATGGCGTGAGCCAGGCGCGTTACTGTGCGCCAGCTCATCCATTAAAATCAGCGCCGGACGCCGGGCGAGGGCGGCATCCAGGTCAAATTCGCGAATTTGCCGCCCCCGGTGCGAGTGACGTCTTGGCGGCAGAATGGTCAGCCCGTCAAGTAGTGCGGCGGTCTCTTCACGGCCGTGCGTCTCTACAACGCCGATCACCACATCCAGCCCCTGCGCTCGCAGCCGCTGCGCTTGCGCCAGCATCGCCCAGGTTTTTCCGACGCCTGCGCAGGCGCCGAAGAAAATTTTCAACTTCCCCCGGTGGGGCGGGGGCGTTTGTTCCAACAAGCGATCCGGATCAGGACGCAAGGGTTCGTCGTTCATTTCGCTCTGTGTCCCTGTAGCGCATCCAGCGCCAGATTAAGCTCAACAATATTCACCACCGGTTGCCCAAGAAAGCGCGCCAGCGGCCTGTGCGTATATTCTGCAACCAGTTGCGCGACCTGTTCAACGGGAAGCTGGCGAGCCGCCGCCACGCGGGGGATTTGCCATGCCGCGGCGCCGGGCGTCAGATTATTATCCAGCCCGCTTGCCGACGCCGTCGCCAGCTCAACCGGAACCGCGGAACTCGCCTGGGGGTTAGCGGCGCGTAGCGCGGCGACACGGGCCTGTATTTGCGCATCCAGTTCGGGATTGCTGGCGGCCAGGTTGCTTCCGCCCGACGCCAGTGGATTATAAGGCGTATCGGCGGTGGCGGAGGGCCGGCCATGAAAATAACCCGCGGCGGTAAACGATTGTCCGATAAGCGCTGAGCCGCGTATCACATTGTCTTTATGAATCAGCGAGCCATTAGCCTGCCAGGGAAACCACCACTGCCCCAACGCCGTGGTCAGAAGCGGATACACGCCGCCGGTCAATAACAGCAGAAATAACATTGTCGAAAAAGCAGGACGTAAACCGATCATCATACACCTCATGCCAGACCCAGCAGGGTCAGCAGCACATCAATCACTTTGATGCCAATAAACGGCACCACCAGACCACCCAGACCATAGTTCCATAAATTACGGCGCAGCATGGCCGATGCGGAAAGCGGCTTATAACTCACACCTTTTAATGCCAGCGGGATCAGAAAAATGATAATCAGGGCGTTAAAGATCACCGCGCTCAGAATGGCGGAGTTCGGCGAATGCAGCCCCATCACGTTGAGCGCGTTTAGCTGCGGATAGGTAGCGGCAAACGCGGCGGGAATAATGGCGAAATATTTCGCTACATCATTCGCGATACTGAAGGTGGTGAGCGAGCCGCGCGTCATCAGCATCTGCTTACCGATATGCACCACTTCAATCAACTTGGTCGGGTTAGAGTCCAGATCCACCATATTACCGGCTTCTTTCGCCGCCTGGGTGCCGGAGTTCATCGCCACCGCGACGTCAGCCTGCGCCAGCGCCGGGGCATCGTTAGTGCCGTCGCCGGTCATGGCGACCAGCCGTCCTTCCGCCTGATATTGACGGATCAACGCCAGCTTGGCTTCCGGCGTGGCTTCGGCAAGAAAATCGTCCACACCGGCTTCGGCGGCAATCGCTGCCGCCGTCAGGCGGTTATCGCCAGTGATCATCACCGTTTTAATACCCATCTTTCGTAGCTGGGCGAAACGTTCTTTAATGCCGCCTTTAACGATATCCTTGAGGGTGATAACACCCAGTACGCGCGCGCCTTCCACGACCACCAGCGGCGTCGCGCCCAGACGCGCCACGTTCTCGACGTTTTGCTCGACATCGGCGGGAAAATGGCCGCCATTGCTCTCGACATGACGCCGAATCGCGTCCACCGAGCCTTTACGGATCATCCGGTTATCGATATTAATCCCGCTCATGCGGCTTTGCGCGGTAAACGGAACAAAGGTGGCATGAAGCGACTGCACATCGCGTTCACGCAGGTTAAAGCGCTGTTTGGCGAGGATCACAATGCTGCGGCCTTCCGGCGTTTCGTCGGCCAGCGAAGCGAGCTGCGCGGCGTCAGCCAGCGTGCGTTCGTCCACCCCTCGGGCGGGTATAAAATCGGACGCCTGGCGGTTGCCGAGCGTGATAGTGCCGGTTTTATCCAACAGTAACACGTCGACATCGCCCGCGGCTTCTACGGCGCGGCCGCTGGTGGCGATGACGTTCGCGCCCAACATTCGGCTCATTCCGGCTACGCCAATGGCGGAGAGTAGCCCGCCGATGGTGGTGGGGATCAGGCACACCAGCAACGCTACCAACACGGTGACGCTGACCGCGTTACCGCCCCAGGCGGAGAAGGGCCACAGGGTGGCGGTCGCCAGTAAAAAGACAATGGTCAGGGCGATGAGCAAAATCGTCAGGGCAATCTCGTTAGGCGTTTTCCGCCGCTGCGCGCCTTCCACCATCGCGATCATCCGGTCAAGAAAGGTTTCGCCAGGATTGACGCTACAGGCAATCACCAGCCAGTCGGAAAGAATTCGCGTGCCGCCGGTGACAGAGGCGAAATCGCCGCCGGACTCACGGATCACGGGCGCGGATTCGCCGGTAATCGCACTTTCATCCACCGAGGCGCCGCCTTCGATGACCTCGCCGTCGCAGGGAATAATATCGCCCGCTTTGACCAGGACAATGTCGCCTTTCCGCAGTTCAGCGGCGGGCACGTTATCGGCCTGCGCATCATGGCGAGGGGCGCGCAGGCGGCGAGCGAACGCGGTCTTTTTCACTCCTTTCAGACTGTTTGCCTGGGCTTTGCTGCGGCCTTCCGCCAGCGCTTCGGCAAAATTGGCGAACAGTACGGTGAACCATAACCACAGGCTGATAATCCCTGTAAACAAGGCGCTTCCCGCTATTTGTCCTGTTACCATAGCGAGCGTTAACAGAGTGGTTAGCACGCTGCCGGCCCAGACCACAAACATCACCGGGTTACGCCACTGGGCGCGTGGGCTTAATTTTTTTACGGCATCCGTTAGCGCCTGTACGAGTAAAACAGGTTCAAACAGCGCCAGTTGCTTGCGACTCATATCAATGTACTCCACATCGCTCAAGGTAAAGAGAAATGTTCCGCTACCGGGCCAAGCGCCAGGGCAGGAATAAACGTCAGCGCGCCGACCAGCAGTACCGTGCCGATGAGCAGTCCAATAAATAGC
Organism: Salmonella sp. 2020_1395; assembly: GCF_043848115.1. Taxonomy (NCBI): domain Bacteria; kingdom Pseudomonadati; phylum Pseudomonadota; class Gammaproteobacteria; order Enterobacterales; family Enterobacteriaceae; genus Salmonella; species Salmonella sp. 2020_1395. The sequence continues at coordinate 101,534 of NZ_JBCMFH010000011.1, read as the reverse complement.
GCGCCGTGGGTCGCCAGCGTTCCCTGACTGGCCGGCTGTACTTTTTTACTGACCAGCGATCCGGCGATGGCCATGACAGGAATAATCACGCCGAAACGTCCGACGAACATGCAGAACGCCAGCAAACAGTTCCAGAAAGGCGAGTTAGCGCTCAGACCCGCAAAGGCGCTACCGTTGTTGTTGGCGGCAGAGGAGACGGCATATAGCACTTCGCTAAAACCGTGCGGGCCAGGGTTCAGCATTGCGCTGCGTCCGGCATCCGTCATCATCGCCAGCGCCGAACCCAACAAGACCAGCATCGGCGTGACCAGAATCGCCAGCGCGGTCATTTTCATTTCGCGCACGTCGATTTTTTTCCCCAGATACTCCGGCGTGCGACCGATCATCAGCCCCGCGATAAACACCGCCAGCAGGACAAACAGCAACATGCCGTACAGGCCTGAACCGACGCCGCCAAAGACCACTTCGCCAATTTGCATCAGCCACATCGGCACCATACCGCCCAGAGCGGTAAACGAGTCGTGCATGGCATTTACCGCCCCGCAGGACGCCGCAGTCGTGACGACGGCAAACAGGCTGCTGGCCAGCACGCCAAAGCGTGTTTCTTTACCCTCCATGTTGACGCTACTGTCCGCGCCTGCCGCCAACAGATGTGGATTTCCCTGAACTTCCGCCCACATCACTACCGCTACGCAGACCACAAAAATGAATGACATTGCCCACAGTAGCGCGCGTCCCTGACGGCGATCGCCCGCCGCTTCGCCAAAGGCGAAACAGAGCGCGGCTGGAATCAAAAATATCGCCAGCATCTGCGCCAGATTAGTGAGCGCGGTGGGGTTTTCGAACGGATGCGAAGAGTTGGCGTTAAAGAAACCGCCGCCGTTAGTGCCAAGCATTTTGATCGCCTCCTGCGAAGCAACCGGCCCCATCGGCAAGAGTTGTTTAGCGCCTTCAAGGGTGGTGATGGGCTGATAAGCCGACAGGTTTTGCGGTACGCCTTGTTGGATAAAAAACAGCGCGATAATTAACGCGACAGGAAATAATATCCATAGCGTAATGCGTACCAGATCCTGCCAGGCATTACCCAGCGTGTGCACATTCTGGCGCGTAAAGGCGCGGATAAGCGCAAAAACCACCGCAATCCCGGTCGCCGCCGACAGGAAATTTTGCACCGTCAGCCCGGCCATCTGGCTAAAGTAGCTCAGCGTGCTTTCGCCGCTGTAGGCTTGCCAGTTGGTATTGGTGACAAAGCTGACGGCGGTATTCAGCGCCAGATCCCAGGACAGCCCCGGTAGCCGCTGCGGATTTAAGGGCAGCCACTCCTGCCAGAATAGCAGGCAAAACAGGATGCCCAGTCCCAGCAGATTGAGCGTCAGTAGCGCCAGTAAATACTGACGCCAGTTCATTTCGTGGTCGGTAATGCCAAGAGTCCGCCAGAGGATACGCTCAACGCCAGCCACGCCCGGCAACGGAACGGCGGCGATGAGCCTTGCCAGGCCCGAACCCAACGGTTTCGCCAGTACCAATAAAATCAGTAAAAAACTGGCGATCAGTAAAAATCCTTGCGCGGCCATCAGAACGCCTCCGCATTAATTAGGGCATAGACCAGATAACCTAAAAGTAAGAAAACCAGCACGATGCCGGTTATCACGCCTGCACTCACAGAGCACCTCCAGTGGCATTGTTTTACTCCTGAGCAAGGTAATTTTTTGGCTGCAAAGATTTCGCAAAAATTGGCGGGCGGAGTGTAAAAAAAGTATAAAAATGGCAAAGACCATTATTTAACTAATGGTTAGTATTAATTTAACCTTTTTGTAACTAATTTACGCTTTGAATGTAAATCTGCTGGAAAAGCGTGAAAATAAGTGGTCGGATGAGTAGTAAAATTACACCGAAAGCGGTACTATTTTAATCAGGTAACGAGGTTCAATTTTTCGGTGCTATTCACCGATTCAATCTATACCGGGGCGGGTAGCGTCGGTATAAAGGGGGGAAACGTATGGAACACTATAAAGACTATCCGGCGCATGTCATTTTTGTCCGTCGTGCTTTCGCGGTGATCGCAGGCGTGCTGGCGCTGCCGGTGATGCTCTTCTGGAAAGACCGCGCGCGTTTTTATAGTTATCTGCACCGTGTCTGGTCGAAAACCAGTGATAAACCGGTATGGATGGCGCAGGCTGAAAAAGCCACCTGCGACTTTTATTAATCGCGACCAGCCTGAAAAAACCGTCAGCCGCCACGCTGGCGGTTTTTTTATGCGCCAGGGTCTACACTGTTTAACGCTATTCGCCGTGACGTTTCATCTTTCAGGAGTTGTATGCCCACCCATTTAGTCTGGTTCAGGCGCGATCTGCGTTTACAGGATAACCTTGCGCTGGCCGCCGCCTGCCGCGATGCATCCGCGCGGGTGCTGGCGCTTTATATTTCCACCCCCGCGCAGTGGCAGGCCCATGATATGGCGCCGCGGCAGGCGGCATTCATCAGCGCGCAGCTCAATGCGCTACAGACGGCCCTTGCAGAGAAAGGCATTCCGCTGCTGTTTCATGAAGTGGCGGATTTTAACGCCAGTATTAAAACGGTCAAAAACGTTTGCCGACAGCATGACGTCAGCCATCTGTTTTATAACTATCAGTATGAGTTTAACGAGCGTCAGCGTGATGCGGCGGTGGAAAAAACGCTGCCCTCTGTCATCTGCGAAGGCTTTGACGATAGCGTGATTCTGGCGCCCGGCGCGGTGATGACCGGCAATCATGAAATGTATAAAGTTTTTACGCCGTTTAAAAACGCCTGGTTGAAACGGCTAAAAGAGGATATTCCGCCATGCGTTCCGGCCCCGAAGATCCGGGTGAGCGGCGCGCTTTCTACACCCTTAACGCCAGTCTCGCTTAACTACCCGCAACAGGCGTTTGACGCCGCGCTTTTCCCGGTGGAAGAAAACGCGGTCATCGCGCAGCTACGTCAGTTTTGCGCGCAGGGCGCAGACGGGTATGAGTCACGGCGGGATTTCCCTGCGGTCGACGGCACCAGTCGGCTTTCCGCCAGCCTGGCGACGGGTGGCCTGTCGCCGCGACAGTGCCTGCACCGATTACTGGCGGAGCAGCCGCAGGCGCTGGACGGCGGACCGGGAAGCGTCTGGTTGAATGAACTCATCTGGCGGGAATTTTACCGTCATTTAATGACCTGGTATCCGGCATTATGCAAACACCAGCCGTTTATCCGCTGGACAAAACGCGTCGCGTGGCAGGAGAACTCACACTATTTTCAGGCATGGCAGAAAGGCGAAACCGGTTATCCCATTGTCGATGCGGCGATGCGCCAGCTTAACGCGACGGGCTGGATGCATAACCGTTTACGCATGATTACCGCCAGCTTTCTGGTAAAAGATCTGCTGATTGACTGGCGGTTGGGGGAGCGCTATTTCATGTCGCAGCTTATTGACGGCGATCTTGCCGCCAATAATGGCGGCTGGCAGTGGGCCGCTTCAACCGGTACTGATGCCGCGCCTTATTTTCGTATTTTTAATCCCACGACTCAGGGAGAGAGGTTCGATCGCGACGGCGAATTTATCCGCCAGTGGCTACCGGCATTACGCGATATCCCTGGAAAAGCGATTCACGAGCCGTGGCGGTGGGCGGAAAAAGCGGGAGTCGTGCTTGATTATCCTCGGCCTATTGTGGAGCACAAACAGGCGAGAATCGCGACGCTTTCCGCCTATGAGGCGGCGAGAAAAGGGGCGTGATACAGGCCCGGTAGCGCAAACTACCGGGCCTTCTGCTATCAGGATTCGACGGCCAGCGCGCGGCTTTTGAATTTGAAGGACTGATACAGCCAAATCAGCAGGACAACCCCTACGCAGGCTAACGCGCCCCAGGTGATCTGTTCAAAAACATCCACATAGGCGTTGATGGCGTAATTAACCGCGCCGCTGGCGTCGAAGGCGCTTTGCGAGGTCTGGTCAGCGATGACGCCTGCCAGATAGTTAGCTATCGCGCCGGACAGCAGCATATAAATTCCGGTTAATACGCCGGTGACGCCGGGGATATCAATGCGCGTAATTTGCGACATGGCGACCGGGTCGATAAACAGCTCGGCAAAGCCCATCACCGCCAGTCCCAGCACCATTAGCGGCATTGAAGAGTGTCCGTAAGCGGCGGACCAGCGTGCGCTCAGGGTCAGAATACAGAATCCGGCGCTCATCAGACCGAGACCCAGCGCGAATTTGCCCCAGATACGCACGGTGCGATTACCGCTTACGCTCTCTTTAACCAGCCAGGCCAGGACGACCCCACACAGCATCACGGCAAAGGCGTTCACCGACTGGAACATGGCGGTAGGAACGGAATAGCCCAGAATATCGCGGTTCACAAAGCGGTCGATATACAGGCTGATAGAACTGCCGCCCTGCTGGGCAAACGCCCAGAACAGCATACTGAACAGGGTCAGGGTGACAATCAGCCCCAGTTCTTTGCGCTGTTTGGCCGTTTGCGCCTGACGATAAATTTTTGCCAGCACGACCAGGCCGATCGCGGTCGCCACAATTAAGGCATAGACTGACCATTCTTTCCAGAACAGAACGGTAATCAGCAACGGCGCCGCTACCAGCAAAATTAACAGCCAGCCCCAGTTCGGCAGCAGGTAGTTTCTGGCGCACAACACGGCTTTATTCACGCCGGTGGTGTGGGTGAAATGACGATTTCCACACAGGAAGATCACTAACCCCGCAAGCATACCAATGGCAGCGAGCGCAAAGCCCATCGCCCAACTGTACTCCTCTTGCACATAGCCGCAGGCGATAGGCGCCACGATCGAACCAATATTACCCGCTGCGTAAAGCAGCGAGAACCCGCCGTCGCGGCGCGGATCTTCCGGCTGGTACAGTTCGCCCAGCAGGCAGCTAATATTCGATTTAAACAGGCCGTAGCCGCAGACAATGATCGCCAGCGACAGATAAAGGAATGTCGGCGCGATCTCACTGGCGCCCAGCACTAAATGACCTATAGCCATTAAAAATGCGCCCAGCATGACTGCCATTCGGTTGCCAAGCACCTTATCCGCCAGATAGCCGCCAAGAATCGGCGTTACGTAGACCAGCGAACAATAAGCGCTGAATAACTCATAGGCGTGGTTATCGTCGTATTTTAGCTGATTGGTGAGATAAAGAATCAGTAGGGCGCGCATACCATAAAAGCTGAAGTACTCCCAAATTTGCAGGGCGACAACGTAGTAAATAGCGCGGGGTTGAGATGCTTGTTTATTCATCGTATTTCCGGGATAGAGGCACTGCGGCAAGAAAGCGGGCATCTCAGATAATGCCTTTCTTTGTGGGCTTATTAAGCCTGCCGCATCGCCGTGTTTCCTTAAAGTTACCAACATGATACAGAACTGATTTTTTCTGCAATATGCGTTCTGATTGCATAAATATACATGAAATCGATCGTGTTTTGCTAAGTAATTTGCGCCAAACCCGGGGGTGATTGTTTCTTGATGTGTCAAACAAATGTTTATCGACGAACGGCTAACGGGAGGCTATGTTAACGGAGGCTGAACCCGTAACGGGAAAGTAGAACGTGGGTTAAAGGGAGCGATGATGAAAAACACCGAGCTGGAACAACTGATTAACGACAAGCTGAACAGTGCGGCAATAAGCGATTATGCGCCGAATGGTTTACAGGTCGAAGGAAAAGAGACGGTACAGAAAATCGTTACCGGCGTGACCGCAAGTCAGGCGCTGCTCGATGAGGCGGTGCGTTTGCAGGCCGATGCGGTCATTGTTCATCATGGTTACTTCTGGAAAGGCGAGTCTCCGGTTATTCGCGGCATGAAACGCCGTCGCTTAAAAACGTTACTGGCAAATGATATTAACCTTTACGGTTGGCATCTGCCGCTGGATGCGCACCCTGAGCTGGGCAACAATGCGCAGTTGGCGACGCTATTGGGCATTACCGTGAAAGGAGAAATTGAGCCGCTGGTGCCGTGGGGAGAGCTCTCAATGCCGGTGCCGGGGCTGGAACTGGCCTCATGGATTGAAGCGCGTCTGGGGCGTAAACCGCTATGGTGCGGCGATACCGGGCCAGAGAATGTGCAGCGTGTCGCCTGGTGTACCGGCGGCGGGCAAAGTTTTATTGATAGCGCCGCCCGCTTCGGCGTGGATGCTTTTATTACCGGCGAGGTGTCTGAACAGACCATTCATTCCGCGCGCGAACAGGGGCTGCATTTTTATGCCGCCGGGCACCATGCCACTGAACGCGGCGGTATTCGCGCCCTGAGCGAATGGTTGAACGAAAACACGGCGTTGGATGTGACGTTTATTGATATCCCTAACCCGGCATAACTGAGAGGTAATAAAGTGCAGCGAGCGCGTTGTTATCTGTTAGGCGAAACGGCAGTCGTCCTGGAACTTGAACCGCCGATTACGCTGGCGAGCCAGAAACGCATCTGGCGTCTGACGCAGCGTCTGGTTGATATGCCGAACGTGGTGGAAGCCATTCCCGGGATGAACAATATCACCGTGATCTTGCGGGAACCGCAAACCCTGGCGCTGGATGCGATTGAGCGTCTGCAGCGCTGGTGGGAAGAGAGCGAGGCGCTGGAGCCGGACTCGCGTTCGGTTGAGATCCCGGTGATCTATGGCGGCGCAGGCGGGCCGGATCTGGCGGCGGTGGCACGGCACAGCGGTTTGAGTGAAAAGCAGGTCGTGGAGCTACATGCCTCCGTTGAGTATGTCGTCTGGTTTTTAGGCTTTCAGCCTGGCTTTCCCTATCTTGGGAATTTACCAGAACCGCTCCATATGCCCAGACGTGCGGAGCCGCGCCTGCAGGTTCCGGCCGGTTCTGTCGGCATCGGCGGCGCGCAGACGGGTATTTATCCATTATCCACGCCGGGCGGCTGGCAGCTGATCGGCCTCACGCCGTTGAAGTTATTCGATCCGATGCGGGAGCCTCCGGTTCTGCTACGCCCTGGCGATAGCGTACGCTTTGTGCCGCAAAAGGAGGGAATATGCTGAATATTATTCGCGCGGGGATTTATACCTCCGTGCAGGATAGCGGGCGTCACGGCTTTCGTCAGTCGGGGCTGAGTCACTGCGGTGCGCTGGATAAACCCGCCTTTCAGACCGCTAATCTCCTGGTCGGGAACGATGCGAATGCCCCGGCGCTGGAAATCACTCTCGGTCAACTGGTTGTCGAATTTGAAAATGAGACCTGGTTCGCTCTTACCGGCGCAGGCTGCGAAGCGCAGTTGGATGATCAACCGGTCTGGACAGGCTGGCGATTGCCGGTAAAAGCGGGTCAACGTCTTACGCTGCATCGACCGCTTCACGGGATGCGTAGCTATCTGGCGGTGGCTGGCGGTATTGCTGTGCCGGAGGTGATGGGATCGTGTAGTACCGATCTGAAGTCCGGTATCGGTGGGCTGGAAGGACGGCTGCTAAAAGATGGCGATCGGTTGGCGACGGGTAAACCATCGCGACAGTTTAGCGGGCCGCAGGGCGTGAAGCAGTTACTGTGGGGGAATCGCATCCGTGCGCTGCCGGGGCCGGAATACCGTGAGTTCGATCGCGCCTCGCAAGAAGCGTTCTGGCGTTCGCCGTGGCAGCTCAGTCCGCAAAGTAATCGCATGGGCTATCGTTTGCAGGGACAATCGTTAACGCGGACAACGGATCGCGAACTGCTGTCGCACGGTTTGCTGCCCGGTGTCGTACAGGTGCCTTACAACGGTCAACCTATTGTGCTAATGAATGATGCCCAGACAACTGGCGGCTATCCGCGCATTGCCTGCATCATCGAGGCAGATATGTACCATCTGGCGCAGATCCCGCTAGGACAACCGATCCATTTTGTGCAATGTTCGCTGGAGGAGGCGCTCAACGCGCGCCGCGAGCGTCAGCGCTATCTGGAGCAGCTTACCTGGCGACTTCAGCATGAACATTGATTTAAATGCGGATTTGGGCGAAGGTTGCGCCAGCGACAGCGAATTATTAACGCTGGTCTCCTCCGCCAATATCGCCTGTGGTTTTCACGCCGGTGATGCGCAAACCATGCTGACCTGCGTGCGCGAGGCGCTGAAAAACGGCGTGGCGATCGGCGCGCATCCCAGCTTTCCGGATCGGGATAATTTTGGGCGGACGGCGATGGTTTTGCCGCCGGAAACGGTATACGCCCAGACGCTGTACCAAATCGGCGCGCTGGGGGCGATTGTCCAGGCGCAAGGCGGCGTGATGCGCCATGTCAAACCGCACGGTATGCTCTATAACCAGGCGGCGAAAGATCCTCATCTGGCACAGGCGATTGCGAAAGCGGTACACGACTATGATCCGTCACTGATACTGGTTGGACTGGCGGGAAGTGAGCTGATCCGGGCCGGTGAGCGCCATCGCCTGGTGACGCGGCAGGAGGTGTTTGCCGATCGCGGCTATCAGGCCGACGGTAGCCTGGTGCCGCGCACGCAACCTGGCGCGCTGATTCACGACGAAGAGCAGGCGCTGGCGCAAACGCTGGATATGGTACAAGCCGGGAGAGTGAAAAGCGTTACTGGCGTGTGGACGACTGTCACGGCGCAAACGGTGTGCATTCATGGCGACGGCGAGTATGCGCTTGCATTCGCTCGCAGGTTACGCGCCGCGTTCAATGCGCGTAATATACACGTTATAGCCTGAGAGCCAGACGATTGAAGCTATTATATTACGGCTGTGGATGTTCATTATGGCGTTCGATGTGCATTCAAGATAGTCAGAGGCGGTGTAGTCCATTAATCAACTGTTAACAAAGGATATTATCATGCCTGAAGGCCCGGAAATTCGTCGTGCGGCGGATAACCTGGAGGCGGCAATCAAAGGCAAACCCTTAACCGATGTCTGGTTTGCCTTTGCACAGTTAAAACCGTATGAATCGCAACTTACCGGTCAAATTGTTACCCGGATAGAGACGCGGGGAAAAGCGTTATTGACCCACTTTTCAAATGGCCTGACGCTCTACAGCCACAACCAACTCTATGGCGTATGGCGGGTGATCGACACTGGTGAAATACCGAAGACTACGCGTATATTGCGCGTCAGGCTACAAACGGCGGATAAAACTATACTGCTTTATAGCGCGTCTGATATCGAAATGCTGACAGCAGAGCAGCTCACGACGCACCCCTTTTTACAGCGAGTCGGTCCGGATGTGCTGGACGCGCGTCTCACTCCGGAAGAGGTTAAAGCTCGATTGCTGTCGCCGCGTTTTCGCAACCGACAATTTTCCGGACTGTTGCTGGATCAGGCCTTTCTGGCGGGATTGGGGAATTATCTGCGCGTTGAAATCCTCTGGCAGGTAGGGTTAACCGGACAGCATAAAGCGAAAGATCTCAACGAGGCGCAACTGAATGCGCTTTCTCACGCGCTGTTGGATATTCCGCGCCTGTCCTACACGACTCGCGGTCAGGCGGATGAGAACAAGCATCATGGCGCACTGTTTCGCTTTAAGGTTTTCCACCGTGACGGCGAAGCGTGCGAGCGGTGCGGCGGCATTATTGAAAAGACAACACTGTCCTCACGCCCGTTTTACTGGTGCCCGCATTGCCAGAAATAGCCGGAACCGCCATCGGCGAGCGGCTATTGCCTGATGGCGCGACGCTTATCAGTCCTACAAAGGTTGTCTGGGCGCATAGGTTGATATAAAACGGGCCACTGCTGGCCCAGTTAACAGAATGCTGAACAGCCGTAGGGTTTGCATTGCCATGATGAGCGCCATATCGGCACTGCTTCCTGCCGCGATCGCGGCAACCGTATCCAGACCACCGGGACTGGTGGCGAGATAAGCCGTCATAAAATCAATCTGCATGTAGTAAGCCATTCCCCACGCCATCGCGGCGCAAATCGCCATCAGCGCGAAAATTGACAATAAGATTTGCGGCAATGGCCGCAGCGCCATAAAAAACACCTGTCTGTCAAAACCCAGCCCAATACGCCAGCCTATCGCCATATACGCCACGGCCAGCAGCCATTCGGGTAATTCAATCTCAATGATGCCTTGCGAATGGAGAAGCGCGCCTGCCAACATGGGGAGCAGCATCGTGCCGGAAGGGATACGCATCAGGCGACCGGCAATGCCCGCCACGATCGCTAATAGCAGTGTCGTCAATAAATTACCGCTAAGCGGCGGAAACCAGATCACCTGTTGGCTGACCGCTGCCGCGCTGTCGCCGAGTATCAGGCGTGTCACCAGCACCGCCGCGCCAGCCACAAACAGTACCCGCAGATACTGCATAAACGCCACCAGGCGGATATCCGCCCCGTAATCTTGCGCCATCGCTACCATTGCCGCCGCGCCGCCCGGCGAAGACCCCCATGCGCCAGTGTTGCCGGGCAGCGAGCTGTAACGTACCAGCAGCCAGCCGACTACCGCGCTGGAAAGCAGCGTCACCAGCAACACTAAAAGCACGACCGGCCAGTAGAGGGCGAGGGTGGTCAATATCGAACCGGTTAGATTTTGGGCGATCATACAGCCGAGAATCGCCTGCGCGGCGAGAAAAATACCGCGCGGAAGTTGTAGCGTACTACCTCGCAAACTCAACACGATACCCGCAATCATTGGACCGAGCAGCATTGCCGCCGGAAGGTGCAGATAGAGAAAAATAAGGGAAATGAGCAGCGATAACAGGAACAACAAAAACCACTGCAGAATCGGCATTCCATGCTCCCTGAATGATATTTAGCGAAACCTTAATTAATCATAGAGAGTAACGGGGTAAGAATAAAATAATGAGGATAAGAAAAAAGGGAAAATGTATCGGATGGCGAGGGTTGCGTCGCCATCCGGTTGTCAATTAACGCTTCAGCGCCGATTTAAAATCGCGTTTATCGTAGCCGGTATACAGCTGACGAGGACGGGCGATTTTCATGCCGTCAGTGTGCATTTCATTCCAGTGTGCAATCCAGCCAACGGTACGCGCCATGGCGAAGATCACGGTGAACATGGAGGACGGAATGCCCATCGCTTTCAGAATGATGCCGGAGTAGAAGTCTACGTTCGGGTACAGTTTCTTCTCGATGAAGTACGGGTCGTTGAGCGCAATGTGCTCAAGCTCCATCGCCACTTCCAGCAGATCGTCTTTGGTGCCCAGCTCTTTCAGCACTTCGTGGCAGGTTTCACGCATCACGGTGGCGCGCGGATCGTAGTTTTTGTAAACACGGTGACCGAAGCCCATCAGGCGGAAAGAATCATTCTTGTCTTTCGCACGGCGAACAAATTCCGGAATGTGTTTAACAGAGCTGATTTCTTCCAGCATTTTCAGCGCGGCTTCGTTGGCGCCGCCGTGCGCGGGTCCCCACAGGGAGGCGATCCCGGCGGCAATGCAGGCGAACGGGTTGGCGCCGCTTGAACCTGCGGTACGTACCGTTGACGTAGAGGCGTTCTGCTCATGGTCAGCGTGCAGGATCAGAATACGGTCCATCGCGCGCTCTAGTACCGGATTCACTTCATAGGTTTCACACGGCGTGGAGAACATCATGTTCAGGAAGTTACCGGCGTAGGAAAGGTCGTTGCGCGGATAAACAAACGGCTGACCGATGGAATATTTGTAACACATCGCCGCCATGGTCGGCATTTTGGACAGCAGGCGGAACGCCGCGATTTCACGGTGGCGCGGATTGTTCACATCCAGCGAGTCGTGGTAGAACGCCGCCAGCGCGCCAGTAATCCCGCACATTACCGCCATCGGATGTGAGTCGCGACGGAAAGCATGGAACAGGCGAGTGATTTGCTCATGGATCATCGTATGGCGGGTGACTGTCGTTCTGAACTCGTCATACTCTTCCTGCGTCGGTTTTTCGCCGTACAGCAGGATGTAACAGACTTCCAGATAGTTGGAATCGGTAGCAAGCTGGTCAATCGGGAAACCGCGATGCAACAAAATGCCTTCGTCGCCGTCGATGAAGGTGATTTTAGATTCGCAGGATGCGGTAGAGGTGAAACCAGGGTCAAAAGTAAAAACTCCTTTTGAACCGAGACTACGAATATCAATAACATCTTGACCGAGTGTACCTTTTAGCACATCCAGTTCAATAGCAGTATCACCAGTAAGGGTGATTTTTGCCTTTGTATCAGCCATTTACGGTCTCCTTAGCGCCTTATTGCTTAAGACTGCCGGAACTCAGACTTGCCTTCTACACGTCATCTTCCTCGTCGTTAGTGCAGGGAAGATTCTGTGTATGCATCAATCAACCGTTACCAGTTTGTTATTTGGCTCGCCGCTCTGTGAAAGAGGGGATGACCTGGGTACAGAGCAATGGGCGCTTGCAGGTAACGGCTTGATTAATTTCGAATTAGCAGCAAATCAGGAACGTAGCAATCCGAGTAATGTAACCTGTCTATCACTAATAACTGTCCTGAAAGAATGGGTCAATATCATTGTACTGTTGCATAACTTATTAACAGGTGAAAGAGTGACCCCATAACTTTTACGCATTATATGCTTTTTCTGGTGTTGTTTGTAACAATTTTGTTTAATGTTTGTCAAATCAGATGATTGAAAATTAAAAAAATGTTGTTATCGTGACCTGTGTCACTGTTCAGGATAAAACCTGACAAACTATATGTAGGTTAATTGTAATGATTTTGTGAACGCCCTATACTGCCGCCAGGTCTCCGGAATACCCTGCAATCCCGAGCCACCCAGCGTTGTAACGTGTCGTTTTAGCTACTGGAAGCAGTGTTTTACATGACGCGCAGTTATAGAAAGGACGCTGTCTGACCCGCACGCAGACCGGAGGAAGGAAATCCCGTCGTCTTTCTGGCTACAGGTAGATTCACCTCTGTAACCGAAGTCTTAAGGGAATAATAAGAACAGCATGTGGGCGTTATTCATGATAAGAAATGTGAAAAAACAAAGACCTGTCAATCTGGATCTACAAACGATTCGGTTCCCCATCACAGCGATAGCGTCCATTCTCCATCGCGTATCCGGTGTGATTACTTTCATCGCCGTCGGCATACTACTGTGGCTACTGGGCACCAGCCTCTCTTCTCCGGAAGGATTCCAGCAGGCCGCCGACATCATGGACGGCTTCATCGTTAAATTTATCATGTGGGGCATCCTTACCGCGCTGGCGTATCACGTCATCGTGGGAATTCGTCACATGTTAATGGATTTTGGCTATCTGGAAGAAACATTCGAAGCGGGTCAACGCTCTGCCAAAATCTCTTTTGTTATCACTGTCGTGCTTTCACTTCTCGCAGGAGTCCTCGTATGGTAAGCAACGCCTCCGCATTAGGACGCAATGGCGTACATGACTTCATCCTGGTCCGTGCTACCGCTATCGTTCTGACGTTATACATCATCTACATGGTGGGTTTTTTCGCCACGAGCGGCGAACTGACCTTTGAAGCCTGGACCGGTTTCTTCTCATCGGCCTTCACCAAAGTCTTCACCCTGCTGGCGCTTTTTTCCATCTTGATTCATGCCTGGATCGGCATGTGGCAGGTGTTAACCGACTACGTTAAACCACTGGCAGTGCGTCTGATACTGCAACTCGTTATTGTTGTTGCGCTGGTGGTTTACGTCATCTATGGATTTGTTGTGGTGTGGGGTGTGTAATGAAACTGCCAGTCAGAGAATTTGATGCTGTTGTGATTGGTGCCGGTGGCGCAGGTATGCGCGCGGCGCTGCAAATTTCCCAGAGCGGCCAAACCTGTGCGCTGCTCTCGAAAGTCTTCCCGACCCGTTCCCATACCGTTTCCGCGCAGGGCGGTATTACCGTGGCGCTCGGCAATACCCATGAAGATAACTGGGAATGGCACATGTACGATACCGTAAAAGGGTCGGACTACATTGGTGACCAGGATGCCATCGAGTATATGTGTAAGACCGGACCGGAAGCGATTCTGGAACTGGAGCACATGGGGCTACCGTTCTCCCGTCTTGATGATGGACGTATCTATCAGCGCCCGTTCGGCGGCCAGTCGAAAAACTTTGGCGGCGAGCAGGCGGCACGTACCGCGGCGGCGGCTGACCGTACCGGTCACGCCTTGCTGCACACGCTGTATCAACAGAATTTGAAAAACCACACCACGATTTTCTCCGAATGGTATGCGCTGGATCTGGTGAAAAACCAGGATGGCGCGGTGGTGGGGTGTACCGCACTGTGCATCGAAACCGGTGAAGTGGTGTACTTCAAAGCCCGCGCGACGGTGCTGGCGACCGGCGGCGCAGGCCGTATCTACCAGTCCACCACCAACGCTCACATCAACACCGGTGATGGTGTCGGTATGGCGCTGCGTGCCGGTGTCCCGGTGCAGGACATGGAAATGTGGCAGTTCCACCCGACCGGCATCGCCGGGGCGGGCGTGCTGGTGACAGAAGGCTGCCGCGGCGAAGGCGGTTACCTGCTGAACAAACACGGCGAGCGCTTTATGGAGCGTTATGCGCCGAACGCCAAAGACCTGGCGGGTCGTGACGTGGTGGCGCGTTCCATCATGATCGAAATCCGTGAAGGCCGCGGCTGCGATGGTCCGTGGGGGCCGCACGCTAAACTGAAACTGGATCACCTGGGTAAAGAGGTGCTGGAATCTCGCCTGCCGGGTATCCTGGAGCTGTCCCGCACTTTCGCTCACGTTGACCCGGTGAAAGAGCCGATTCCGGTTATCCCGACCTGCCACTACATGATGGGCGGTATTCCGACTAAAGTGACCGGTCAGGCGCTGACCGTGAACGAGCAGGGCGAAGACGTGGTCATTCCGGGGCTGTTTGCGGTAGGCGAAATCGCCTGTGTATCGGTTCACGGCGCCAACCGTCTGGGCGGTAACTCACTGCTGGATCTGGTGGTCTTTGGCCGCGCGGCGGGGCTGCATTTACAGGAATCCATCGCCGAGCAGGGCGTGCTGCGCGACGCCAGCGAGTCTGACGTTGAAGGTTCTCTGGAGCGCCTGAATCGCTGGAACAATAACCGCAATGGTGAAGATCCGGTGGCTATCCGCAAAGCGTTGCAGGAGTGTATGCAGCATAACTTCTCCGTATTCCGTGAAGGTGACGCGATGGCGAAAGGGCTTGAGCAGTTGAAAGTGATCCGCGAGCGTCTGAAAAACGCCCGTCTGGATGACACGTCCAGCGAGTTTAATACCCAGCGTGTTGAGTGTCTGGAGCTGGATAACCTGATGGAAACCGCCTACGCCACTGCCGTATCAGCCAACTTCCGAACGGAAAGCCGCGGCGCGCATAGCCGCTTCGATTTCCCGGAGCGTGATGATGCCAACTGGTTGTGTCATACCCTGTATCAGCCGCAAACGGAATCCATGACGCGCCGAAGCGTCAATATGGAGCCGAAACTGCGTCCGGCGTTCCCGCCGAAGATTCGTACTTATTAATTGCGGAGACAGGATGATGAAACTCGAATTTTCGATTTATCGTTATAACCCGGATGTCGATAACGCTCCGCGTATGCAGGATTACACCCTGGAAGGCGAAGAAGGGCGCGACATGATGCTGCTGGATGCGTTAATCCAGCTTAAAGAAAAAGATCCCAGCCTTTCTTTCCGCCGTTCCTGCCGCGAAGGCGTGTGTGGTTCTGATGGTTTGAATATGAACGGTAAGAATGGTCTGGCCTGTATTACCCCTATTTCGGCGCTGACTCAGCCGGGTAAGAAGATTGTGATTCGCCCGCTGCCCGGTTTGCCGGTGATCCGCGATTTGGTGGTAGACATGGGGCAATTCTACGCACAATATGAGAAGATTAAGCCTTACTTATTGAATAATGGGCAAAATCCACCGGCTCGTGAGCATCTGCAGATGCCGGAGCAGCGTGAAAAACTCGATGGGCTGTATGAATGTATTCTTTGCGCCTGTTGCTCAACATCCTGTCCGTCATTCTGGTGGAACCCGGATAAGTTTATCGGTCCGGCGGGTCTGCTCGCGGCGTATCGATTCCTGATCGATAGTCGTGATACCGAGACCGATAGTCGTCTGGAAGGGATGAGCGATGCATTCAGCGTATTCCGCTGTCACAGCATTATGAACTGCGTCAGTGTATGTCCTAAGGGACTAAACCCGACGCGCGCTATCGGCCATATTAAGTCGATGCTGTTGCAGCGTAGCGCATAAGTAGTTGTAGTGGTTGCCGGATGGCGACGTACCGTCTTATCCGGCCTACAGGCGCAATCCCGTAGGCCTGATAAGCGCAGCGCCATCGGGCAATAGAAGTGCAGGAAACCTCTAAAAACTGCCATATGATTAGTAATAATCGAGATGTTCAGAGCGAGACAAGGCGCGGTCTGAACGAATCTTCGGGAGCATAGTTAACTATGTGACCGGAGTGAGCGAAGGCCGCAACGCAGTCGTAGCCTGAACAGCGAAGATTATTAGACAGTTTTTAAAGGTTCCTTAGCGGACGCAGATGACACGACAGTCCGCAACAAGTGAACCCCGGCACGCATACAGCGTATGCGTGGTTAGTATCCACGGCGAAATACTCGTCATAGTTCACGTTGCATGTGCGTTGGCTGCACTTGCTCACCCCGGTCACTTACTGGATGTAAGCTCCCAGGGATTCGCAAGCTTGCCGCCTTCCTGAAACGTGACCTATTTAGAGTATTAAATAAGCAGAAAAGATGCTTAAGGGATCACGATGCAGAACAGCGCTTTGAAAGCCTGGTTGGACTCTTCTTACCTCTCTGGTTCGAATCAGAGCTGGATAGAACAGCTCTATGAAGACTTCTTAACCGATCCTGACTCGGTAGACGCTAACTGGCGTTTGACGTTCCAGCAGTTACCTGGTACCGGAGTCAAACCGGATCAACTCCATTCAAAAACACGTGAATATTTCCGGCGGCAGGCGTTGGCTGGCTCACGTCACTCTTCTACGATTTCCGACCCTGACACCAATGTGAAGCAGGTTAAAGTCCTGCAGCTTATCAACGCTTATCGTTTCCGTGGCCATCAGCATGCAAACCTCGATCCGCTGGGACTGTGGAAGCAAGAACGCGTGGCGGATCTGGACCCTTCTTTCCATGATTTGACCGAGGCCGATTTCCAGGAAACCTTCAATGTCGGCTCCTTTGCCAGCGGCAAAGAGACGATGAAGCTGGGCGAGCTGCTCGACGCGCTCAAACAGACCTACTGCGGCCCGATTGGCGCTGAGTATATGCACATCACCAGCACCGAAGAGAAACGCTGGATCCAACAGCGCATCGAATCCGGTCGTGCGGCCTTTAGCGCTGACGAGAAAAAACGTTTCCTGAACGAACTGACCGCCGCTGAAGGGCTGGAACGTTATCTGGGCGCCAAATTCCCGGGTGCGAAACGTTTCTCGCTCGAGGGGGGAGATGCGCTGATACCCATGCTGAAAGAGATGGTTCGCCATGCGGGTAACAGCGGCACTCGCGAAGTGGTGCTGGGGATGGCGCACCGCGGTCGCCTGAACGTGCTGATCAACGTACTGGGTAAAAAACCGCAGGATCTGTTCGACGAATTTGCCGGTAAGCATAAAGAACATCTGGGTACCGGCGACGTGAAGTATCACATGGGCTTCTCGTCAGATATCGAAACCGAAGGCGGTCTGGTTCACCTGGCGCTGGCGTTTAACCCATCGCATCTGGAAATTGTGAGCCCGGTGGTGATGGGCTCCGTGCGCGCCCGTCTGGACAGACTGGACGAACCGAGCAGCAACAAAGTGTTGCCGATTACTATTCACGGCGACGCCGCGGTGACCGGCCAGGGCGTGGTTCAGGAAACCCTGAACATGTCGAAAGCGCGCGGTTACGAAGTGGGCGGTACGGTACGTATCGTTATCAACAACCAGGTGGGCTTCACCACCTCTAACCCACTGGATGCGCGTTCAACGCCTTACTGCACCGATATCGGTAAAATGGTCCAGGCGCCGATTTTCCACGTCAATGCGGACGATCCGGAAGCCGTCGCTTTTGTGACCCGTCTGGCGCTGGACTTCCGTAATACCTTTAAACGCGATGTGTTCATCGATCTGGTGTGCTACCGCCGTCACGGCCACAACGAAGCCGACGAGCCAAGCGCAACCCAGCCGCTGATGTACCAGAAAATCAAAAAGCATCCGACGCCGCGTAAAATCTACGCCGACAAACTGGAAGCTGATAAGGTCGCAACGCTGGAAGATGCCACCGAAATGGTCAACCTCTATCGCGATGCGCTGGATGCAGGCGAATGCGTGGTGAAAGAGTGGCGTCCGATGAATATGCACTCGTTCACCTGGTCGCCGTATCTAAACCACGAATGGGATGAAGCATACCCGAACAAGGTAGAAATGAAGCGTCTGCAGGAGCTGGCAAAACGTATCAGCACCGTGCCGGAAGCCATTGAAATGCAGTCTCGCGTGGCGAAAATTTATGGCGACCGTCAGGCAATGGCGGCAGGCGAGAAATTGTTTGACTGGGGCGGCGCGGAAAATCTGGCTTACGCCACGCTGGTCGATGAAGGCATTCCGGTGCGCCTGTCCGGGGAAGACTCCGGTCGCGGCACCTTCTTCCATCGTCATGCGGTGATCCACAACCAGACGAACGGCTCAACGTATACGCCGTTGCAGCATATTCACAGCGGTCAGGGACAGTTTAAAGTCTGGGACTCCGTGCTGTCTGAAGAAGCGGTACTGGCTTTTGAATACGGTTATGCCACGGCGGAACCACGTACCCTGACTATCTGGGAAGCGCAGTTTGGCGATTTTGCCAACGGCGCGCAGGTAGTGATTGACCAGTTCATCTCCTCCGGCGAGCAGAAATGGGGCCGGATGTGCGGTCTGGTGATGCTGTTGCCGCATGGCTATGAAGGGCAGGGCCCGGAGCACTCTTCCGCGCGTCTGGAACGTTATCTGCAACTTTGCGCCGAGCAGAATATGCAGGTTTGCGTGCCGTCCACCCCGGCGCAGGTCTACCATATGCTGCGCCGTCAGGCGCTGCGCGGGATGCGTCGTCCGCTGGTGGTGATGTCGCCGAAATCGCTGCTGCGTCACCCGCTGGCGGTTTCCACGCTTGATGAACTGGCGAACGGTTCCTTCCAGCCGGCCATTGGCGAAATTGACGAGCTGGACCCTAAAGCCGTAAAACGCGTGGTAATGTGTTCTGGTAAGGTTTATTACGACCTGCTGGAACAACGTCGCAAAAACGACCAGAAAGATGTCGCTATCGTGCGCATCGAACAGCTCTATCCGTTCCCGCATAAAGCGGTGCAGGAAGCGCTGCAACCATACGCTCACGTCCATGATTTTGTCTGGTGCCAGGAAGAGCCGCTCAACCAGGGCGCATGGTACTGCAGCCAGCATCATTTCCGTGAAGTGATTCCGTTTGGGGCCGCTCTGCGTTACGCAGGTCGCCCGGCCTCCGCCTCTCCGGCGGTAGGGTATATGTCCGTTCACCAGAAACAGCAACAAGATCTGGTTAATGACGCGCTGAACGTCGATTAAATAAAGGATAAATAATGAGTAGCGTAGATATTCTTGTTCCCGACCTGCCTGAGTCCGTAGCGGACGCGACCGTCGCCACCTGGCATAAAAAACCGGGCGATGCGGTTGTTCGTGACGAAGTGCTGGTAGAAATCGAAACTGACAAAGTGGTACTGGAAGTACCGGCATCAGCGGACGGCATTCTGGATGCGGTTCTGGAAGAGGAGGGGACGACTGTCACCTCTCGCCAGATCCTGGGTCGCCTGCGTGAAGGCAACAGCGCGGGTAAAGAGACCAGCGCGAAATCTGAAGAGAAAGCGTCTACGCCGGCACAGCGCCAGCAGGCTTCGCTGGAAGAACAAAACAACGATGCGCTCAGCCCGGCGATCCGTCGCCTGCTGGCTGAACACAATCTGGAAGCCAGCGCCATTAAAGGCACTGGTGTGGGTGGGCGTCTGACCCGTGAAGATGTGGAAAAACATCTGGCGAAAGGCGAGTCTAAAGCACCCGCTGTTGAACCTGCAGCACAACCCGCTCTGGGCGCGCGCGGCGAAAAACGCGTGCCAATGACCCGCCTGCGTAAGCGCGTGGCCGAGCGTCTGCTGGAAGCGAAAAATTCCACCGCCATGCTGACGACCTTCAATGAAGTCAACATGAAGCCGATTATGGATTTGCGTAAGCAGTATGGCGAAGTGTTTGAAAAACGTCATGGTATCCGCCTGGGCTTTATGTCCTTCTACGTGAAAGCGGTAGTGGAAGCGCTGAAGCGTTATCCGGAGGTGAACGCCTCTATCGACGGCGATGACGTGGTGTACCACAACTACTTTGATGTGAGCATGGCGGTGTCTACGCCGCGCGGCCTGGTCACGCCGGTCCTGCGTGACGTGGATACGCTGGGCATGGCTGACATTGAGAAAAAAATTAAAGAACTGGCTGTCAAAGGCCGCGACGGCAAGCTGACCGTAGAGGACCTGACCGGTGGTAACTTTACCATTACCAACGGCGGCGTATTCGGTTCGCTGATGTCTACCCCGATCATCAACCCGCCGCAGAGCGCGATTCTGGGAATGCATGCTATTAAAGACAGGCCGATGGCGGTGGATGGCAAGGTGGAAATCCTGCCGATGATGTACCTGGCGCTCTCTTACGATCATCGCCTGATCGATGGTCGTGAATCCGTGGGCTTCCTGGTCACCATCAAAGAGTTGCTGGAAGATCCGACCCGTCTGCTGTTGGACGTGTAGTCAGCAAGAGCATCACCTGCTACCTGTAGGCCGGATAAGGCGTTCACGCCGCCATCCGGCGATGGTGTAATGCCTGATGGCGCGCAGCTTTCAGGCCTACAGGTCTAAAGATAACGATTACCTGAAGGATGGACAGAACACATGAACTTACATGAATATCAGGCAAAACAACTTTTTGCCCGCTATGGCTTACCGGCGCCGGTGGGTTATGCCTGTACTACTCCGCGTGAAGCCGAAGAAGCCGCGTCTAAAATCGGTGCCGGCCCGTGGGTAGTGAAATGTCAGGTTCACGCTGGCGGCCGCGGCAAAGCGGGCGGTGTGAAGGTAGTAAAAAGCAAAGAAGAGATTCGCGCCTTTGCGGAAAACTGGCTGGGCAAACGTCTGGTGACCTATCAAACAGACGCTAATGGCCAACCGGTAAACCAGATTCTGGTTGAAGCGGCGACCGACATCGGCAAAGAACTGTACCTCGGCGCGGTGGTTGACCGTAGTTCTCGTCGCGTGGTCTTTATGGCATCTACCGAAGGCGGCGTAGAGATCGAAAAAGTCGCGGAGGAAACCCCGCATCTGATCCATAAAGTCGCGCTCGATCCGCTGACCGGCCCGATGCCGTATCAGGGGCGGGAGCTAGCGTTCAAATTGGGTCTGGAAGGTAAACTGGTGCAGCAGTTCACCAAAATCTTTATGGGCCTGGCAACCATTTTCCTTGAGCGCGACCTGGCGCTAATCGAAATTAATCCGCTGGTGATCACTAAGCAGGGCGATCTGATTTGCCTCGACGGCAAGCTGGGCGCTGACGGCAACGCGCTGTTCCGCCAGCCGGATCTGCGTGAAATGCGCGACCAGTCTCAGGAAGACCCGCGTGAAGCGCAGGCGGCGCAGTGGGAACTGAACTACGTCGCGCTGGACGGCAACATTGGTTGCATGGTGAACGGCGCGGGCCTGGCGATGGGCACCATGGACATCGTTAAGCTGCATGGCGGCGAACCGGCTAACTTCCTTGACGTGGGCGGCGGCGCAACCAAAGAGCGCGTCACCGAAGCGTTTAAAATTATCCTCTCGGATGACAACGTGAAAGCGGTTCTGGTTAACATCTTCGGCGGTATCGTCCGTTGTGACCTGATTGCCGACGGTATCATCGGCGCGGTGGAAGAAGTGGGCGTTAACGTTCCGGTGGTGGTGCGTCTGGAAGGCAACAACGCCGAACTCGGCGCGAAGAAACTGGCTGACAGTGGCCTGAATATTATTGCAGCGAAAAGTCTGACGGATGCAGCTCAGCAGGTTGTTGCCGCAGTGGAGGGGAAATAATGTCCGTTTTAATTAATAAAGATACCAAGGTTATCTGCCAGGGCTTCACCGGTAGCCAGGGGACTTTCCACTCCGAACAGGCGATTGCTTACGGTACGCAAATGGTCGGCGGCGTAACGCCGGGCAAAGGCGGCACCACGCATCTGGGTCTGCCGGTGTTCAACACCGTGCGCGAAGCGGTAGAAGCTACCGGTGCGACCGCATCCGTTATCTACGTGCCAGCGCCGTTCTGCAAAGACTCCATTCTGGAAGCGATCGACGCAGGCATCAAACTGATTATCACCATCACCGAAGGTATTCCGACGCTGGATATGCTGACCGTGAAAGTGAAGCTGGACGAAGCGGGCGTACGCATGATCGGCCCGAACTGCCCAGGTGTGATCACCCCGGGCGAATGCAAAATCGGCATCATGCCGGGTCACATTCATAAGCCGGGTAAAGTGGGTATCGTTTCCCGTTCCGGCACGCTGACCTATGAAGCGGTTAAGCAGACCACCGACTACGGTTTCGGCCAGTCCACCTGCGTGGGTATCGGCGGCGACCCGATTCCGGGCTCTAACTTCATCGACATTCTGAAACTGTTCCAGGAAGATCCGCAGACTGAAGCGATCGTGATGATCGGCGAGATCGGCGGTAGCGCAGAAGAAGAAGCGGCGGCTTACATTAAAGACCACGTGACCAAGCCGGTTGTTGGCTATATCGCGGGTGTTACCGCGCCGAAAGGCAAGCGTATGGGCCACGCGGGCGCCATCATTGCCGGTGGTAAAGGCACTGCGGATGAAAAATTCGCCGCGCTGGAAGCCGCGGGCGTGAAAACCGTTCGCAGCCTGGCCGATATCGGCGAAGCGCTGAAAGCAATTATAAAATAAAACTCGCTGTTCCTGCGGGAACAGATAAATGTCCGTTTTCGACATGGTTGGCCACCTTTACGGTGGCCTTTTTTATGGCTTTATTGTTTGTGGCAAAGTACGGGTGAAGCATCCGGGATATAAAATTATTGGCTTTGTAAATATTGAACTATAGGAAAATAATGCCTCATTAAAAAAACATGGTGGAGTCTAAAAATAATTGATAATAACCGTCTGGCAGCGGCAGTAAATTTACTCAGTTTGCCGGTTAACTCTTTTGCAGCAAATACAGATGCTGTCTTAGTGAAATACCTGCCGACCTCACTGGAGACGGATTATGCGCTTTCCGCCATGAAAAAAACGCATTGCAGCATTACACTATGTTGACGCTAACCTCTATAGTAAATTGACGCTTGACTCTGTGGCCGCGCATGTTTGCCTGAGCGCGAACTACATGTCTCCTCAGATGTATCGCGCTTACACAGACTGCTTGTTTAATGGCAGAATAAAACAGCTATTTTAATCATAAGAGTACCGGCATTATTTCCCTGAAGTATTAAAGATATCGTTTAATAAATTATATGAACTTTTGCTGGTTAAAAGAGGTTAACTTTAAAAATTATTAAGAACTTATTGACACTATTCGTTCGTGATTAATCATGTTTAAAGGGTATTTATGGCTGCGAATAAACAGAATTATCACTATGAGTGACGTAGAAATTGAGGGTGAATCTGTGAAGGTGATAACAGAATCTTCGCTATAATAATTATAGAGAGGTAAATACGGTGTTATTGAAATAAAGAAAAAGTAGCGAATAAAATGTTTGTTTCTGGCTATCTGGAAAGCTTATTAGCGATAATTAAGGCGATAACCTGGCAAGATGATCCTGGCCGTTAGTCGTCGGGAAAGGGAAGTTGGGGCAGGGTAATCACGGTGGGATGATGGCGCGTGTGCAATGAGATAGTTTCTTTGCGGTGTTAATTATAAGTAAAATAAAAATAGACTAAATGTATAAAATAATAAGTGTTGATAATCTGCAGAAAAAATCTGTGAGCTATTTAGCAATAATTGAACATCAATGTGGAATGTTTTTTACTGGATGCGGGGCAGTAAAAAACGCACAAAATGTTTAGCCTTATCGAATAAGCCTCTTTTTACAGGGGGTTTGAAATTACTCTTTGCAAAAACAAAAAGTTAACAAAAAATTCACCATGCATTCAATGAATAAACATTATTAACATTAACTTCAAAAATTGATTTTAATCAATATTTAAATGTTGGAAAAGAGCATCAAAACTGGTTAAATTGTCCGTGATCAAATTCCCTGAAAAGCGATAGATTAGCCATAAATTGATCGCTGTCGAAAAAAGCAAATCTGACCCACTAAAAACCTGTTTATTGTAAGGGTTTTACGGCGTAATATATTTGCGGGATCAATTTGGGTTTTTTATTAACATGTTTGTAACTTTTCATCATTACTGTTTCCTTCCCGAGGGGATAGTACGATGGAAGGCCGCAAATAAATTTGTATTGGGGCATGCGTGTGACCCTTTCTAACGGGGTTCACTCTCGGAGTCTTCATGCGATGAGCAAGGAGTCATGATGTTAGATATAGTCGAACTGTCGCGCTTACAGTTTGCCTTGACCGCGATGTACCACTTCCTGTTTGTGCCGCTAACGCTCGGTATGGCGTTCCTGCTGGCCATTATGGAAACGGTATACGTCCTTTCCGGCAAACAGATTTATAAAGATATGACCAAGTTCTGGGGCAAGTTGTTTGGTATCAACTTTGCTCTGGGTGTGGCTACCGGTTTGACCATGGAGTTCCAGTTCGGGACAAACTGGTCGTACTACTCCCACTATGTTGGGGACATCTTCGGTGCGCCGCTGGCCATCGAAGGTTTGATGGCCTTCTTCCTCGAATCCACCTTTGTAGGTCTGTTCTTCTTCGGCTGGGATCGTCTGAGTAAAGTTCAGCATATGTGCGTCACCTGGCTGGTGGCTCTGGGGTCCAACCTCTCCGCGTTGTGGATTCTGGTAGCGAACGGCTGGATGCAAAACCCAATCGCTGCGGATTTCAATTTCGAAACCATGCGTATGGAAATGGTGAGCTTCTCTGAACTGGTACTGAACCCGGTAGCACAGGTGAAATTTGTTCACACTGTGGCGTCCGGCTATGTCACCGGCGCGATGTTCATCCTCGGTATCAGCGCTTACTACATGCTGAAAGGTCGTGACTTCGCCTTTGCTAAACGCTCCTTTGCTATTGCTGCCAGCTTCGGTATGGCTGCCGTACTGTCCGTTATCGTACTCGGTGACGAATCCGGTTACGAAATGGGCGATGTGCAGAAAACCAAGCTCGCTGCGATTGAAGCTGAATGGGAAACGCAACCTGCTCCGGCCTCCTTTACCCTGTTCGGCATTCCTGACCAGGACAAACAGGAAAACCATCTGGCGATTCAGATCCCTTATGCGCTCGGCATTATCGCTACGCGTTCCGTGGACACGCCGGTTATTGGCCTGAAAGATCTCATGGTTCAGCATGAAGAGCGTATCCGTAACGGGATGAAAGCCTATGAACTGCTGGAGCAGCTGCGCGCCGGTTCTACCGACCAGGCCGTTCGCGACCAGTTTAACAGCATGAAGAAAGATCTCGGTTACGGCCTGCTGCTGAAACGCTATACGCCTAATGTGACTGACGCGACCGAAGCGCAGATCCAGCAAGCGACGAAAGATTCCATTCCTCGCGTTGCGCCGCTGTACTTCGCTTTCCGTATCATGGTGGCGTGCGGCTTCCTGCTGCTGGCGATCATCGCACTTTCCTTCTGGAGCGTGATTCGTAACCGCATCGGTGAGAAAAAATGGCTGTTGCGCGCGGCGCTGTACGGTATTCCACTGCCGTGGATTGCGGTTGAAGCAGGTTGGTTCGTCGCCGAGTATGGTCGTCAGCCGTGGGCGATCGGCGAAGTGTTGCCGACAGCCGTGGCGAACTCATCGCTGACCGTGGGCGATCTGCTGTTCTCCATGTTCCTGATTTGCGGCCTGTATACCCTGTTCCTGGTGGCAGAATTGTTCCTGATGTTCAAATTTGCACGCCTTGGCCCAAGCAGCCTGAAAACCGGTCGCTATCACTTTGAGCAGTCCACCGTGACTTCTCAGCCGGCACGCTAAGACAGGAGTCGTCAAATGATCGATTATGAAGTACTACGTTTTATCTGGTGGCTGCTGGTTGGCATTTTGCTAATTGGTTTCGCCGTCACCGATGGGTTCGACATGGGGGTGGGGATGCTCACCCGTTTCCTCGGTCGTAACGACACCGAACGTCGAATTATGATTAACTCTATCGCCCCGCACTGGGACGGTAACCAGGTGTGGTTGATCACCGCGGGCGGCGCGTTGTTTGCTGCCTGGCCGATGGTTTACGCTGCGGCGTTCTCCGGTTTCTATGTGGCGATGATCCTGGTGCTGGCGTCTTTGTTCTTCCGTCCGGTCGGTTTTGATTACCGTTCCAAGATTGAAGACCCGCGCTGGCGCAACATGTGGGACTGGGGCGTGTTCATCGGTAGCTTTGTGCCGCCGCTGGTGATTGGCGTGGCCTTTGGCAACCTGTTGCAGGGCGTACCGTTCCATGTAGATGAGTATCTGCGTCTGTACTACACCGGTAACTTCTTCCAGTTGCTGAACCCGTTTGGTCTGCTGGCGGGTATCGTAAGCGTAGGGATGATCATCACGCAGGGGGCGACTTACCTGCAAATGCGCACCGTTGGCGAACTGCACCTGCGCGCGCGCGCCACCTCGCAGATTGCGGCGCTGGTGACATTAGTGTGCTTTGCGCTGGCGGGCGTTTGGGTAATGTATGGTATTGATGGTTATGTCGTGACATCCGCGATTGATCATCATGCCGCCTCTAACCCGCTGACTAAAGAAGTGGCGCGTGAAGCTGGCGCCTGGCTGGTGAACTTTAATAATGCTCCGATCCTGTGGTTGGTTCCGGCTCTGGGCGTGGTTCTGCCGCTGCTGACTATCCTGACTTCCCGTATGGAGAAAGGCGCGTGGGCATTCCTGTTCTCTTCGCTGACCCTGGCCTGCATTATTCTGACGGCGGGTATCGCTATGTTCCCATTTGTGATGCCGTCCAGCACGATGATGAATGCCAGCCTGACCATGTGGGATGCGACATCCAGCCAGATGACGCTGAACCTGATGACCTGGGTTGCGGCGGTGTTCGTACCGATCATTCTGATCTACACCAGCTGGTGTTACTGGAAAATGTTCGGTCGTATCACTAAAGAACATATTGAAAGCAACACCCACTCTCTGTACTAAAGTAAGGAGCTTAAAATGTGGTATTTCGCATGGATTCTGGGAACGCTTCTTGCCTGTGCATTCGGGATCATTACCGCCCTGGCGCTTGAGCACGTTGAAGCGGGTAAAACCGGTCAAGAAGAAAGCTAATGACCCATATTATCGCAAAACTGTATGCGGTAATGGACAAGCGCCCCTTAAGGGCGCTTTCCTTCGTGATGGCGATAGTGCTGGCAGGATGTATGTTCTGGGACCCGTCACGGTTTGCCGCCAGGACCAGCACGCTTGAAATCTGGCACGGATTATTGCTGATGTGGGCGGTTTGCGCAGGCATAATCCACGGTGTGGGGTTTCGCCCTGAATCCGTACACTGGCAAGGGATTTTTTGTCCGCTCCTTGCGGATATCGTCCTTATCGTCGGCCTGATTTTCTTCTTCTTGTGAATAAGAAACCTCCTTAAAAATATAGGGGCTTGCATAAGCCCATATATTTTTACTCTCCCTTAACTTCCCCCCATTCCCAAGCCTCATTCCCACGCGTATAGTAGCAACGTTTAAAAGCTCTACTTTTGTTGCATTACCGGGATGTAAAGTGAATACAAGGCGATATACAACGGCATTCTTGAGGCATTACGGCGGCAAGCGGATGACGCCAACAAAGAGGCTGCAGGGATGAATAAGTATATGTTTCGATGGCCAATTCGAGTTTATTACGAAGACACGGACGCCGGCGGTGTGGTTTATCACGCCAGCTATGTCGCTTTTTATGAAAGAGCGCGCACGGAGATGCTGCGTCACCATCACTTCAGCCAACAGGTGCTGCTGGCGGAGCGGGTCGCCTTTGTGGTGCGCAAGATGACGCTGGAATACTATGCGCCTGCGCGGCTCGACGATATGCTTGAAGTTCAAACAGAAATTACGTCAATGCGTGGCACCGCTTTGGTTTTCACGCAACGCATTGTCAACGCAGAGAACACGCTGCTAAATGAAGCAGAGGTTCTGATTGTTTGCGTTGATCCACTCAAAATGAAGCCTCGTGCGCTTCCTAAGTCTATTGTCGCGGAGTTTAAGCAGTGACTGACATGAATATCCTTGATTTGTTCCTGAAGGCAAGCCTTCTGGTTAAACTTATCATGTTGATTTTGATTGGTTTTTCAATAGCATCCTGGGCCATCATTATCCAGCGAACGCGTATCCTGAACGCCGCTGCGCGTGAGGCGGAAGCGTTTGAAGATAAGTTCTGGTCCGGAATCGAACTATCGCGTCTGTACCAGGAAAGCCAGGGGAGACGCGATAGTCTGTCGGGCTCGGAACAAATTTTTTATAGCGGGTTCAAAGAGTTTGTCCGGCTCCATCGCGCCAACAGCCATGCGCCGGAGGCAGTGGTAGAGGGGGCGTCGCGTGCGATGCGCATCTCCATGAACCGAGAGCTGGAAACGCTGGAAACGCATATCCCGTTTCTTGGCACGGTAGGCTCTATCAGTCCTTATATCGGTCTGTTTGGCACCGTATGGGGGATTATGCATGCGTTTATCGCCCTGGGCGCGGTGAAACAGGCGACTCTGCAAATGGTTGCGCCGGGTATTGCCGAAGCATTGATTGCCACGGCGATTGGTCTGTTTGCCGCTATCCCTGCGGTTATGGCTTACAACCGACTGAATCAGCGCGTGAACAAGCTGGAACTGAATTACGACAACTTTATGGAAGAGTTCACCGCGATTCTGCACCGCCAGGCGTTTACCGTAAGCGAAAGCAACAAGGGGTAAGCCATGGCCAGAACGCGTGGACGAGGTCGTCGCGAACTTAAGTCCGAAATCAATATTGTACCGCTACTCGACGTACTGTTGGTGTTGCTGCTGATCTTTATGGCAACCGCGCCGATCATTACCCAGAGCGTGGAGGTCGACTTGCCGGAGGCGAATCAGTCGCAGGCGGTCAGTAGTAACGACGATCCACCGGTCATTATTGAGGTTTCCGGAGTAGGGCAATACAGCGTAGTGGTTGATAAAGATCGAATGGATCAACTGCCGTCTGAACAGGTGATCGCAGAAGTAAAGCGTCATCTGCAGGCTAATCCGAAAACAGTCTTTTTAATCGGCGGCGCGAAAGAGGTGCCGTACGATGAAATAATTAAAGCGCTGAACTTGTTACACAGCGCGGGCGTAAAATCGGTTGGCTTAATGACGCAGCCAATCTGAAGTCTGCGTCCCGTTGGCTTGAAAGACGGCGAGTAACAGGCGAACAGTTTTTTGGGAACCGAGAGTGTCAAAGGCAACCGAACAAAACGACAAGCTCAAACGGGCGATAATTATTTCAGCCGTGCTGCATATCATCTTATTTGCAGTGCTGATCTGGAGTTCGTTTGATGAGCATATAGAGGCTTCTGCCGGCGGCGGCGGTGGTTCCGCTATCGACGCGGTGATGGTCGATCCTGGCGCCGTTGTGCAGCAGTACAACCGTCAGCAGGATCAACAGGCCAGCGCCAGACGCGCGGAAGAAGAGCGTAAAAAGCTGCAACAGCAGCAAGCAGAGGAGCTGCAGCAGAAGCAGGCTGCCGAACAGGAGCGGTTGAAACAACTTGAGAAAGAACGTTTAGCGGCTCAGGAGCAACAAAAGCAGGCTGAAGAAGCGGCAAAACTGGCGCAACAGCAGCAGCAACAGGCCGAAGAAGCGGCGAAAGCGGCGGCGGACGCGAAGAAAAAAGCGGAGGCCGAAGCGGCGAAAGCGGCGGCGGACGCGAAGAAGAAAGCGGAAGCCGAAGCGGCGAAAGCGGCGGCGGACGCGAAGAAGAAAGCGGAAGCCGAAGCGGCGAAAGCGGCGGCAGACGCGAAGAAGAAAGCAGAGGCCGAAGCGGCGAAAGCTGCGTCGGAGGCGAAGAAGAAAGCGGAGGCCGAAGCGGCGAAAGCAGCGGCGGAGGCGAAGAAGAAAGCGGATGCCGAGGCGGCGAAAGCGGCGGCGGAGGCGAAGAAGAAAGCGGATGCCGCGGCGGCGAAAGCAGCGGCGGACGCTAAGAAGAAAGCGGCTGCCGAAAAAGCGGCCGCCGCAGAAGGCGTCGACGATCTGCTTGGCGATCTCAGCTCGGGTAAGAATGCGCCGAAAACCGGCGGCGGCGCGAAAGGGAATGGCCAGCCATCGAAAGATAGCGGTACATCGGGCGCTAACGGTGGGGCGACAGGCGCTGATATCAGCGCCTACGCGAAACAGATTCAGGTCGCGATTCAGAGCCGTCTGTATGATGCGAGCCTGTATCAGGGCAAACAATGTGTCTTGCATATTAGCCTGGCGCCGGATGGCTCATTAAAAAGCATTACGTCTGAGGGCGGCGATCCGGCGCTTTGTCAGGCGGCGTTAATGGCGGCAAAAACCGCGAAAATTCCTAAACCGCCAAGCCAGGCTGTTTATGAGAAAATAAAGGATGCCAAACTAGACTTTAAACTGTAGATACTTTTCTTTATGGAAGTTGGAGCAGTTGAGTTGTTACTGGTCCTGGTGGTTTTGTGTATTTGAGTTTGTTAACATTCTGCTAAATTATCGTGGGTCGCAGGCCCAGGTATGGGAGATATGATGAAGCAGGCATTACGAGTAGCATTTGGTTTTCTGATGCTGTGGGCGGCAGTGCTGCACGCAGAAGTCCGTATCGAGATCACCCAGGGGGTGGACTCGGCGCGACCGATTGGCGTTGTGCCTTTTAAATGGGCCGGGCCGGGCGCTGCGCCTGAAGATATCGGTGGCATCGTGGCGGCAGATTTACGCAATAGCGGTAAATTTAATCCGCTAGACCGGTCCCGACTGCCGCAGCAGCCAGCCACCGCTCAGGAAGTTCAGCCTACCGCATGGTCTGCGCTGGGTATTGATGCCGTCGTCGTTGGGCAGGTAACGCCGAATCCGGACGGTTCCTACAATGTTGCTTATCAGCTGGTTGACACTGGCGGCGCGCCGGGGACTGTACTGGCGCAAAACTCTTATAAAGTGAACAAGCAGTGGCTGCGTTATGCAGGCCATACCGCCAGTGACGAAGTCTTTGAAAAACTGACGGGCATTAAGGGCGCGTTCCGTACTCGTATCGCCTATGTGGTACAGACTAATGGCGGTCAGTTCCCGTATGAACTGCGTGTGTCGGATTACGATGGTTACAATCAGTTTGTGGTGCACCGTTCTCCGCAGCCGTTGATGTCTCCGGCGTGGTCTCCGGACGGCTCAAAACTGGCTTACGTGACATTTGAAAGCGGTCGCTCCGCGCTGGTTATCCAGACGCTGGCAAACGGCGCAGTGCGTCAGGTTGCGTCCTTCCCGCGTCACAACGGCGCGCCGGCCTTCTCGCCGGATGGGACGAAACTGGCGTTCGCGTTATCGAAAACCGGAAGTCTGAACCTGTACGTTATGGATCTCGCCTCCGGCCAGATTCGTCAGATAACGGACGGGCGTAGCAACAATACGGAGCCGACCTGGTTCCCGGACAGCCAGACTCTGGCCTTTACTTCTGACCAGGCTGGACGTCCGCAAGTGTATAAAATGAACATTAACGGCGGTGCGGCGCAACGTATTACCTGGGAAGGTTCGCAAAACCAGGATGCGGATGTCAGCAGCGACGGTAAATTTATGGTAATGGTAAGCTCAAATAACGGGCAGCAGCACATTGCCAAACAAGATCTGGTGACGGGGGGCGTACAGGTTCTGTCGTCAACGTTCCTGGATGAAACGCCAAGTCTGGCACCTAACGGCACGATGGTAATCTACAGCTCTTCTCAGGGGATGGGATCTGTGCTGAATTTGGTTTCTACAGATGGGCGTTTCAAAGCGCGTCTTCCGGCAACTGATGGTCAGGTGAAATCGCCTGCCTGGTCGCCGTATCTGTGATAATAATTAATTGATTACTAAAGGAATTAAAGAAATGCAACTGAACAAAGTGCTGAAGGGCCTGATGATTGCCCTGCCTGTTATGGCAATCGCGGCATGTTCTTCCAACAAGAACGCCAGCAATGACGGTAGCGAAGGCGGTATGCTGAACGGCGCCGGCACGGGTATGGATTCGAACGGTAGCGGCAATATGTCGTCTGAAGAGCAAGCGCGTCTGCAGATGCAGCAGCTGCAGCAGAACAACATCGTTTACTTCGATCTCGACAAGTACGATATCCGTTCTGACTTCGCGGCAATGCTGGATGCGCACGCTAACTTCCTGCGTAGCAACCCGTCTTACAAAGTCACCGTAGAAGGTCACGCGGACGAACGTGGTACGCCTGAGTACAACATCTCCCTGGGCGAACGTCGTGCTAACGCCGTTAAAATGTACCTGCAGGGTAAAGGCGTTTCCGCTGACCAGATCTCCATCGTTTCTTACGGTAAAGAAAAACCTGCCGTACTGGGCCACGACGAAGCGGCT
Organism: Salmonella sp. 2020_1395; assembly: GCF_043848115.1. Classification (NCBI taxonomy): domain Bacteria; kingdom Pseudomonadati; phylum Pseudomonadota; class Gammaproteobacteria; order Enterobacterales; family Enterobacteriaceae; genus Salmonella; species Salmonella sp. 2020_1395. Next base: position 69,074 of record NZ_JBCMFH010000011.1, on the reverse strand, counting down.
TACGCTAAGAACCGTCGCGCTGTACTGGTTTACTAAGAGAATTGCATGAGCAGTAACTTCAGACATCACCTGTTGAGTCTGTCGTTACTGGTTGGCATAGCGGCCCCCTGGGCCGCTTTTGCTCAGGCGCCAATCAGTAGTGTCGGCTCAGGCTCGGTCGAAGACCGCGTCACTCAACTTGAGCGTATCTCTAACGCTCACAGCCAGCTTTTAACCCAACTTCAGCAGCAGCTCTCCGATAATCAGTCTGATATCGATTCTTTGCGCGGCCAAATCCAGGAAAATCAGTATCAACTGAATCAGGTGATGGAGCGCCAGAAGCAAATTATGCTGCAGCTGGGGAGCTTAAATAATGGCGGCGCAGCGCAGCCAGCGGCTGGTGACCAGAGCGGGACGGCAACCACTGCGACCCCCGCCCCGGATGCCGGTACGGCAACCTCAGGGGCGCCGGTACAAAGTGGCGATGCGAATACCGATTACAATGCGGCAATTGCGCTGGTGCAGGATAAGTCTCGCCAGGATGATGCGATTGTGGCGTTTCAGAACTTCATCAAGAAATACCCTGATTCTACTTATCAGCCGAACGCCAATTATTGGCTGGGCCAGTTGAATTACAACAAGGGTAAAAAAGATGATGCCGCCTATTATTTCGCCTCGGTAGTAAAAAACTATCCTAAGTCGCCGAAGGCTGCGGACGCGATGTACAAAGTTGGCGTTATCATGCAGGACAAAGGTGATACGGCAAAAGCGAAAGCGGTTTATCAGCAGGTGATTAACAAATATCCTGGCACTGATGGCGCGAAACAGGCGCAGAAGCGTCTTAACGCGATGTAATGCGTACCATGCGACCAGAAAACGCCTTTTTTCTGGTCGCGTCGTGCGATTCCTAAGCAGTTGAGCCCTCTGCGTCGAAATTTTTGTTGCGCTCAAATCTGAAATCAGTAATATATGCCGCCGTTGCCACGGGATATTAAACAACTCGAAAGCAACGTAAAAGTGGGTCGTTAGCTCAGTTGGTAGAGCAGTTGACTTTTAATCAATTGGTCGCAGGTTCGAATCCTGCACGACCCACCAATCGTTCGGTGGAAACGAGAATAAAACGTGAAGGATAACGTTGCGTCAGCAACGGCCCGTAGGGCGAGGCAAAGCCGAGTCATCCTGCACAACCCACCACTAACTTCGGTTAGTCAGTAATATCCAGCGTAGTATCGGGTGATTAGCTCAGCTGGGAGAGCACCTCCCTTACAAGGAGGGGGTCGGCGGTTCGATCCCGTCATCACCCACCACTCGGGTCGTTAGCTCAGTTGGTAGAGCAGTTGACTTTTAATCAATTGGTCGCAGGTTCGAATCCTGCACGACCCACCAATTTAACATCAAACTCAGATGTTGAACGTGAAGGATAACGTTGCGTCAGCAACGGCCCGTAGGGCAAGGCGAAGCCGAGTCATCCTGCACGACCCACCATCTTTAGATGGTCCGAGTAAAATCTTTCAGGCAGCACCCGTATGGGTCGTTAGCTCAGTTGGTAGAGCAGTTGACTTTTAATCAATTGGTCGCAGGTTCGAATCCTGCACGACCCACCAATATACAAGGTGGTAACTGGTAGAGAACGTGAAGGATAACGTTGCTTTAGCAACGGCCCGAAGGGCGAGGCGAAGCCGAGTCATCCTGCACGACCCACCATCCTGAATGATTGAAGCAGTAACCCTTATCCAAGGGGTCGTTAGCTCAGTTGGTAGAGCAGTTGACTTTTAATCAATTGGTCGCAGGTTCGAATCCTGCACGACCCACCAATTTAACATCAAACTCAGATGTTGAGCGTGAAGGATAACGTTGCGTCAGCAACGGCCCGAAGGGCGAGGCGAAGCCGAGTCATCCTGCACGACCCACCAATGTAAAAAAGCGCCCTAAAGGCGCTTTTTTGCTATCTGCGATATGGAAGATTCGAACCTGCCGCAGGTTTGGGTCTTGCCTGATGCGCTGCGCTTATCAGGCCTACAGACGGCACCGCTCACGTAGGCCAGATAAGACGTTACGCCGCCATCAGATACGGGGCTACGTAATTATTGTGACTTTCCTTATTGAATCAGCTATCTTGTTTAGCATATAAAACAAACTAACCGATTGTGGCGTTTATTACGCTTTCATTCGGTTGTTTCGTTAAGTCAGTAAAACGAGAAGCCACGATGAGCGTAATGTTTGACCCACAAGCCGCAATCTACCCGTTCCCGCCGAAACCAACGCCGTTGAACGACGATGAAAAGCAATTTTATCGTGAGAAAATCAAGCGGTTGCTCAAAGAGCGCAATGCCGTCATGGTGGCGCACTACTACACCGATCCGGAAATTCAACAGTTAGCAGAAGAAACCGGCGGCTGTATTTCCGACTCACTGGAAATGGCCCGTTTCGGCGCGAAGCACGCCGCATCCACGCTGCTGGTAGCGGGCGTACGGTTTATGGGGGAAACCGCCAAAATCCTCAGCCCGGCAAAGACCATTCTTATGCCTACCCTGGCGGCGGAATGTTCGCTGGATTTAGGCTGCCCAATAGACGAATTTAGCGCTTTTTGTGATGCGCACCCTGACAGAACCGTAGTGGTCTATGCTAACACCTCGGCTGCTGTTAAAGCGCGTGCGGACTGGGTTGTGACCTCCAGTATCGCCGTAGAACTGATTGAGCATCTGGATAGTTTGGGGGAAAAAATTATCTGGGCGCCGGACAGACACCTGGGGAATTACGTGCAAAAACAGACCGGGGCCGATGTACTGTGCTGGCAAGGAGCGTGTATCGTGCATGACGAGTTTAAAACTCAGGCGTTGACCCGTTTAAAAAAAATCTATCCCGATGCCGCTCTTCTGGTTCACCCTGAATCGCCGCAGTCCATTGTCGAGATGGCCGATGCGGTGGGCTCCACCAGTCAGCTTATTAAGGCGGCAAAAACGCTGCCGCACAGACAGCTTATCGTGGCGACCGATCGCGGCATCTTCTACAAAATGCAGCAGGCGGTGCCTGAAAAAGAGCTGCTTGAAGCGCCCACGGCTGGCGAGGGGGCGACCTGCCGTAGCTGCGCGCACTGTCCGTGGATGGCGATGAATGGCCTGAAAGCCATTGCTGAAGGGCTGGAGCAGGGAGGCGCGGCGCATGAAATACAGGTTGATGCGGCGCTACGCGAGGGCGCATTACTGCCCCTCAACCGGATGCTGGATTTTGCGACTACACTTCGGGCGTAAAGACGGAAATCTTTGGGGGAGAGAATGGATTTTTTTAGTACACACAACATACTGATTCATATTCCGATTGGCGCTGGCGGGTACGATCTCTCGTGGATCGAAGCGGTAGGAACCATCGCCGGCCTGCTCTGTATTTGGCTTGCCAGTCTGGAGAAGATCAGCAACTACTTTTTTGGGCTGGTTAACGTCACCCTGTTTGCGATTATTTTCTTTCAGATCCAGCTTTATGCCAGCCTGTTGCTGCAACTCTTTTTCTTTGCCGCCAATATTTATGGCTGGTATGCGTGGTCGCGGCAAACAAAGGATAATCAAGCCGAGCTTAAAATCCGCTGGCTGCCGTTGCCAAAAGCAATGGCATGGCTGGCGATATGTGTGATAGCTATCGGTTTGATGACGCGATATATCGATCCCGTATTCGCCGTCCTGACGCGCGTGGCCGTCGCCATTATGCAGATGCTGGGGTTACAGGTGACAATGCCTGTACTGCAACCGGACGCTTTCCCGTTCTGGGACTCTTGCATGATGGTGCTGTCTATCGCGGCGATGATTCTGATGACACGCAAATATGTCGAAAACTGGCTCCTGTGGGTGGTAATCAACGTGATCAGTGTGGTGATTTTTGCTTTGCAGGGCGTCTATGCGATGTCGCTGGAATATCTGATCCTGACATTTATCGCCGTGAACGGTAGCCGCCTGTGGATAAACAGCGCGCGGGAGCGAGGATCGCGCGCGCTTTCCCGTTAATGGTGATGAACATGCCCGGATGGCGTCTGATTCAGATGACAGTCCGGGCCGTGACACACTTGATACTCCATCTGAATCGTAGCGTGCGCAATATGGTATTCGTGCATCAGAAAATCCTGGATACGTTCCAGCAGCGCATCATGGTCGTGTGGCGGAATGACCTGAGCGTGCAATGTCATGACCGGTTTTTCGCCGACCATCCAGACATGCACATGGTGTACGTTACGGACTTCGGGGATTTCCCGGCTTAAATGGCGCTGTAAGGCATTAATATCCAGCGAAACCGGCGCGCCTTCCAGCAATTCGTTGACGCTATCTTTTAACAAACGCCAGGCGCTGCGTAACACCAGTACCGAAACCAGAATAGAGAGAATCGGGTCCGCTGGCGTCCAGCCCGTCCAGATAATGATCAGCGCGGCGACTATTGCGCCGACGGAACCCAGCAAATCGCCCATCACATGTAGCGCGGCAGCGCGCACGTTCAGGTTTTTTTCATCGCTTCCCCGATGGAGAATCCAGAACGCAAACAGGTTCGCCAGCAGACCCGCAACCGCAATCACCATCATCAGATTGCCCGCCACCGGACGTGGCGTGTAAAAGCGCTCTATCGCTTCCCAGACAATGAGAAGGGTAATGACCACCAACGCAATGGCATTCACAAAGGCCGCCAGAGTGGTGAGTCTTAGCCAGCCAAAAGTGTGGCGAACAGTCGGGGGACGACGGGAGAATTGAACCGCCAGCAGCGCAAAGAGAAGGGCCGCCGCGTCGGTGAGCATATGTCCCGCATCCGCCAACAACGCCAGAGAGCCGGAGAGTATCCCGCCCACCACCTCAAGGAGCATAAATCCGGCAGTGACGATAAAGGCGAAAAGCAGGCGACGAGCATTATTATCTTTCGGCAGGTGTGAATCGGCATGAGAGTGTGAGTGCGCCATAACGTCATTCCTTTGTTATTCTCATCAATACTGTAGACATCATACTGATTTTTCGCTGACAAAATAAAAAGGAGAGCGAAAGCTCTCCCGTTATCAGACTTTTTTCTGCATTACTGTGTGGTACCGTCGGTTTTGGTATTCACGTCATTATTGACGCCATTACCGGTTTCCACTTTTTTATTAATATCCGGGCAGCGACCGTCTTTACACATGGTATTTTTATGCTCTTCATCCTTGGTCATTCCGTCATGATTCATGGTTGAACCGTCTGGATGCTGCATCGTGCTGTTAGTATTGCCGTTGGTATTGATGTCGTTGTTATTCACATCATTCGGCGCTACATTCTGGCGGGCGTCCGGGGCAACCTGACCGGCATTTGCCGCCGAGTTCGCCTGGCCATTACTGGATTGCGCGTTAGATTCAGCAGCTAACGCTGCGCCGCTGGCAAGGCCGAGGGTAGCGGTGAGTAAAAGCGTAGTCAGTTTTGTCATTTTCATAAGATGCTCCTGTTATGGTGGATATGTCGGATAACCTCTTCCAACAGTGCACGTGTCAGTCAAATCCTCAAATAAGGGATAAAAAACGTTCGCCGCCGCGGGTTAACGCAGCAGAGAATCTTGCAATAATTCATAAACAGAGTGGTTACAGTTAAAAAGTGTAGGTTAGATCCCATTTTTCGCTACATTTGTGCGTTTTTTTCCTGAATTCCAGGATTATTCCGTTCAAAGTGTAAAAGCCCGTTTACACTATTTAATTGAAGAGATAGATTGGAGGGATTGCATTCATTGGGATAAGTACGGCAACACTGGAATAAACATGAATTATCAGAACGACGATTTACGCATTAAAGAAATCAACGAGTTATTACCTCCGGTCGCGCTGCTGGAAAAGTTTCCCGCTACGGAAAATGCAGCGAATACCGTTGCTCACGCGCGCAAAGCCATCCATAAAATTCTCAAAGGCAATGACGATCGTCTGCTGGTGGTGATCGGTCCTTGTTCAATTCATGATCCGGCAGCGGCGAAAGAGTATGCCGCCCGTTTGCTGGCGCTACGTGATGAGCTTCAAGGCGAGCTTGAAATTGTCATGCGCGTCTATTTTGAGAAACCGCGTACCACCGTCGGCTGGAAAGGGCTGATTAACGATCCGCATATGGATAACAGTTTCCAGATTAACGACGGTCTGCGTATTGCGCGCAAACTGCTGCTGGATATTAACGACAGCGGCCTGCCTGCCGCCGGCGAATTCCTCGATATGATCACGCCGCAATATCTGGCCGATCTGATGAGCTGGGGCGCCATTGGCGCGCGGACTACTGAATCCCAGGTTCATCGCGAACTGGCGTCTGGCCTCTCTTGTCCGGTCGGTTTTAAAAATGGTACTGATGGCACGATTAAAGTCGCCATTGACGCCATCAACGCCGCCGGCGCGCCGCATTGCTTCCTCTCCGTCACTAAATGGGGTCATTCGGCGATTGTGAATACCAGCGGCAACGGCGACTGCCATATCATTCTGCGCGGCGGTAAAGCGCCAAACTATAGCGCGCAGCATGTTGCTGAGGTGAAAGAAGGCCTCACCAAAGCGGGACTGACGCCGCAGGTCATGATCGATTTCAGCCATGCCAACTCCTGTAAGCAATTTCAAAAGCAGATGGAGGTTTGCGCCGATGTCTGTCAGCAGATAGCGGGCGGTGAAAAAGCGATTATTGGCGTGATGGTAGAGAGTCATCTGGTAGAAGGAAACCAGAGTCTGGAAAGCGGTCAGCCGCTGACCTACGGTAAAAGCATTACTGACGCCTGTATTGGCTGGGAAGATACCGATGCGCTGCTTCGTCAGTTGTCGGCAGCGGTAAAAGCCCGTCGCGGCTAAGTTTAGTTTCTATCCTGTGGTGAAGTGCAGGATAGAAAACATATCGGTCCGGTAACAGCCTACCGGACCGATATTGCCAATATTAATGTATTATTATTTGGCGTACTTGGGTACTTCCTGCTTCTGGAGAGTATTTCCTTCCGAATCAATTCCTACAATGACTCTATAGCGGTCAAAATATAACTTCTTAATGGATTCTGTTCCTAATTCTTCGTAGGCAACAATTTCTACTGATTTAACATGTTTTGTATTAATTGCAGACGCTCCTCCAATCCCGAGTAGCGAAACCCCACCGTATTTTTTACAAAGCTCAGCGACATAATCAGCACGATCGCCTTTGCCAAGAAACGCAGTTGCCCCTTGTTGAAACATCATTTCTACAAATGGGTCCATACGCGCGGCCGTTGTAGGGCCGTTGGAGCCAATAGGTAAACCAGGTCTGGCAGGGCAGGGGCCAGCATAGTAAATCGTTTGATTTTGAAAATCGACCGGTGATTTTTCTCCGTTACTAAGCGCTACTTCGATTTTTTTATGCGCGGCGTCACGGCAGGTGTAAGCAAATCCAGTGAGAAATAATATATCGCCGACCTTAAGAGTTTTCGCTTTCTCTTTAGTCAATGGTAATGTTAATTCCATCATAGCTTCTCCAGGTATTAAATGATTTCACTAGCGTGGCGGCTTGCATTACATTGGAAATTGATTGCGACTGGCAGTGCAGTGATATGGCAAGGATAGTAATCGACATGCACGCCTAACGCCGTAATACGCCCGCCCATACCTAAAGGGCCGATCCCTGTATTATTCACGGCCTCTAATAATTCAGCTTCGAGCTGGGCATAAAGTGGTTTAGCATTGAACTCACCAAGAGGGCGTAATAATGCTTTCTTCGCCATCCACGAACAGTGATCCATTGTACCGCCAACGCCGATACCAATAATATAAGGAGGGCATGGATTGCCTCCTACACGACGGACAGTTTCCAGAACAAAATCTTTTATACCATCAATACCATCGCCGGGAAGCAATGTTTTAAAAGTTCCCATATTTTCGCTACCGCCGCCCTTTGGCATAACGGTAATTGTCACTCGGTCACCATCAACAATTTCAGTATGTAAAATTGCAGGAGTATTATCATTAGTATTAATACGTTCTAATGGATCTGCAACCATGGATTTTCTTAAGTATCCATTTTCATAGCCCTGGCGAACACCCTGGTTCACCTGATCTTTAAGCGGCTTACCTTCCCAGCATACATGTTGTCCAATTTCCATTATAACGATACAAGTGCCGGTATCATGGCAGCATGCAAGTTGTTCTTTTTTTGCATACTCTCCATTATCAATTAATATCTTAATGGTTTCCTTGCCGATCTTTGACTCTTCTTTATCATATGCTTTACGAAAAGAACACATGAGATTATCATCCAGTTCATAACAAGCTTTTTTTACAAGTTTTTCGATAACCGGAATGATAATTTCTGTATTTAATATACGACTCATACTCCCTCCAGTGCTATGTTGCATTGTTTTATCCATTGATCACATTTTCATGATATTCGTATTCATTGTAGGAAGGAAATATGTTATTTTTATTAAATGATAAATTTTATTTATAGTAGTGGAAAATAGATGGAAATTAGACAATTAGAATATTTTGTAAGCGCTTCTTTGTTAGGTAACTTAACCAGAGTTGCTGAGCGGCATTTTGTTTCTCAACCTAATATCACCATTGCTATTAAGAAGTTAGAGACTGAATTAGGGGTGACATTATTTGACAGAAAGAAAAATAAACTTGTCCTTACTGAGGAGGGCATGTTTTTCTTACAAAAAATTGAACCTATCCTTATTGCGTTAAAAAATAGCGTAGCGGAAATGAAAGATTATCGTAATGAAAATGGTGGCATAGTAACTTTGGGGATCCCACCGATGATAAGTTTGTTTCTTTTTTCACCGCTCTTCAAGCATTTCCGAGAGATTTATCCAGAGATGGAACTCTCTCTTGTTGAAGAGGGGACTTTTGGTTTACATGATAAACTTTCTGCTGGAGAGCTGGATCTTGCTATTGTTATTATTAATGACTGTCCAAAAGAATTAGTTACGGTACCATTAATGACTCAGCAGCACGTGGTATGTATGTCAGATAAACATCCCCTGGCAAAAAAGGATAGTATCGATTGGGAAGATCTACAATATGAGCCATTGATACTAATGAAAAAAGATTCCTGGCATAGAAAAACGATTATTGAAGAATGTACAAAGCGAGGAATTCATACACATATTTTTCTATCATCAAACAGGGTTCAAACCGACATAGATCTGGTTGCTAAAAATGAAGGAATTTCTTTCATTTTGGACGCTGTCGATCTTAAAGCCGAAAAAGTAATAACCAAGGCCATGACTGAGCCGACTTATGTTACGATTGGTTTGGCCTGGAAGAAAGATAAATATTTATCATATGCAACCAGAGCGTTAATTAAATTCATTGAGGATTATATTAAAGAACATTTTACAATTAAATAATTATATTTGTTCTTCAACAAAAATTTCCCATAGCTCTTCGGCATCTGGAGGCATTCTCTTGGCTGGTCTATAAAGTCTTATTTCTATGGGGACCCATAAATTGCTTTCTTTTTCCGCTGCAGTAACAATAGTTTTAGCCTCTATATCTTGCCTGGCAAGGCTTTGAGGTATCCAGGCAACACCATCGCCAGATCTGACCATTGCCAATAGTGTTGCAGCCAGATCGGCCACAAAGGCAACATTTATATTATGGGTAATTCTGTTAATAGACGCTGTATTTGCTATTATTCTTCCCAGACCTGATTGTGATGAAAAAGAAAGGTAAGGGAATTGAATCTTATTATTTATATTCCACAACGGTTTTAACGTTTCTGAGTCTGGTTTACTGAATGGAATTAATGTATCAAACCCAAGACGAATGCTCATAAAGTTATTTTTATTTAAATTTAGATGCATATGTGGGTGATGGTGACACAGCAAAAATTGTGAATCTCCCTGCCGCATCATTTTTTCGCACGCATTCAATGAGTCAGATAAAAGACGAAATGAACCAAATTTTGCAATTTTATCACTCTGTTTTAACAAATGCGGTACAAAAGAGAAAGACAAAGCATGCGTTGCTGAAAAAACAAGACTAGGTTGTTTATTACCTGCAGCCTCAAGGGTATCACTTTTCAATGTGTACAAGGAGTGGATCAGTTCGGGAAGCTGGTCTGTAAATACTTCTCCGGCCTTGGTAAGGGTGACTCCCCGTTTACTTCTTTCAAAAAGGGGCGTCCCCACCCATTCTTCGAGAGATTGTATCCGACGACTAAATGCGGGTTGAGTCACATATCTTGAGGCAGACGCTTTTGAGAAATTCAACGTTTCTTTTAGAGCCAGACAGTCTTCGAGCCATGTTAGTTCGAGGTGATGCCGATATTGCATAAGCTGCAACCTTATTAGCATTGGATGAGTTTCATTTATATAAGTAGCATTATACACAGACAGATTTTAAGAGGAAATTATTTGATTAAACAGAAACAAAAGCAGTAAGAATATGTTATGCCTTTGTCGGGTAAGTGTTGTTATTTATGTGAGTGTATTCTTTCTCAATAGAAATTAATTAGATGTAATTTTAGTATAACATGTGATTTATGCTTGTTGCAGTTGTATTCATGACTGTAATGAGTTGTTTTTGTACCCTAATAATATAAGGACGTATACATGTCACCAGCGATTATTACTTTGTTGGTTTTAGTGGTTGCAATAATTATCTTTGTTAGCGATCGTCTTCCTATGGGATTAGTTGCGTTTATGGTCCCAATGGCACTTTATTTTACCGGTGTTATCGATGCTAAGGATATTTTTGCTTCAATCGTAAATGCGAATGTTATTCTTATCGTCGCCATGTGTGTACTCGGTGCGGCATTTTTTAAAACAGGTTTGGCATGGCAATCAAGTAAAATTTTACTAAAATATGCTAAAACAGAAAGAAGCCTTAGTGTATTGATTTTTCTTATTGGTGGAGTTATGTCTGCCTTTGTTTCTAATAGCGGAACAGTTGCTGTGCTAATTCCTATTGTTTTAGGTATTGCCGCCAGTAGTCAGATTAAGCCTATTAAACTTCTTATGCCTCTGGTTTTTGGGGCAACAATCGGTGCTGACATTTCTATTATCGGTTCGCCAGGAAATCTGATTGCTAAAAATACTATTGAAACTTTTAGTAAGGGAAGTCTGTCGGTGCCATTTTTCGAATACGCTAAAATTGGTATTCCTTTGCTGATTGCATGCTCTATATTTCTCTATTTCTTCGGTTCAAAACTCATCGCAGATCGTGATGGAAATACACAATCTGATTCTCAAATGGATTATAGCCAAATTCCGGCCTGGCATAGAAATTTAACTTTAGCCGTTTTTATTCTGTCTATCGCTGGAATGGTGGCAACTGATTATATTAAGTTTCTGCCTCCAATGCATATTATTGCATGTTGTGCGGCTATTGTTCTTGTATTCGCTGGCGTTTTAACACAAAAGGAAACTTTTAATTCTTTTGAAACGCTAACTGTTTTCATGCTTGCGTTTATGATGCCTTTAGGTGCCGCGCTTAATTCTACTGGTGCTGGAGAAATGATTGCCAATGCCGTTATTTCAGTAACCGGAGATTCTGGCGTTATGATTATTATGGCGTCATTGTGGATACTTACATGGGCTTTGACTCAAGTAATGAGTAACACTGCAGCATGTACGTTGTTATGCCCGGTAGGATGGACTATCGCACAATCTATTGGCGCAGACCCTCGTGCAGTTGTTATTGCTGTTTTTATTGCGAGTAGTGTTGCTGTTTGTACCCCAATGGCTATTCCAGCAAACTCAATGATTATTGGCCCGGGGAATGTTAAATTTAAAGATTTCTTAAAACCCGGATTGGCGATTAGTTTGGTTTGTTTTATCGTTAGTATGATTTTACTACCGGTATTTTATCCCTTCTATTAATGCCTGATATTACTTTTCTATTTTAGATTATTAAATTTGAGACTTTATTATGAATAGTTCGGTGCTATTAGGTGAAGGCTTCACTCTGATGTTCCTCGGCATGGGGTTCGTGCTGGCGTTTCTGTTCTTGCTGATTTTCGCCATCCGCGGCATGTCCGCCGCCGTCAACCGTTTCTTCCCTGAACCGGTCCCAGTACCGAAGGCGGCACCTGCCGCCGCCGCGCCCGCTGACGACTTTGCCCGCCTCAAGCCGGTGATTGCCGCCGCTATCCACCACCATCGCCGCCTTAACCCTTAATTTACGGAGGAATCCATGACCATTGCCATTACCGACGTCGTCCTGCGCGACGCCCACCAGTCCCTTTTCGCCACCCGCCTGCGCCTTGACGACATGCTGCCGATTGCCGCTCAGCTCGACGACGTGGGCTACGGGTCGCTGGAGTGCTGGGGCGGCGCCACCTTTGACGCCTGCATCCGCTTTCTCGGCGAAGACCCGTGGGTCCGCCTGCGCGAGCTGAAAAAGGCCATGCCGAAGACCCCGCTGCAGATGCTGCTGCGCGGCCAGAACCTGCTCGGCTACCGCCACTACGCCGATGACGTGGTCGCCCGCTTTGTCGAACGCGCCGTCAAAAACGGCATGGATGTGTTCCGCGTCTTCGACGCCATGAACGACCCGCGCAATATGAAGGCGGCCCTGCAGGCGGTGCGCAGCCACGGGGCACATGCCCAGGGGACCCTGAGTTACACCACCAGCCCGGCGCACACGCTGCAGACCTGGCTGGATTTAACGGAGCAACTGCTGGAAACCGGCGTCGATTCCATCGCCATCAAGGATATGTCCGGCATTCTCACACCGATGGCGGCGTATGAGCTGGTCAGCGAAATCAAAAAACGTTTTGAGGTGCGCCTGCACCTGCACTGTCATGCCACCACCGGGATGGCGGAGATGGCCCTGCTGAAGGCTATCGAGGCGGGCGTCGACGGCGTGGACACGGCGATTTCCTCCATGAGCGCCACCTACGGCCACCCGGCCACCGAAGCGCTGGTGGCGACGTTGGCAGGTACTGAGCACGACACCGGGCTGGATATCCTGAAGCTGGAAAATATCGCCGCGTACTTCCGCGAGGTGCGCAAAAAGTATCACGCCTTTGAAGGCCAGCTGAAGGGCTACGACAGCCGTATTCTGGTGGCCCAGGTGCCGGGCGGAATGCTCACCAACCTGGAAAGCCAGCTGAAGCAGCAGAACGCGGCGGACAAACTCGACCAGGTGCTGGCGGAAATCCCCCGCGTGCGCGAGGACCTCGGCTTTATCCCGCTGGTGACCCCGACCTCGCAGATTGTCGGCACCCAGGCGGTGCTCAACGTGCTGACCGGCGAACGCTACAAAACCATCGCGAAGGAAACCGCCGGGATACTGAAGGGCGAATACGGCCACACTCCGGTGCCGGTCAACGCCGCGCTACAGGCCCGCGTGCTGGAAGGGGGCGCTCCGGTGACCTGCCGCCCGGCGGATTTACTCAAACCGGAACTGGCTGAACTGGAAGCGGACGTCAGGCGCCAGGCGCAGGAGAAGGGCATCACTCTGGCGGGAAACGCCATCGACGACGTGCTCACCGTGGCGCTGTTCCCGCAAATCGGCCTCAAATTCCTCGAAAACCGCCACAACCCGGCGGCGTTTGAGCTACTGCCGCAGGCGGAAGCCGCGCAGCCGGTGGCAAAAGCAGAGAAGCCTGCCGCTTCCGGTATCTACACCGTGGAAGTGGAAGGCAAAGCCTTTGTGGTGAAGGTCAGCGACGGCGGCGATATCAGCCAGCTCACTGCTGCCACCCCGTCTTCCGCACTGGTTCAGGCTGCCGCCCCGGCAGGCGCAGGCACACCGGTCACCGCGCCGCTGGCGGGCAACATCTGGAAGGTGATTGCCACCGAGGGCCAGAGCGTGGCCGAAGGCGACGTGCTGCTGATTCTGGAAGCCATGAAGATGGAAACCGAAATCCGCGCCGCGCAGGCCGGCACCGTCCGCGGTATCGCGGTGAAGTCCGGGGACGCCGTCTCCGTGGGCGACACCCTGATGACGCTGGCGTAACGGAGAACTGAAATGGAAAGTCTGAACGCCCTGCTTCAGGGCATGGGGCTGATGCACCTTGGCGCAGGCCAGGCCATCATGCTGCTGGTCAGCCTGCTGCTGCTGTGGCTGGCGATTGCGAAGAAGTTCGAGCCGCTGCTGCTGCTGCCGATTGGCTTCGGCGGGCTGCTCTCCAACATCCCGGAAGCGGGCATGGCGCTGACCGCGCTGGAAAGCCTGCTGGCGCATCACGACGCCGGGCAGCTGGCGGTGATTGCCGCGAAGCTTAACTGCGCGCCGGACGTGCACGCCATTAAAGAGGCATTAGCGCTGGCGCTGCCGTCGGTGCAGAGCCAGATGGAGAACCTGGCGGTGGACATGGGCTACACGCCGGGGGTGCTGGCGCTGTTCTATAAAGTGGCGATTGGCTCCGGTGTCGCGCCGCTGGTCATCTTCATGGGCGTGGGCGCGATGACCGACTTTGGCCCGCTGCTGGCGAATCCGCGCACCCTGCTGCTGGGGGCGGCGGCGCAGTTCGGCATCTTCGCCACGGTGCTGGGGGCGCTGACGCTGAACTACTTCGGCCTGATTGCCTTCACCCTGCCGCAGGCGGCGGCCATCGGCATTATCGGCGGCGCGGACGGCCCGACGGCGATTTATCTGTCGGGCAAGCTGGCGCCGGAGCTGCTGGGGGCCATCGCGGTGGCGGCGTACTCGTATATGGCGCTGGTGCCGTTAATCCAGCCGCCGATTATGAAAGCGCTGACCACGGAGACGGAGCGGAAAATCCGCATGGTGCAGCTGCGCACGGTGAGTAAGCGGGAAAAAATCCTCTTCCCGGTGGTGTTGCTCATGCTGGTGGCGCTGCTGCTGCCGGACGCCGCACCGCTGCTGGGGATGTTCTGCTTTGGCAATCTGATGCGTGAAAGCGGCGTGGTGGAGCGTCTGAGCGACACGGTGCAGAACGGGCTGATTAACATCGTGACCATCTTCCTCGGGCTGTCGGTGGGCGCGAAGCTGGTGGCGGACAAGTTCCTGCAGCCGCAGACGCTGGGCATTCTGCTACTGGGGGTGATTGCCTTTGGTATCGGGACGGCGGCCGGGGTGCTGATGGCGAAGCTGATGAACCTGTGCAGTAAGAACAAAATCAACCCGCTTATCGGTTCGGCGGGGGTGTCGGCGGTGCCGATGGCAGCCCGCGTATCGAACAAAGTGGGGCTGGAATCAGACGCGCAGAACTTCCTGCTGATGCACGCGATGGGGCCGAACGTGGCGGGGGTGATTGGCTCGGCGATAGCCGCCGGCGTGATGCTCAAGTACGTGCTGGCGATGTAAATCTGTTCGTTTCCCGGAGGCGGCGCGTTGCGTCTGTCCGGGCTACCGGATTGCATGGATCTGTAGCCCGGACAGATGCGCAGCATCGCCTCCGGGAATGTCCCATAAGGAGACTTTGATGAATGAAACCATAGCATTTCGTCCGGAAGGCCGGGCGTCGACAAAAGATGTGGTTGTCAATTATACGCTGGCGTCACTGGACGAGCTTGAACAACTGCACCCGGCGCTGAATCTGCTGGCGCACCCGTCAATCGTCCGTGGCAGCCATGATTTCTTTGTCCGTTGTTATGACGCGGGCATACAGCATGCGCAGGCCGGGGCGGCTGAAACGGTAGCGGTTTTGCCTGATTCGCTGCCACAAGAACGGCAAAGGAGCGGGCTGCTGTGTGCCGCAGCAGGTCGTCTGGATGCCCTGCGCCAGCCGCTGACGCACAATCGTTTATGTGACCTGGCCAGTCAGTTCTGTGCTGGCATGGCAGATGTTGACAGCGAAACCCGCAGCGGTTTTTATACCGTGCGCAGCATATCGCTGCCGGTTTACCGGCGGCTGTTGCGGGATCAACATTCTCACGGTGTCTGCCTGCAGCAGGCTCTGCTGCACCTGCTGGCCTGGAAGAGCGATTCCCCCTGGGCGCGGCAGCAGGCGCAGCGGCTGCTCTGGCAGGGCGGCGTGCTGGGCGATAAAGGTGAGTTTGCGCTTATGACGCTGGATGATGAACTGCGAGAGCGCCAGATTGAGTGGCCCGGGCTGTGGTCGCTGCTGGCCGTCACCGGGTTTCTGGCGAAATTCCCTGCCGGACCGATATTTGCTGACTGAAAAATGAGGACTGCTGACAATTATCTGTTGTGTTGGTATTTCTGCGAGAGGCAGCTAGCGCTTTGCCTGACTTACGAAACGAGAATATCAACAGATTACGTACTTTTTGTAGGTCCGTGGTTGGAACATTGCCACCTGGTTACACGTTGTCAGCAGCCTCAAGCGTGGATGGCTCCACGCTTTTTTTGTCTATGGAAACCCCCCAGCCAGGCCCTGTGTCTTGATCAGGAGATCTGATCAAGAGACAGGGCTATGCCGGAGGATGTTTATTGGAAACCGGTGAGATAGGCCACCGTGTCATCAATCGAAATATAAATAAATATATAACGAAATAATTCGGCGCTATAATTCTCCTCTGATTAATAACGTAGCCCGAGCCATGACCTGTCAGGACAAATCACTTTTAGCCCCCGCTCTCGCTTCCACGCCCGTCATTCCGCGCTATCGCCAGATCATACGCAAACGGGCTGTGCTCATGTTAGCTATTGCGTTGGCGATGATGGCTTCACTGATGGTGGATGTAACCTGTGGGTCTTCGGGTTTACCGCTCAGTGCGCTATGGCAGGCGCTTTTTCAACCGGAAAAGGTGAATGCGGGCATACACGTTATTGTCTGGGATATTCGTTTACCCTATGCCCTGATGGCGCTGCTGGTAGGCATGGCGTTAGGGTTAGCGGGCGCCGAAATGCAAACCATTTTAAATAATCCGCTGGCGACGCCGTTTACCCTCGGCGTATCGTCCGCGGCGGCTTTTGGCGCTGCGCTGGCGATTGTGTTGGGGATCGGTATTCCCGGTATTCCTGCCGCCTGGTTTATCCCGGCCAATGCGTTCATCTTTGCGCTTTTATCCGCGTTACTCCTGGACGGTATTACCCGTTGGACAGGCGTCGCCGCATCCGGAGTGGTGTTGTTCGGTATTGCGCTGGTATTCACCTTTAACGCGTTGGTCGCCATTATGCAGTTTGTGGCTGATGAAGATACGCTGCAGGGGCTGGTATTCTGGACGATGGGGAGCCTGGTCCGTGCGTCGTGGGAAAAATTGGGCGTACTGGCCGTGGTGTTTATTGCTGTGCTTTTTTGCGCGTTACGAAGCGCCTGGCAACTCACGGCATTACGTCTGGGCGAAGAGAGGGCGATGAGCTTTGGGGTTCATGTCCGCCGTTTACGCCTGCTGTCATTGTTGCGTATCAGCTTGTTATCAGCGCTGGCGGTAGCTTTCGTCGGGCCGATTGGTTTTATTGGTCTCGTTGCGCCGCACATTGCGCGAATACTTTTGGGGGAAGATCACCGTTTCTACCTTCCGGGCAGCGTGCTGATAGGCGGGCTGGTGTTATCGCTGGCCTCTATTGCGGCGAAAAATAGTATTCCGGGCGTCATGGTGCCGGTGGGGATTGTCACCTCGCTGGTCGGGGTTCCGTTCTTTTTAAGCATTGTATTGCGACATCGGGGGAGTCTCTGATGCGCGGGTTAATGCTCCGCTCATTTAGCGCCGGCTATTCCACTCAGCCGGTTATTGCAGATCTCAACGTTCCCTTACTGCCGCGCGGGAAAATTACCATTTTGCTGGGGCCGAACGGCTGTGGTAAATCGACGTTACTACGTTCGCTGGCCGGGCTGAATAACGCCGACGGCGAGGCGCTGCTTGATGGCGAAGATCTCATGTCGTTATCGTTTGCCGAGCGGGCGCAGAAAGTTGTGTTTTTGCCGCAGTCATTACCGCAGGGCGTACATCTGCATGTACTGGAGTCGATTATCGTGGTACTGCGGGCATCAGGCGGCAGAGACAATGCGCAGGGCAGAGCGCAGATACTGGCTATCCTTGAGCAATTGGGCATAACGCATCTGGCGTTGCAGTATCTCGACCAGCTTTCCGGCGGTCAGCGGCAGTTAGTGGGTCTGGCGCAATCGCTGATTCGTCGCCCTGAACTTCTGTTGCTGGATGAGCCGCTCAGCGCGCTGGATTTAAACTATCAGTTTCACGTAATGGATCTCGTGCGTCGGGATACCCAGGCGCAAAATAGGGTAACGATAGTCGTGGCGCATGACATTAATGTTGCACTGCGTCATGGTGACCATGTCCTGATGCTAAAAGACGGCAGGCTGGTCGCCAGCGGCGCGCCGGAGACGGTGATTACTGCGGAGCGTCTGGCTGAAGTGTACCGGGTACGAGGACGCGTGGAGCGCTGTTCGCAGGGGAAATTGCAGGTGGTGCTGGACGGCGTGATCGCTGTTGCCTGATGGCGCTGCGCTTATCCGGCCTACCCATTGCTCGTAGGCCGGATAAGGCAGTTATACCGCTATCCGGCAAAGGTGATTACTTCGCTTTACCCTGATTCGCCACGGCAGCCGCTTTCGCGGCGATTTCGTCAGCGTTGCCCAGATAGTAATGTTTGAGCGGCTTGAAGTTTTCGTCGAACTCATACACCAGCGGCACGCCGGTCGGGATGTTTAACTCAAGAATCTCATCTTCACTCATGTTATCCAGGTATTTCACCAGCGCACGCAATGAGTTACCGTGAGCGGCGATGATCACGCGCTCACCGCTCTTCATACGCGGCAGGATGGTGTCGTTCCAGTAAGGAATAACGCGGTCGATGGTCAGCGCCAGACTTTCGGTCAACGGCAGTTCTTTCTCGCTCAGTTTGGCATAACGTGGATCGTGACCCGGATAACGCTCATCATCTTTGGTCAGTTCCGGCGGCGTCACGGCAAAACCGCGGCGCCACTGTTTAACCTGCTCGTCACCATATTTTTCTGCCGTTTCCGCTTTATTCAGCCCCTGCAACGCGCCATAGTGACGTTCATTGAGTTTCCAGGATTTTTCCACCGGCAGCCACGCCTGATCCAGTTCATCCAGTACGTTCCACAGCGTATGGATAGCGCGTTTCAGTACGGAAGTGTAGGCAAAATCAAAGCTGAAACCTTCTTCTTTTAGCAGTTTACCCGCTGCTTTTGCTTCGCTTACGCCTTTTTCAGACAGGTCAACATCATACCAGCCGGTGAAACGGTTCTCTTTGTTCCATTGACTTTCACCGTGACGTACCAGAACCAGCTTAGTTACAGCCATACTCTCACTCCTATAAATCATATGTAATGATAATAATTCTCATTATATTGCCGCGAGGTGTTGGCGGCAATGCTTACGCATAACCATAGCGAAAATAGTGGCGCAGTGTAAGGTTCTTGTGAACTCAGAGTTGCGATTTTGTCTTTAAGTGGTGGAGGTTTGAGCAGGGCAATGGCGCGTAGGCCCGATAAGCTTGCGTCATCGGGCATGTAGCGGCATATCGTTAGAACGGAATAAACTGATACTCGGTCAGGCTGGCGTACTCCTCGCCAGGGCGAAGGATACTGTCAGGCTGCGGCCATTCAGGATGATTCGGGCTGTCCGGCAGCAGTTCGCTTTCCAGCGCCAGCCCTTGCCAGTCGGCATAAGGTTCCGGCCCGCGGGAAGGTGTACCCGCCAGATAATTGCCGGAATAAAACTGTAGCGCCGGGGCGGTGGTGTAAACCATCATTTGTAGCTTTCCATCCTGTGACCACAGACGGGCCGCCGGCTTTTTGCCATCACCCTGCGTCTGTAGCAGGAAAGCATGATCGTAGCCTTTAACCTTGCGCTGATCGTCATCGGCGAGAAATTCACTGGCAATGACTTTTGGCATCCGGAAGTCAAACGAGGTATTGGCTACCGATTTTAGCCCCTGGCGTGGAATACCGGATTCATCTACCGGCAGATACTCATCCGCCAGAATTTGCAGCTTATGCTGGCGCACGTCGGTCCGATCGCCGTCCAGATTAAAATAGACGTGGTTGGTCAAATTCACCGGACAGGGTTTATCGACCGTCGCCCGGTAGGTGATGGAGATTCTATTGTCATCGGTCAGACGATATTGCGCCGTGGCGCAAAGATGGCCAGGAAAGCCCTGGTCGCCGTCATCAGAGGTGAGCGCGAATAATACCTGGCGATCGTTCTGGTTCACAATTTGCCAGCGGCGCTTGTCAAAGCCTTCCGGTCCGCCGTGTAGCTGGTTCTCGCCCTGGCTTGGGCTTAACTGTACGGTTTCGCCGGCAAACGTATAACGGCTATTGGCGATACGGTTCGCGTAACGGCCAATAGAGGCGCCGAGGAATGACGTCTGTTCAGGGTAGTGTTCCGGGCTGGCGCAGCCCAGCAATGCTTCCCGAACGCTGCCGTCAGGCAGCGGAATACGGGCGGAAAGAAGAGTGGCTCCCCAGTCCATCAGCGTTACCACCATCCCTGCGCTATTGCGCAGGGTTAGCAGGCGGTACGGTTGACCATCGGGGGCCAGTGCGGGCGTTTCATTTAGCACTGTCCTGCTCCTTGTGACGGTTTGCATACATAAAAGGTTTCTTTGATTCCGGTTTTCGCTTCGTACTGTTGCGCAACGGCCTGCTGAACAGCGGGAACCAGATCTTCCGGGATCAGTGCGACAACACAGCCGCCGAAGCCGCCGCCGGTCATGCGCACGCCGCCTTGATCGCCGATGGTCGCTTTGACGATGTCTACCAGCGTGTCTATCTGCGGGACGGTAATTTCGAAATCATCGCGCATTGAGGCATGGGACTCCGCCATCAGTTGGCCCATACGTTGCAAATCACCTTTCTCCAGCGCGCTTGCCGCTTCAACGGTGCGCGCATTTTCGCTCAATACATGGCGAACGCGTTTTGCGACTACCGGGTCCAGTTCGCTGGCAACGGCATTGAACGCCTCAAGGCTGACATCGCGCAGGGCCGGCTGCTGGAAGAAACGGGCGCCGGTTTCGCACTGTTCACGGCGGGTATTATACTCGCTGCCCACCAGCGTGCGCTTAAAGTTACTATTGATGATCACCACGGCGACACCTTTCGGCATGGAAACCGCTTTGGCGCCGAGCGTACGGCAATCAATCAGCAACGCATGATCTTTTTTGCCGAGCGCAGAGATGAGCTGATCCATAATGCCGCAGTTACAGCCGACAAACTGGTTCTCGGCCTCTTGTCCGTTGAGCGCAATTTGCGCGCCGTCCAGCGGCAGGTGATAAAGCTGCTGGAAGACGGTGCCCACCGCCACTTCCAGCGAGGCGGAGGAGCTTAACCCGGCGCCCTGCGGCACATTGCCGCTGATGACCATATCCACGCCGCCAAACGCGTTGTTACGCTGTTGCAGGTGTTTCACTACGCCGCGCACATAGTTAGACCACTGCTGGCTATCGTGGGTCACGATCGGCGCATCCAGTGAAAATTCGTCCAACTGATTGTCGTAATCGGCGGCAATCACCCGTACGGTACGATCGTCGCGCGGCGCACAGCTAATTACGGTCTGGTAATCGATAGCGCAGGGCAGAACAAAACCATCATTGTAATCAGTGTGCTCGCCGATTAGATTGACGCGGCCTGGCGCCTGAATCGTGTGGGTGGCAGGGTAGCCGAAAATTTCAGCAAACAGCGCGCGCGTTTTCTCTTTCAGATTCATTTTTATACTCCGGATTCGCGAAAATGGATGTCGCTGACCGCGCGCAGGCGTTCAGCCGCTTGTTCTGCGGTTAAATCACGCTGGGTTTCCGCCAGCATTTCATAGCCGACCATAAATTTACGGACGGTCGCAGAGCGCAGCAGCGGCGGATAAAAGTGCGCGTGCAACTGCCAGTGTGCGTTTTCTTCACCGTTAAACGGCGCGCCGTGCCAGCCCATTGAGTAAGGGAAGGAACACTGGAACAGGTTGTCATAACGACTGGTCAGCTTTTTCAACGCCAGCGCCAGAGAGTCGCGCTGCTCGTCGCTTAAATCGGTAATGCGCAGGACATGCGTTTTGGGTAACAGTAGCGTTTCGAACGGCCACGCCGCCCAGTAAGGCACCACCGCCAGCCAGTGTTCGGTTTCGACCACGGTGCGGCTGCCGTCCGCCAGTTCTCGCTGGACATAATCCACCAGCATTGGCGAACGCTGTTCGGCGAAATAGGCTTTTTGTAAACGATCTTCGCGTTCGGCCTCATTCGGCAGGAAGCTGTTGGCCCAGACCTGTCCATGCGGATGCGGGTTCGAACAGCCCATCGCCGCGCCTTTATTTTCAAAGACCTGCACCCACGGATAGGTTTTGCCTAACTCGGCGGTCTGCGTCTGCCAGGTTCTGACGATTTCCGTCAGCGCGGGCAGGCTCAACTCCGGCAGCGTTTTACTGTGATCGGGAGAAAAGCAGATCACGCGGCTGGTGCCGCGCGCGCTCTGACAGCGCATCAGCGGATCGTGGCTGTCCGGCGCATCCGGCGTGTCGGCCATCAGCGCCGCGAAATCGTTAGTAAAGACGTAAGTCCCTTTGTAATCGGGATTTTTATCGCCGGTGACACGCGTATTGCCCGCACACAGGAAGCAGTCCGGATCGTGGGCCGGCAGCATTTGCTGAGACGGCGTTTCCTGCGCCCCCTGCCAGGGGCGTTTTGCACGATGCGGCGAAACCAGAACCCACTGGCCGGTAAGCGGGTTATAACGGCGATGCGGATGATCGATGGGATTAAATGGGGTCATAACAACGTCCTTAATCTGGGTATCCCTGCGGATGGCGTGACTGCCAGTGCCAGGTGTCCTGCGCCATTTCGTCAAGCGTGCGGGTGACGCGCCAGTTCAGCTCGCGATCGGCTTTGCTGGCATCCGCCCAATACGCCGGGAGATCGCCGTCGCGACGCGGCGCGAAGTGGTAATTAATGGGTTTACCGCAGGCTTTACTAAAGGCGTTGACTACATCCAGGACGCTACTGCCGACACCCGCGCCGAGGTTATAAATATGTACGCCGGATTTGTCCGCCAGTTTTTCCATCGCCACGACGTGCCCGTCGGCTAAGTCCATAACGTGAATGTAATCGCGTACGCCGGTGCCATCCTCGGTCGGGTAATCGTTGCCGAAAACGGCGAGCGATTCGCGACGACCCACGGCGACCTGGGCGATATAGGGCATCAGGTTATTCGGAATACCTTGCGGATCTTCTCCCATGTCGCCCGACGGGTGCGCGCCGACCGGGTTGAAATAACGCAGCAGCACAATACTCCACTCCGGCTGGGCTTTTTGCAGATCGGTGAGGATCTGTTCTACCATCAATTTACTTTTGCCGTAGGGGCTTTGCGGCGTGCCGGTAGGAAAACTTTCGACGTAAGGAATTTTGGGCTGATCGCCATAAACGGTGGCGGAGGAGCTAAAAATAAGGTTTTTAACGTTGGCCGCACGCATGGCGCTGACCAACCGCAGCGTACCGTTGACATTGTTGTCATAGTACTCCAGCGGCCTGGCGACCGATTCGCCGACGGCTTTCAGGCCGGCAAAGTGAATCACGGTATCAATCGCGTGATCGTGCAGAATTTCGGTTATAAGCGCTTCGTTGCGAATATCGCCTTCGACAAAGGTCGGGTGCTTACCGCCCAGACGTTCAATAACGGGCAGCACGCTGCGCTTGCTGTTGCAGAGGTTATCGAGGATGACGACGTCATGACCATTTTGCAGCAATTGTACGCAGGTATGACTTCCAATGTAACCGCTACCACCTGTAACCAATACTCTCATAATTCGCTCCGTTAAGCCTATGGTATGGAATAACCATAGCATAACAAAGATGCGAAAAGTGTGACATGTAATAAATTAGTGGAATCGTTTACACGCTGGTGATTTTACGCATTTATATCAATTAAATGATTACAAATCATCTGGCTTGAGAATGCTTCTGCTTTTTATCCGAAAAAAGGCGCGTTACGCGCCTGGGAATGAAACGGACGGGCAGGAGCTGTCAGTCTTTTTTACGCGAGAGTAGCTTCCTGGCGAGCGCCCCGACAGCGACGACGCCGATGGCGGTCACTTTCCAGAATTTAAGTAACGCGATACCGAGCATAGCAAGCAGTCCTACTTTCTTGGCCGCGATACCGCCAATCAGCGCGGCGAGCCCATACTCCGCTATTTTGTCCGTTGATTCGTTGAAGTCAGCGTAGCGTTGTCCAGCGTTGAACTTGACGGAACTGAGAATTCTTTTCGCCAGAGGGATTTCGTGGTCAACAGAACCTCTGTCGGTCACCAGATTTAAAGAAAAATAGCCTTCACGTCCCAGCAGATAGGTGTTGTAGTTCACGCCTTGTTCATTCAGTGGTTCGTTGGTGCCGATATCATGGATGGCGGCGGACCAGATCAGACGATGATTGGTTGCATCGTAGGTAGGCTTCTCGATCCAGCCAATAATTTCTATCGGCTCAATGCCTTTTGCAATACGATCTTTATTCGCTTCTTTTGTGCCTTTGCGCAGGTTATCCATTAATTCATCGGCATCCCAATTTTTTGCATCATCATCTTTTACATAACCAGAATCATCATATTCGATAGAAATAAATCCATTCATTTCCTTTTTAAATACGAGACCGTAAAAATATTCATCGTCAACATAGTTACCAATTTCACGCATAAATACCGCCGCTTCTTTTGCGGGTATCCAGGTAAATCCTTCCGGTAGATTAAGCGTGGCTTTGTCACCTAAACTAATCTTTGTCGGACCCGCAACGGCGGCGCGGCTCATGCCTTCAACAGCGACCTCAACGGCGGTTTTACGCGCTTCCTGCGCAGCGGTCGGCTTTTGCTCAGCATAACTGCTGGGGCAAAATAAAATAGCTGCCAGTAAAAATAGTATTATTTGTGGAAAACGAAAAGCCATAATGAATCCCTTATATTCACATACGACATCATTGTCGAAAATTTCAGGATTATTATGACAATGAGGCGGTCAGCGATTCAAGAGATAGTAAGCTTATCGACCGTTATTATTATTCTTAATAAAAGGAGAGTGGTTCCAGAATGGCGCGCGGCGCCATTCTGATAATACATTTAATTATTGCATCGTCCGGAAACGTACTTATAACGTTCGCCCTCTGGTACAAATTCCAGCCGGTGGGTAATACAGGCAGGCGCATCCTCTGCATGATGGGAAACGAACAGCAGTTGAGTCTCTCCCTGGCGAATTAATACATCCACAAAACGGCGTACCAGTTGGCGGTTCAGCGGGTCCAACCCTTGCAGCGGCTCATCCAGAATCAACACTGTCGGATGTTTAACCAGCGCGCGCACGATTAGCGCCAGCCGCTGCTGTCCCCAGGAGAGACTGTGGAAGGGGGCATCCGCCGTACGCTTATCGATTCCCAGAATATCCAGCCACTGTTGCGCCAGTTTTCGTTGCCTGTCTGAAACGGCCTGGTAAATGCCGATAGAATCGAAATAGCCGGAGAGAATGACATTGCGTACCGTGGTACTGACGCGGTAATCCAGATGTAAACTGCTGCTGACGTAGCCGATATGTTTTTTGATATCCCAGATTGTTTCGCCGCTTCCTCGCCGCCGCCCGAACAGCGTAAGATCGTTGCTGTAGCCTTGCGGATGATCGCCAGTAATAAGGCTAAGCAACGTAGACTTACCCGCTCCGTTAGGACCGACGATCTGCCAGTGTTCGCCCGGATTGACTCGCCAGCTTAGGTGGTGGAGGATAGGGCGATCGTTATACGAGACTACGCCATCGTTAAGTACGATCCGTGGTTCGCCATCGGGTAACGCATGGCGGGCGGAAGGTTCGTCCGGTTCGGGTAATTGTACGTCGGTCAGACGCTCGCTGTGCGCGAGTTGAGCGACCAACGCCCGTTGCAGTAACTCTGCCGTCGTTCCGGTCTCCGCCAGCGTACAGTCGGCAAGCACGCCGGCAAACTGCACGAAGTCCGGGATCTCATCAAAACGGTTGAGTACCAGCGCCAGGGTCATACCCGCCTGGTTCAACGCCGTCAGGCGTTGCGCCAGTTGTTGACGGGCGGTCACGTCAAGTCCGTCGAACGGTTCATCAAGGATCAATAACTCCGGCTCAGACATCAGCGCCTGACACAGCAGCGCTTTTCGCGTCTCGCCGGTAGAAAGGTATTTAAAACGCCTGTCGAGTAAAGCGGAAATGCCGAACTGCTGCGCCAGCATCGCACAGCGGGCAGGATGGTGAACTTCATCCTGAATAATTTCCGCGGTAGTGCGCCCGGTATCGTCTTCGCCAGGACTGAGCATATCGGTGTTATTACGTTGCCACTCATCGCTGACCAGCTTTTGCAATTGTTCAAAGGACAGACGAGTAATGCGGGTAAACTGACACTGGCGCTCGCCAGTTAATAACGGCAGTTCACCCGCCAGCGCGCGGGCGAGCGCCGACTTCCCGCTCCCGTTAGCCCCAACGAATGCCCAGCTATCGCCCGCATTGAGCGTCAGCGAATCCAGATGAAGTGTTTTTGTATCGCTCAGACGAAACGTGCCTTGCGAAATTTGCAACGATGACATTTTGCATCCCATTTTTTGCAGCGATGAATGACAGGGATACGTCTTTCGGCAACGGATGTCAATGTGCTTAGCACAACGTTGCAATAATCACTCTGTCCGCATTAAACCAGGCAATCACGTCATCGCCTTCCTTTAACGTGGCGGCATCCGCAGTCGGTATCGTGGCGCACAGCGTCTGGCCGTCCGGCAGCGCCATCAACACTTCACACTGTTCCGCGCCGCGCTCGATATGGCTGATCGTTCCCGACAACTGATTGTCAGCGGCGCGTGCAACGGCTGCATCCCGGGTAATGCCAACCCATGGCGCTTTTAGCAGGATCAGCACTTCTTTACCTTCCTCCAGGCCGAGACGCTCGCCGCTTTGCGCCGTCAGCGCGACTTTGAGCCGCGTTTTGCCGTCGGCCAGCAGCACATCGACATGCTGTTGCACCTGATCGCGATCGCGGGCGGTAATGGTGCCGAACCACTGATTTCGGGCGCTGGTTTGCAGTGAAAAGCGGGAGATAGCGGCCAGCAGACTGTCAAGCGGCAGGGCGTCATCGTCGCTTAACACATCGAACGCTTTTTGCTGAATTTGGCCCAGCAAATCGTAAAGCTGGATCAGACGCTGGCCATAGCGGGTTAATACCGCGCCGCCGCCGCCTTTGCCGCCCGTTGCGCGTTCAACCAGCATATGTTCGCTAAGCTGGTTCATGTCGTTTATCGCATCCCAGGCGCTCTTATAGCTGATTCCCGCGTCTTTCGCGCCCTGACTAATCGAGCCGGAAAGCGCAATGTGTTTCAGCAGAGAGATACGTCGGGGATCGGCAAAAAGCTTTTGCTGAAGTTTCAGGGTAAGAAGGATTTCGGCCTGCATAACCAGCTCCTGGTAAAAAGACTATTGTGACTGAAAAGCGCGTCAGCGCAAAGCCGACCGCACAAAAGGGGAGTGCTTTTCTGTGTGATGCGGTTAAAATACAAAAAGGACTATATCTGGAGTTGCCCATGTTAGAGTTATTAAAAAGTCTGGTATTCGCCGTCATCATGGTACCGGTAGTGATGGCCATCATCCTCGGTCTGATTTACGGTCTGGGTGAGGTGTTCAACATTTTTTCCGGTATCGGTCAGAAAGACCAGTCCAGACAGAACCGCTGATTTCCCCAAACGCCCGCTCAGTCGGGCGTTTTTGTTACTCAAGATCCTGCTTTTCCTGCCGATATTTTCTGTGTTTAATCGTTAATGGGTATGAATAACCGCTGGGAAACCCCTGAGATTATCGTTATATTATCGTTTACATAACGAAACGCACAAGGAGTTACAGATGGCGCATTCCTGGTTACGCCTGGTCGCAGGGGCGACATTATCTTTCATCATCGCTGGTCATGCGCTGGCGGATGAAGGCAAGATCACCGTATTCGCCGCCGCGTCGCTAACGAACGCGATGCAAGACATTGCGGCAGAATATAAAAAAGAGAAAAATGTGGATGTGGTTTCCTCATTCGCCTCCTCTTCAACGCTGGCGCGCCAGATAGAAGCGGGCGCGCCGGCGGATCTGTTCATCTCTGCTGACCAGAAATGGATGGATTACGCAGCCGATAAAAAAGCGGTGGATACCACGACGCGCGAAACATTGCTTGGCAATAGCCTGGTGGTGGTGGCGCCGAAAGCCAGCGAGCAGAAACCGTTTACCATCGATAACAAAACGGACTGGATTCGTCTGCTGAACGGCGGGCGTCTGGCGGTGGGCGATCCGCAACACGTACCGGCGGGAATTTATGCCAAAGAAGCGCTGCAAAAGTTGGGCGCATGGCAAACGCTTGAACCGAAACTGGCGCCGGGCGAGGATGTGCGCGGCGCGTTGGCGCTGGTCGAACGTAACGAAGCGCCTTTGGGCATTGTATACGGTTCTGATGCGGTCGCCAGCAAGGGGGTTAACGTGGTGGCGACGTTCCCGGAAGATTCACATAAAAAAGTGGAATACCCCATCGCTATCGTGGAGGGGCATAAAAATGCGACCGTCAGCGCGTTCTATGATTACCTGAAAGGACCGCAGGCCTCGGCAATCTTTAAACGTTATGGATTTACGACGAAGTAATGATACTGACCGATCCAGAATGGCAGGCTGTCCTTCTTAGCCTGAAAGTGTCTTCCCTGGCCGTGCTGTTTAGCCTGCCGTTTGGGATCTTTTTTGCCTGGTTACTGGTGCGATGCCGGTTTCCGGGCAAAGCCTTACTTGATAGCGTCCTGCATCTGCCGCTGGTGCTGCCGCCGGTGGTGGTCGGCTATCTGCTGCTGGTGTCGATGGGGCGACGCGGGTTTATTGGCCAGTGGCTGTATGACTGGTTCGGTCTCACGTTTGCCTTTAGCTGGCGCGGCGCCGTGCTGGCGGCGGCGGTGATGTCCTTCCCGCTGATGGTGCGGGCCATTCGGCTGGCGCTGGAGGGGGTGGATATCAAGCTTGAACAGGCCGCCAGAACGCTGGGCGCCGGGCGCTGGCGCGTTTTTCTGACTATCACCTTACCGCTTACCCTGCCGGGCATTATTGTCGGTACGGTGCTGGCGTTTGCCCGTTCGCTTGGCGAATTTGGCGCGACCATTACCTTTGTTTCCAATATTCCGGGCGAAACCCGCACCATACCTTCCGCCATGTATACTTTGATTCAGACGCCTGGCGGGGAGAGCGCGGCGGCGAGGCTGTGCGTGATTTCGATTGTATTAGCGCTGATTTCGCTGTTGATTTCTGAATGGCTGGCGCGGATTAGCCGTGAACGGACGGGGCGCTAACCATGCTGGAGCTTAATTTTTCCCAGACGCTGGGAACGCACTGTTTAACCCTCAACGAAACGCTGCCAGCCAGTGGGATCACGGCTATCTTTGGCGTCTCCGGCGCGGGAAAAACCTCGCTGATTAATGCCATCAGCGGTTTGACTCGCCCGCAAAAAGGACGCATCGCGCTGAATGGCCGGGTGTTGCATGACGCGGAAAACGGTATCTGTTTAACGCCGGAAAAGCGCCGCATCGGTTATGTTTTCCAGGATGCGCGCCTGTTCCCCCATTACAAAGTACGCGGCAATTTGCGCTACGGCATGGCGAAAAGCATGACCGGTCAGTTTGATAAGCTGGTGTCGCTGCTGGGAATTGAAGCGTTGCTTGATCGCCTGCCGGGGGGCCTGTCCGGCGGAGAAAAACAGCGCGTAGCGATAGGCCGGGCATTGCTCACCGCCCCGGAGTTGCTGCTGTTGGACGAACCGTTGGCCTCGCTGGATATCCCGCGTAAACGCGAATTACTGCCGTACCTGCAACGGCTGGCGCGAGAAATCAATATTCCCATGCTGTATGTCAGCCATTCTCTCGATGAAATTCTCCACCTGGCGGATAAAGTCATGGTGCTGGAGGATGGACAGGTTAAAGCGTTTGGCCCGCTGGAAGAAGTCTGGGGAAGCAGCGTTATGCACCCGTGGCTGCCGAAAGAGCAACAGAGCAGTATTCTGAAAGTCAGCGTGCTGGAGCATCACCCGCATTATGCCATGACCGCCCTGGCGCTT
Organism: Salmonella sp. 2020_1395; assembly: GCF_043848115.1. Lineage (NCBI taxonomy): Bacteria > Pseudomonadati > Pseudomonadota > Gammaproteobacteria > Enterobacterales > Enterobacteriaceae > Salmonella > Salmonella sp. 2020_1395. The sequence goes on along the minus strand of NZ_JBCMFH010000011.1, from coordinate 39,240 downwards.
GGCGACCAGCACCTGTGGGTAAATAAACTCAATCAGCCGCTGCAATCCACACTGCGTATTCGTATACAGGCGTCGGATGTCTCGCTGGTACTACAGCCGCCGCAGCAGACCAGTATCCGCAACGTATTGCGGGCAAAAGTGGCGAATTGTTATGACGATAACGGACAGGTGGAAGTCCAGCTTGAGATAGGCGGCAGAACGCTGTGGGCGCGAATAAGCCCGTGGGCCAGGGATGAGCTGAATATCAAGCCTGGCCTGTGGCTTTACGCGCAGGTGAAAAGCGTTTCTATCACCGCCTGACTATAGCAGGTGGGTGTAAATAAATTTGGCGATGCTATCGGTAGTGTTATCGCCGATCACAACGTCAGCGCGCGCTTTCACCGCCTCATCGGCGTTGCCCATCGCAACGCCGGTGCCTGCCGCCTCCAGCATACTGATGTCGTTGTAGTTATCGCCGAAAGCGATCACATTTTTCATTGACCCTCCCTGCGCTTCTATCCACTGGGTAAGGCGCTTGCCTTTACTGTTGCCTTTGCGCGCGATATCCACCTGATCGTGCCATGACCATTCGCACTCCAGGCCAAGCGCCTGTTCAACATGCTGACCGAACCGCTGTAGCCTGGGAATATCTTCATCGGTAAGCGCAAACTTCCACACGGCATTCACGTCGCGCGCCGCCTGCGCCAACGAAGAGACCTGTGTAAAGGTCGGACGTTGCTCCGGCGGCAAGGTCTGCGCCCACCGGGAGGTACGCACGACGTGACCGGTTGGGTGTTCGTAAAGCATAGCGTCATCAACATACATCAGGCCGTGAATCTGATGCTCATCCAGTAAATCAATCAACTGCAACGCCTTATCCACGGGCATAGGATCGGCATCCAGGACAGTTTTAGCTTGATAATCATACAAATAGGTGCCGTTGCAGCAAATAGCAGGTGTTTCCAGCGCCAGCGCCTGATAAAAAGGATGAATAGCAACGTGATGGCGACCAGTGACAATGATAAGTTGAAAGCCCGCCTCTTTGGCGCGTGATAGCGCTTCAAGCGAGGAGGGGAGTAAGGTTTTATGCGGGGTTAATAATGTTCCGTCTAAATCGAGGGCAATCACGCGTGCAGTCATAATTTTTTCCAGATTAAGAGTAATAATTCCGTCTGTCGGCATGGTACACCGGGACGGTAAGCAGACAAAATTCTGCGTCTGAATTCAGCATTCGCCGTCAAAAGCGACTACGTTAAGCTGTGTCCTGTTATTGCAGCTACATGCCATATGCAAAGGAGTATTCATGAAACAAACAGTCTATACCGCCAGCCCTGAGAGTCAGCAAATTCACGTCTGGAGCCTGAACCACGAAGGGACGCTGACGCTGGTGCAGGTCGTGGATGTGCCCGGTCAGGTTCAGCCGATGGTGGTCAGTCCGGATAAACGCTACCTCTATGTCGGCGTGCGCCCGGAGTTTCGTGTCCTGGCGTATCGTATTGCGCCGGATGATGGCGCGCTGACGTTTGCCGCCGAATCCGCCCTGCCGGGTAGCCCGACCCATATTTCTACCGATCATCATGGTCGTTTTGTCTTTGTCGGATCGTATAACGCCGGTAATGTCAGCGTGACGCGCTTACAGGATGGTCTGCCGGTTGAGCTGGTGGATGTGGTGGAAGGGCTGGACGGCTGCCACTCGGCAAATATTACGCCTGATAACCGTACCCTGTGGGTGCCTGCGCTAAAACAGGATCGCATTTGTCTGTTTACGCTAAGCGATGACGGCCATCTGGTGGCCCAGGAGCCGGCGGAAGTGAATACAGTTGAAGGGGCAGGCCCGCGTCATATGGTCTTCCACCCGAATCGACAATATGCCTATTGCGTCAATGAACTGAACAGTTCGGTGGATGTCTGGCAGCTTAAAAATCCGCATGGTGAGATAGAGTGCGTACAAACCCTGGATATGATGCCCGCCGATTTTTCCGATACCCGTTGGGCGGCGGATATTCATATTACGCCGGATGGACGGCATCTGTATGCCTGTGACCGCACCGCCAGTCTGATTACCGTCTTTAGTGTCTCCGAAGACGGCAGCGTACTGAGTGTTGAAGGCTTCCAGCCGACGGAAGCCCAACCGCGCGGCTTTAATATCGACAATAGCGGAAAATACCTGATTGCTGCGGGTCAAAAATCACATCATATCGCGGTCTATGAAATTACGGGCACTCAGGGGTTGCTGACGGAAAAAGGCCGTTATGCCGTCGGCCAGGGGCCAATGTGGGTTGTGGTGAACGCGTACTAAAGCGCTGTGTGCCGGAGGACGGCGGGCTGGAGCTCATCAAGGCGGGCTGCCTGATTAATTTCGATAAACATCGCTTGCAGTAAAACCACGGGCCGCCACATCTGCTGCGGCGGCCCGTTTATAAGCCTGAACCGGAACGGCGATTACTGCTTAGGTTCCGCCACCACTTTACTGCCTACACCGCGGTTGTTGTATTCCCACATGCGGTTGTAGTTAGTGTCGTTCAGATTACGCTGCACCTCGTCTTTGTCATCCACGGTTCCCGTATTTCCGGCAAACGGACGTTTCGAGATGACCGCGTCGGCCCACGGTTTGGCAACGTTGAAGCCCTCGTTAATCACGCTGTCGCGGATCACGACCTGACCGTTGGTGTTGGCGTCGACATCCAGCGAGCGGCCAAGCTGCGCAACGCCATCGCCGGAGGCGTTAAAGTGGCTGTTGATCGCTAAAAAGCCATAGTAAATATTGGACAGCGTCGCCGGGGCGAAGACGTAGGCTTCCTGCTGTGTGCGGGAGTTGACGACCTGGAAGTTGGTGTTATCGAACACCACGGCGCCGCGTCCGGACACCATATCCACATCGCCTTCAATATAGCTGTTCGTCACCAGCGTACGCGGCTGACGATCGGTTTGCAGACGGTTCTGCACGCCGCTGTTGGTCACAAAGAAGGTGTTCTGGCGGCCAAGGATATTGACCTTGTTAATCTGGACTTTGTCGCCATCGGTACGCAACGCCACCGCCGGATGGTTTCCGGCATCGACACTGTCGCCCAGCGTGTTCTCGATGGTCAGATTTTGTAGCTGCAGACCGTTATTCTGCGACCAGAACGCGGCAGAACACATTACACCGATCGTTGCGGCGTGTTTGCTTTGGCAGTTATCGAACATATACCAGGCGGGTTTACCAGGCATATATTTCCCGCCGGGATTCACCGCGCGGCGCCAGTCAGCGACGCTCATTTCACCATCAATCGCCATCCCAATTTTCACATCGATCGGTTTTTCACCGGTCCCGTACAGGGTCAGACTTCCCGGCGCGGCGGGAACATACACGGTCCCCTGATAGTCGCCCGGCATAATAGCAATGTACTGGCGTTTGTTCGTGCGTTTAACCATTGCCGCATCGACCGCGGCCTGAATCGAGGTGTGCGTAACGCCTGGCGTACCTGCCGGCCCCACCACAAAGTCAGGCTGTGCGGGCAGGGTAATCGGCGACGGCGGCCACGGGGCGGTATTCGGCGTCAGGGAGGCAAAATAGCGCGCCGCAACGAAGTTTTTCGCTTCATTTGCCGACAGAATTGGGCGCGAGGCGGTGCCAGGCGCGGTTTGATCGGAAGGGATCTGATCGGGTGGCGTAGAGCTACAGGCGCTCAGCGTCACGCCAAAAGCCAGTGCCAGCGCCAGACGGGAAACCGATAATGTATTCACAGGTTGCTCCGGGCTTGAAAAAGTTAAATGACATCCATTGAAGCCTGCTTTTTTATACTAAGTTGAACGAAACGGGAAGGCGAAAAGGTAAAAAGTTCCTTTTCAGGCTGGAAACACCTGTCGCATCAGATAGTTTTATCACAATTAAGCAACAACTTTCGCGCTTTGAGTTGACAATCCGGAGCAGAAAGAAAATAAATGTCTATACAACTCATGACAGGCAAGAGAGCGACAGGAATGCGGCAACTTTTACCGGGCGATACTGTCTGGCGAAACATCAGGCTGGCGACAATGGACCCGCAGCGGCAAGCCCCGTACGGGCTGGTGGATAACCAGGCGCTGATTGTACGCGAAGGGCATATTTGCGATATCGTGCCAGAGACGCAGCTTCCTGTCAGTGGGGACAATATCCATGATATGCAGGGACGACTGGTAACCCCGGGACTTATCGATTGCCACACGCATCTGGTGTTTGCCGGTAACCGCGCCGCAGAGTGGGAGCAGCGGCTTAACGGCGCGTCATACCAGCATATTAGCGCTCAGGGCGGCGGCATTAACGCGACGGTATCAGCAACCCGCGCCTGTGCGGAGGAGCCGCTCTACCTGCTGGCGCGCGAACGCATGATGCGCCTTGCCAGCGAAGGCGTTACGCTGCTGGAGATTAAATCCGGCTATGGTCTGGAGCTGGCGACAGAAGAAAAGCTGTTGCGCGTTGCTGCAAAACTTGCCGCCGAAAACGCTATCGACATTAGCCCCACGCTATTGGCCGCTCATGCTACACCAGCGGAGTATCGTGACGACCCGGACGGCTACATCACTCTGGTCTGCGAGACGATGATTCCGCAGCTCTGGCAAAAAGGGTTATTTGATGCGGTAGACCTCTTTTGCGAGAGCGTCGGTTTTAATGTGGCGCAGAGTGAGCGCGTGTTGCAGACGGCGAAGGCGTTAGGTATTCCCGTTAAAGGCCATGTTGAGCAGCTTTCGCTGTTGGGCGGCGCGCAGTTGTTGAGCCGTTATCAGGGTTTATCGGCGGATCATATCGAATATCTTGATGAAGCGGGCGTCGCGGCGATGCGTGACGGCGGTACTGTCGGCGTATTATTGCCCGGCGCGTTTTATTTTCTGCGCGAGAGGCAGCGCCCGCCGGTAGAACTGCTGCGCCGCTATCAGGTGCCTGTCGCCGTCGCCAGCGATTTCAATCCCGGCACCAGCCCGTTTTGCAGTTTGCATCTGGCGATGAATATGGCCTGCGTACAGTTTGGTCTGACGCCGGAAGAGGTATGGGCGGGCGTTACGCGCCATGCCGCTCGCGCGCTGGGAAGACAGGCGACGCATGGGCAGATCAGGGCCGGCTACCGGGCGGATTTTGTGGTGTGGGATGCTGAACAGCCGGTAGAGATTGTGTATGAGCCGGGGCGTAACCCTTTATATCAGCGGGTATACAGAGGACAAATCTCATGACGCAATGGTATCCGGCTTCTCCGGCGCTCTGGCAGGGGCGCGATGACAGTATAGAAGCGCCGGATGCGCGGCGTCTGTTTCAGACCGTCACGCGCAGCGAGACCTTTTCCCCCGAAAACTGGCAGCAAAAGATCGCGTTAATGGGATTTGCCTGCGACGAGGGGGTAAAACGCAATGCAGGCCGTCCCGGCGCGGCAGGCGCCCCGGACGCGTTGCGTAAAGCGCTGGCGAATATGGCCAGCCACCAGGGACATGAACGGCTGGTGGATTTAGGCAATTGGGTTGCGCCGACGCCCGATCTGGAAGGCGCGCAGCAGGCCTTGCGCGATGCGGTAAGCCGCTGTCTGCGGGCCGGGATGCGCACGCTGGTGCTGGGCGGCGGGCATGAAACCGCGTTTGGACACGGCGCGGGGGTGCTGGACGCGTTTGCGCAGGAAAGCGTAGGGATCATTAATCTTGATGCGCATCTGGATCTCCGTCAGACCGACCGGGCAACATCCGGGACGCCGTTTCGTCAACTGGCGCAGCTATGCGACGCGCAGAGCCGCGCGTTTCATTATGCCTGTTTCGGCGTGAGCCGTGCGGCGAATACGCAGGCGTTGTGGCGGGAAGCGCAGTGGCGGAATGTTACCGTGGTGGAGGATCTGGACTGCCATGACGCGCTGGCGCAGATGGCGCAGTTTATCGACAAGGTGGATAAAATTTATCTGACTATCGATCTCGACGTATTGCCTGTCTGGGAAATGCCGGCCGTCTCCGCTCCCGCAGCGCTGGGCGTGCCGCTGATACAGGTTCTGCGTTTAATTGAGCCGGTTTGCCGCAGCGGAAAATTACAGGCGGCGGATCTGGTTGAGTTTAATCCACGCTTTGATGACGATGGCGCAGCGGCGCGCGTGGCGGCGCGGCTTGGCTGGCAAATCGCGCACTGGTGGCGTTAATCTGTCATCCGGAAAACACTATCCGCATAAGGAAGGCTTCACGCATGTATTCATCCCGCTCCCGTTCTGCGCCTGCGCCTTTTTACGAAACGGTGAAACAGGACATCTGTAAAAAAATAGCCGGCGGCGTCTGGCAGCCGCACGATCGCATTCCGTCGGAAGCTGAACTGGTCGCCCAGTATGGCTTTAGCCGAATGACCATCAACCGGGCGCTGCGTGAGCTGACGGATGAAGGGTGGCTGGTGCGTTTACAGGGCGTGGGGACGTTTGTCGCCGAACCGAAAGGCCAGTCCGCGCTGTTTGAAGTCCGCAGTATCGCCGAGGAGATTGCCGCCCGCCGTCATCAGCATCGTTGTGAGGTGCTCACGCTGGAGCGCGTGCGGGCAAACGCCATCCAGGCCAGCGCTCTCAACGTCAATGAGAGCGATGTCATTTTCCATTCCATCATGGTGCATTATGAAAACGATCTGCCGGTACAAATTGAAGATCGCTGCGTGAATGCGGATATTGCCGTGGATTACCTGACGCAGGATTACCGTCAGACCACGCCGCACGCTTATTTGTCGCGGATCGCGCCGCTAACGGAAGGGGAACATATTGTGGAGGCGGTGCGCGCCACGGCGCAAGAGTGCGCGTGGTTAACTATCAAAGAGCATGAGCCCTGTCTGCTCATTCGTCGTACGACCTGGTCCGCGTCGCGGATTGTTTCTCACGCCCGTTTACTTTTCCCCGGGTCGCGCTACCGGCTACAGGGACGATTTATCTCCTGAGCGGGCCGCTGCCGGAAAACGTGATTGCTGACACAATATAATAAAATTGTATCATTTTTGTTAATTCTATTCTTGTGCTTACTTGTATAGACAAGTATATGTCTGATTCTTATCTGTGGGTCTGCGGCGGTGCCTGATAGTGGCGTTTTAGCGTTATTTGGCGATGGCAGACCGATAATAATGAGGAGTCATTGCTATGCCTGAAAGCAAGTATCGTCAGCAGACTATCCGCGCGCCCAGAGGCACGGTATTAACGGCGAAAAGCTGGCTGACAGAAGCCCCGCTGCGGATGTTAATGAATAATCTCGATCCTGACGTGGCGGAAAATCCGCATGAGCTGGTGGTCTACGGCGGGATTGGTCGCGCCGCGCGCAACTGGGAATGCTATGACGCTATTGTTGATGCGCTCACCAGGCTGGAGGCGGACGAAACGTTGCTTATTCAGTCTGGCAAACCGGTCGGCGTATTTAAAACGCACGACAACGCGCCGCGGGTATTAATCGCCAACTCCAACCTGGTTCCCCACTGGGCGACATGGGAACACTTTAACGAACTGGATGCGAAAGGGCTGGCGATGTACGGTCAAATGACGGCCGGAAGCTGGATCTATATCGGCAGCCAGGGAATCGTGCAGGGAACATACGAAACCTTTGTCGAGGCGGGGCGTCAGCACTATAACGGCACGCTGGCGGGACGCTGGGTGCTGACTGCCGGGCTGGGCGGCATGGGCGGCGCGCAACCGCTAGCCGCGACGCTGGCCGGAGCGTGTTCGCTGACGATTGAATGCCAGCAAAGCCGTATCGATTTTCGTCTGCGTACTCGTTACGTGGATGAGCAGGCCGCCACGCTGGATGACGCGCTGGCCCGCATTACGCGCTACACCCGCGAGGGGAAAGCCGTGTCCGTCGCCCTGTGCGCGAACGCGGCGGATATCCTGCCGGAACTGGTTAATCGCGGCGTGCGCCCGGACCTGGTGACCGATCAGACCAGCGCCCACGATCCGCTACATGGCTATTTACCCTCCGGCTGGCGCTGGGAGGAGTATCAGAAAAACGCGCAATCCGATCCCCACGGGACGATGCAGGCAGCGAAACGTTCCATGGCGGCACATGTTCGGGCGATGCTGGCGTTCAGTCAAATGGGCGTGCCGACCTTTGACTATGGCAACAATATTCGCCAGATGGCGAAAGAGATGGGGGTGGAAAACGCCTTTGATTTTCCGGGATTTGTGCCAGCCTATATTCGTCCGCTGTTCTGTCGTGGTATCGGGCCGTTTCGCTGGGTGGCGCTGTCCGGCGATCCGCAGGATATCTATAAAACCGATGCCAAAGTCAAAGAGATAGTGGCTGAGGATAAACATCTGCATCACTGGCTGGATATGGCGCGCGAGCGCATTCATTTTCAGGGGCTACCGGCGCGTATCTGCTGGGTAGGCCTGGAGTGGCGGCAAAAACTGGGGCTGGCGTTCAACGAAATGGTGCGTTGCGGCGAGGTATCCGCGCCCATTGTGATTGGCCGCGATCACCTGGATTCCGGTTCTGTCGCCAGCCCTAACCGTGAAACCGAAGCGATGCGCGACGGCTCCGACGCGGTTTCCGACTGGCCGCTGTTAAATGCGTTGCTGAATACCGCCAGCGGGGCGACATGGGTATCGCTCCATCATGGCGGCGGAGTGGGGATGGGTTTTTCGCAACACGCCGGTATGGTGATTGTCTGTGATGGCACTGACGAGGCCGCCGCGCGTATTCGCCGCGTGTTACACAACGATCCGGCGACGGGCGTCATGCGCCATGCCGATGCCGGATATGATCTCGCGGTGGAATGCGCTGTTGAGCAAGGTCTGAATTTACCGATGGTTGCGGCGACGCAGGGGAAAGGCTGATATGAACACCATGACACTCACTCCGGGGCAGTTAAGCCTCTCTCAACTGTACGATGTCTGGCGTCATCCGGTACAGCTTCGGCTGGACGCCAACGCCATTGACGGCATTAACGCCAGCGTCGCGTGCGTCAATGATATCGTTGCCGAAGGGCGTACCGCCTACGGCATCAACACCGGTTTCGGCCTGCTGGCGCAGACGCGCATCGCTGATGAAGACTTGCAAAATCTACAGCGATCGTTGGTGCTGTCTCACGCCGCGGGCGTAGGCGACCCACTGGATGACGCGATGGTGCGTCTGATCATGGTATTGAAAATCAATAGTCTGGCGCGCGGGTTTTCCGGGATTCGGTTGAGCGTGATAGAGGCGCTCATCGCTCTGGTGAATGCCGGCGTGTATCCGCTGATTCTGGCAAAAGGCTCGGTTGGCGCGTCGGGCGACTTAGCGCCGCTGGCGCATCTGTCGCTGACGCTGCTTGGCGAAGGAAAAGCGCGCTGGCAGGGTGAATGGCTTCCGGCGCAGACGGCGCTAAAAAAGGCCGGACTGGAGCCTGTCGCGCTGGCGGCCAAAGAGGGGCTGGCGCTGCTTAACGGCACCCAGGCGTCGACGGCCTTCGCGCTGCGCGGTTTGTTTGAGGCACAGGAGTTATTTGCCTCCGCCGTCGTCTGCGGCGCGCTGACCACCGAAGCCGTACTGGGATCGCGCCGTCCTTTTGATGCGCGCATTCATGCCGCGCGCGGACAACAGGGGCAAATTGACGTCGCGCGGTTGTTCCGGCATCTGCTGACCGATACCAGTGCTATTGCTGAATCACATCACCACTGTCATAAAGTTCAGGACCCGTATTCCCTTCGCTGCCAGCCGCAGGTAATGGGCGCTTGTCTGACCCAGTTACGTCAGACGAAAGAGGTACTGCTGGCTGAGGCCAACGCGGTGTCCGATAATCCGCTGGTCTTTGCCGATGCGGGGGAGGTGATCTCCGGCGGTAACTTCCATGCTGAACCGGTTGCCATGGCGGCGGATAATCTGGCGCTGGCGATAGCGGAAATCGGTGCGCTATCGGAGCGGCGCATCGCGCTGATGATGGATAAACATATGTCGCAGTTACCGCCGTTCCTGGTAAAAAATGGCGGCGTTAATTCCGGTTTTATGATTGCCCAGGTCACCGCCGCGGCGCTCGCCAGCGAGAATAAAGCGCTGGCGCACCCGCACAGCGTGGATAGCCTGCCGACCTCGGCGAATCAGGAAGATCATGTCTCAATGGCCCCGGCGGCAGGACGGCGACTCTGGGAAATGGCGGCGAATACCCGCGGCATCATTGCCGTGGAGTGGCTGGCTGCCTGTCAGGGGATAGATTTACGGGAAGGGTTAACCTCCAGCCCGTTACTGGAACAGGCGCGGCAGACACTGCGCGAGCAGGTGGCGCACTATACGCAGGATCGTTTTTTCGCGCCCGATATTGAGTGTGCGACGGCGCTGCTGGCGCAAGGCGCGTTACAGCGTCTGGTGCCGGACTTTATGTGAATGCTGCCGGATGGCGCGGCGCGTATTCGGCTTACCCAACCCGTTGGCAGGGTAAGACGTTTACGCCGCCATCCGGCACAGCGTTTAACTGAACATCGCCGTGATCGAGGCGCTGGCGAGCGAATGGAAATGCACGTTAAAGCCGACCATCGCGCCGCTGGCGTCTTCATCAACGTCAAGACGCTCGACGTCCAGCGCGTGAACCGTAAAGATATAGCGGTGCGTTTCCCCTTTAGGCGGCGCCGCGCCGCCGTAGCCCGCTTTACCGAAATCGGTACGCGTCTGAATGACGCCGTCTGGTACGGCCACCAGGCCTGAGCCGAACCCCTGGGTCAGTACGCGCGTATCCGCCGGGAGGTTCACCACCACCCAGTGCCACCAGCCGGAGCCGGTCGGCGCGTCGGGATCGTAACAGGTCACGACAAAACTTTTGGTGCCCATCGGCACGTCGTCCCAGGCCAGATGCGGCGAAATATTATCGCCATCATAGCCCATACCGTTAAAAACGTGGCGATGAGGAAGTTTATCTCCATCGCGCAAATCGTTGCTGATAAGTTTCATGCGCTCTCCTTTTGACTCACCAGAAGTGTAGCCAGAAGCAGCATCGCTTACCGCTGATTAATGGCTAAAAAATGTTTCATTGTGTACCGCGTCATTGACCGCCTGGGTCAAACGGCGCAGTTGATCCGGACGAATAATGTAGGGCGGCATCAGGTAGATTAGCTTGCCGAACGGCCTGATCCAGACGCCTTGCCCGACGAAGAAGCGTTGAAGCGCCGCCATATTGACCGGATGCGTGGTTTCAACCACCCCAATCGCGCCCAACACCCGCACATCCGCCACCCAGGGCGAACGTTGCGCGGGGGCTAACTCAGCGCGTAACTGAGACTCGATAGACGCCACCTGCTGACGCCATTCGCCGCTTTCCAGCAGCGTCAGGCTGGCGCAAGCGACGGCGCAGGCCAGCGGATTCCCCATAAACGTCGGGCCATGCATAAAACACCCCGCCTCGCCGTTGCTAATAGTCTCTGCAACCTGGCGTGTCGTGAGCGTTGCCGAGAGGGTCATGGTGCCGCCGGTTAAGGCTTTGCCAAGACACAGAATATCCGGCGCGATCCCGGCGTGCTCGCAGGCGAACAGTTTGCCGGTACGGCCAAACCCGGTGGCTATTTCATCGGCAATCAGCAGAATGCCTTCGCGATCGCACATGTTACGAATACGCCTGAGCCATTGTGGATGATATATGCGCATCCCGCCCGCGCCCTGAACGATAGGTTCCAGAATCACGGCGGCTATTTCATGGCGATGCGCGGCCATCAGGCGGGCAAATGGCGCGATGTCGCTTTCATCCCATTCGCCATCCATCCGGCTTTGCGGCGCCGGCGCGAACAGGTTTTCCGGCAGATAGCCTTTCCACAAGCTGTGCATGGAGTTATCCGGATCGCACACCGACATCGCGCCGAACGTGTCGCCATGATAACCGTGGCGAAACGTCAGAAAACGCTGACGCGATTCGCCCCGCGCCTGCCAGTATTGCAGCGCCATCTTCATGGCCACTTCCACCGACACCGAACCGGAGTCGGCCAGAAAGACACACTCCAGCGGTTCAGGCGTTATCGCGACCAGCTTACGGCACAGATTCACCGCAGGTTGATGGGTTATGCCGCCGAACATGACATGCGACATGGCGTCAATTTGCGCTTTCATCGCCGCGTTCAATTGCGGGTGGTTATAACCATGAATGGCCGCCCACCAGGAGGACATCCCCTCAATCAGGCGTTCGCCCGAGGCGAGAACCAGCTCGCAGCCTTCGGCCCGCTCAACGGGATATACCGGCAGCGGCGAGGTCATGGAAGTGTAAGGATGCCAAATATGGCGTTTATCGAAGGCCAGATCGTCCGTTGTCATAATCGACTTGTAAACCAAATTAAAAAGATTTAGGTTTACGAGTCTACACCATATCAAAAACAAACAACATATTTTGGAGAAGCCCGATGGCTCGCCACCCACGCTGGACACTGTCGCAAGTAACCGAATTATTTGAAAAACCACTGCTGGAATTGCTGTTTGAAGCGCAGCAAATTCATCGCCAGCATTTCGATCCGCAGCAGGTACAGGTTAGTACGCTGCTGTCGATCAAAACCGGCGCCTGCCCGGAGGATTGTAAATACTGCCCGCAGAGCTCGCGTTATAAAACCGGGCTGGAAGCCGAGCGTTTAATGGAAGTGGAGCAGGTACTGGACTCCGCCCGTAAAGCGAAAAACGCCGGTTCGACCCGCTTCTGTATGGGGGCGGCCTGGAAGAATCCGCATGAACGCGATATGCCTTATCTGGAGAAGATTGTACAGGGCGTCAAAGCGATGGGGCTGGAAACCTGTATGACGCTCGGCATGTTGAACGAGAGCCAGGCGCAGCGTCTGGCTAACGCCGGGCTGGATTACTACAACCACAACCTCGATACCTCGCCGGAGTTTTACGGCAATATCATCACTACCCGTACCTATCAGGAGCGCCTCGACACGCTGGAAAAAGTCCGTGAAGCAGGGATTAAAGTGTGCTCCGGCGGCATTGTGGGTCTGGGCGAAACGGTTACCGATCGCGCCGGGCTGTTGTTGCAGTTGGCGAACCTGCCGACGCCGCCGGAAAGCGTGCCAATCAACATGCTGGTGAAGGTGAAAGGTACGCCGCTTGCGGATAACGATGACGTGGATGCGTTTGATTTTATTCGTACTATCGCCGTGGCGCGCATCATGATGCCGACCTCATACGTGCGTCTTTCCGCAGGACGTGAACAGATGAACGAGCAGACCCAGGCGATGTGCTTTATGGCCGGGGCGAACTCGATTTTCTATGGCTGCAAATTGTTAACTACGCCAAATCCGGCAGAGGACAAGGATCTGCAGTTATTCCGTAAGCTGGGGCTGAATCCGCAGCAGACCAGGGTGCTGGCGGGCGATAACGAGCAGCAGCAACGTCTGGAGCAGACGCTGATGACGCCTGACACCGATGATTATTACAACGCGGCAGCCTTATGAGTTGGCAACAACGCGTCGACGATGCGCTGACGGCGCGTCGGGCGACGGATACATTGCGCCGCCGCTATGTGGTGTCGCAGGGCGCCGGACGCTGGCTGGTAGCGAACGGGCGACAGTATCTTAACTTCTCCAGCAATGATTACCTCGGCTTAAGTCAACACCCGCAGATTATTCGCGCCTGGCAACAGGCAGCGATACGTTTTGGCGTCGGCAGCGGCGGGTCGGGTCATATCAGCGGTTATTCCGTGGCGCACCAGGCGTTAGAGGAGGAACTGGCGCAATGGTTAGGATATCCACGCGCGCTGCTGTTTATCTCTGGCTTTGCGGCGAATCAGGCGGTCATTACCGCCTTAATGAAAAAAAATGACCGGATTGTGGCCGACAGGTTGAGTCATGCTTCCCTGCTGGAGGCCGCCAATCTGAGTCCGGCGCAGCTTCGCCGCTTTATCCATAACGATACGCAGCATCTGTCGCGTTTACTGCAATCGCCCTGCGTGGGTCAGCAACTGGTGGTGACAGAAGGTGTATACAGCATGGACGGCGACAGCGCGCCGCTGGCGGAAATCCAGCACATTGCCCGCAGGCATCATGCCTGGCTGTTGGTTGATGATGCGCACGGCATCGGCGTGACTGGCGATGAGGGGCGGGGCACCTGCTGGCAACGGGGGGTGAAGCCTGAGTTGCTGGTGGTGACTTTCGGTAAGGGGTTTGGCGTCAGCGGCGCAGCGGTGCTCTGCTCGGAAAGCGTCGCGGATTATCTGCTGCAATTTGCCCGTCATCTGGTTTACAGCACCAGTATGCCGCCCGCCCAGGCGCAGGCGTTAAGCGCCTCGCTGGCGGTGATCCGTAGCGATGAAGGTGGTGAACGGCGCGAAAAACTCGCCGCTCTGGTTCAGCGCTTTCGGGCCGGCGTTAACGCGTCCCGGTTTACGCTACTGAATGCCCATAGCGCCATCCAGCCGTTAATCGTGGGCGATAACAGCCGTGCATTGCGCCTGGCGGAGGCGCTGCGTCAACAAGGATGCTGGGCGATGGCGATTCGTCCGCCGACGGTGCCTGTCGGTACGGCGCGCCTGCGCTTAACGTTAACGCAGGCGCATGAAGCGTGCGATATAGACCGTCTGCTGGAGGTGCTGCATGGCACAGGTGAATAAGCAGGCTATTGCGGCGGCGTTTGGCCGGGCCGCATCGCAATATGAACAACACGCCTCTTTGCAGCAACACAGCGCGGATGCGCTGCTGACGCTGTTGACAGGCCGCCAGTTTGCCAGTGTGTTGGACGCAGGCTGCGGCCCCGGACGTATGAGTCGTTACTGGCGAGAGCGGGGGAGCGAAGTGACCGCCCTGGATCTTTCGCTGGCGATGCTGCAACAGGCGCGCGATCGTCAGGCGGCGCATCACTATTTGCTGGCGGATATCGAAGCGATTCCCCATGACGCCGAAGTTTTTGACCTGGCCTGGAGCAACCTGGCGGTCCAGTGGTGCGGCGATTTACGTGATGCGTTGAGCGAGTTGTATCGGGTTGTACGGCCCGGCGGCGTGGTGGCGTTTACCACCTTGTGCCAGGGGTCGTTGCCGGAGCTGCGTCAGGCATGGCAGGCCGTCGATAATCGCGCTCACGCGAATAGCTTTTTGCCGGAAGAGGCCATTGACCACGCGCTGCGCGGCTGGCGGGCGTCTCGTCATACTCAGGCGATGACATTGTGGTTTGAGGATGCCCTGAGTGCGATGCGCTCGCTTAAAGGCATTGGCGCCACCCATCTTCATGAAGGGCGGGAGTCGGATGTATTAACCCGCGCCCGGCTTAGACAGATTCAACTGGCATGGCCGCAGCGGCAGGGGAAATATCCGCTGACGTACCATCTTTTTATGGGAGTGATTGAACGTGACTAAACGCTATTTTGTGACCGGTACTGATACTGAAGTCGGTAAAACGGTCGCCAGTTGCGCCTTATTGCAGGCCGCAACGCAGTTAGGTTATCAAACCGTAGGCTATAAGCCCGTCGCTTCCGGCAGCGAAATGACAACCGACGGGCTACGCAATAGCGATGCCCTGGCCTTGCAGCGTAACAGCAGCCTGCCGCAACCTTATTCCGCTATCAATCCTTATACTTTTGCCGAGCCTACCTCTCCCCACATCGTTAGCGCCGACGAAGGCCGGGCGATAGACGCGGCGGTATTATCACGCGGATTGCGAACGCTGGAGTCGCAGGCAGACTGGGTGTTGACCGAAGGGGCGGGCGGCTGGTTTACACCGCTCTCTGCCACGCTGACGTTTGCCGACTGGGTACAGACGGAACAGCTGCCGGTGATTCTGGTTGTTGGCGTCAAGCTGGGCTGTATTAATCACGCCATGCTGACGGCGCTGGCGGTAGAACAGGCCGGATTACCGCTTGTCGGATGGATAGCCAACGACATACAGCCGCCGGGCGCGCGTCATGGTGAATATCTCGCGACGCTTCGCCGCGTCATACCGGCCCCGCTGTTAGGGGAAATCCCGTGGCTGGGCATTTCTCCATCGCAGGCGGCGACAGGACAGTATCTGGACCTTAGCCCCCTGGAACGCGCCTGACCGCGCTTAAAAACCGCCTTCTTGCAGGATCAGACGATCCTGCTGTTCTTTCGCCAGACCCTCCTGACGTCGCCATGCTAAAAATGTGCAAAATGTGAGCGTCTACGCCTCAATTTTTCCCTTCTCGTTAGCCAATAATCTGCCAAAAATAGCGATAATTTTTTTTTATCGCCCGGCGAAAACGTCAAGGGCTGATTTTGCCAGGCGGCAGGGGATACGGGCTGGAAGCAGTTATCCACTATTCCTGTGGATAACCTTGTGTATTAGAGTTAGAAAACACAACGTAAGCGAGAGGCGACGCGGCCTGCGACTAAATTGGCGCGAAAGACGGCTTGAGAAAATATCCCTTTTCAGACAGCAAGTTATATAAAATCAATGGTTGTAAAGGAAGGGGGATACGTTGACATAAAACTTTCATCATCCGACTTGACAAATGTTAAAAAAGACTCTGGTCTGGGGATAACCAGCACACTGCTGGAATTTTACCCCGCGACTATCTATGTTTTACCTCTAAATAGCGTGGGGTATCTACCGATAGCCATTATACACTGGAGTGTTACTGTTTTTTCATCCAGTATTTTTTATTGGCAATATTCACCGTCGAGAGTAAAATTACATCCCTGCCCGCTCACTCCTTCAGGTAGCCGCTCATGAGTAAACCGTTCAAACTGAATTCCGCTTTTAAACCTTCTGGCGATCAGCCGGACGCTATACGTCGTCTGGAAGAGGGGCTGGAGGACGGGCTGGCGCATCAGACGTTATTGGGCGTGACCGGCTCCGGGAAGACATTCACCATCGCCAACGTCATTGCGGACTTGCAGCGGCCAACGATGGTGCTTGCGCCCAATAAAACCCTGGCGGCGCAGCTCTACGGCGAAATGAAAGAGTTTTTCCCGGAAAACGCGGTGGAGTATTTCGTCTCCTACTATGACTACTATCAGCCGGAAGCGTATGTGCCAAGTTCGGATACGTTTATCGAAAAAGACGCTTCGGTAAACGAACATATTGAGCAAATGCGGTTGTCGGCAACGAAAGCGTTGCTTGAGCGACGCGATGTCGTGGTGGTGGCTTCCGTGTCCGCGATTTACGGTCTGGGCGATCCGGATCTCTACCTGAAAATGATGCTGCATCTGACGGTGGGAATGCTGATTGACCAGCGCGCGATTTTGCGTCGGCTGGCGGAATTGCAATACACCCGTAACGATCAAGCTTTTCAGCGTGGTACCTTTCGCGTGCGCGGCGAAGTGATCGACATCTTCCCGGCTGAATCTGACGACATTGCGCTACGCGTTGAGCTGTTTGATGAAGAAGTGGAACGCCTGTCGCTGTTCGACCCGTTAACCGGGCAGGTAGAGTCAACGGTGCCACGTTATACTATCTATCCCAAAACGCACTACGTGACGCCGCGCGAGCGTATTCTGCAGGCGATGGAAGAGATAAAAGATGAGCTGGCGGACAGGCGTAAAGTCTTGCTGGCAAATAATAAGCTGCTTGAAGAGCAGCGATTAAGCCAGCGCACGCAGTTCGATTTAGAGATGATGAACGAGCTGGGCTACTGCTCAGGCATTGAAAACTATTCCCGCTTTCTGTCGGGCCGCGGGCCGGGCGAACCGCCGCCAACCTTGTTCGATTATCTGCCCGCCGACGGACTGCTGGTGGTGGATGAGTCTCATGTCACCATCCCGCAGATAGGCGGCATGTACCGCGGCGACCGGGCGCGCAAAGAGACGCTGGTCGAGTATGGCTTCCGTCTGCCTTCGGCGCTGGATAACCGTCCGCTGAAGTTTGAGGAGTTTGAAGCCTTAGCGCCGCAAACTATCTATGTTTCCGCCACGCCCGGCAACTATGAGCTGGAAAAATCTGGTGATGAGGTGGTGGATCAGGTCGTGCGACCGACCGGGCTGCTGGACCCGATTATTGAAGTGCGTCCGGTGGCGACCCAGGTGGACGATCTGCTGTCCGAAATTCGTCAGCGTGCGGCCATTAATGAGCGTGTCCTTGTCACTACGCTCACCAAACGGATGGCGGAAGATTTGACCGAATATCTGGAAGAGCACGGCGAGCGCGTGCGTTACCTGCACTCAGATATTGATACCGTGGAGCGCATGGAAATCATCCGCGATTTGCGTCTGGGCGAGTTTGACGTTCTGGTGGGGATTAACCTGCTGCGCGAAGGGCTGGATATGCCGGAAGTCTCGCTGGTGGCGATTCTGGACGCCGATAAAGAGGGCTTTCTGCGCTCCGAGCGCTCCCTGATTCAGACCATAGGACGCGCGGCGCGTAACGTTAACGGTAAAGCGATTCTGTATGGCGATAAAATCACGCCGTCAATGGCGAAGGCGATTGGCGAAACCGAGCGACGTCGCGAGAAGCAGCAGAAGTACAACGAAGAGCACGGTATCACTCCGCAGGGGCTGAACAAAAAAGTGGTCGACATCCTGGCGCTGGGGCAGAACATTGCGAAAACCAAAGCGAAGGGGAAAGGCAAGGGCCGTTCTACGGCAAAAGCCGGAATTGTCGAACTGGATATGACGCCGAAAGCGTTGCAGCAGAAAATTCATGAACTGGAAGGGCAAATGATGCAGCACGCGCAAAATCTGGAGTTTGAAGAAGCCGCGCAAATTCGCGACCAGTTGCACCAGTTACGCGAGTTGTTTATCGCGGCGTCCTGACAATGTGTCGATCTCCAGCGAGTCATCGTTACCATGGCTCGCTTTTGAGAATTTCAGTGCAATAGTAAGTGCTAAGTCATTCAGGAATGAAAAACAGTGACAGGCTTTGACTAACGGGATTGTCGAAAAACTCAAAACATCAATGGGGTAGCTAGTTTAATCACAACTGAAGAAAATTAGCGTTGAGGCTGAACCCAACGCTAATTTTCCCTCTCTCCTCGGCTATGAAAAAAAACGCCCCGTATTATCGGTATAGCTATCCTTATGATCGTCATTTTAATCTTATGTGAGTTCGTTGAAAGCGTGTCATGGCAACAGATAACATCATCCTACGTAAAAAAAGAGGTGATGGAAGCGTGAGCATTTATAAGTCAAGCGCTGCAAATACTGAATGATTTGTCCGAAATAATGACGACTGTGACCTCTTATTTAAAGTTGAGAATATCCTTATCTGTTACTTTAGGTTACGTTCAGATCAGGTAGGGAAAATATGTTTAATATTACTAATATACAATCTACGGCAAGGCATCAAAGTATTAGCAATGAGGCCTCAACAGAGGTGCCTTTAAAAGAAGAGATATGGAATAAAATAAGTGCCTTTTTCTCTTCAGAACATCAGGTTGAAGCACAAAACTGCATCGCTTATCTTTGTCATCCACCTGAAACCGCCTCACCAGAAGAGATCAAAAGTAAGTTTGAATGTTTAAGGATGTTAGCTTTCCCGGCGTATGCGGATAATATTCAGTATAGTAGAGGGGGGGCAGACCAATACTGTATTTTGAATGAAAATAGTCAGGAAATTCTGTCTATAGTTTTTAATACAGAGGGCTATACCGTTGAGGGAGGGGGAAAGTCAGTCACCTATACCCGTGTGACAGAAAGCGAGCAGGCGAGTAGCGCTTCTGGCTCCAAAGATGCTGTGAATTATGAGTTAAACTGGTCTGAGTGGGTAAAAGCGGCGCCAGCGGAAGAGGCAGCAAATCGTGAAAAAGCCGTACAACGGATGCGTGACTGCCTGAAAAATAATAAGACGGAACTCCGTCTGAAAATATTAGGACTTACCACTATACCCGCCTGTATTCCTGAGCAGATAACTACTTTGATACTCGATAACAATGAACTGAAAAGTTTGCCGGAAAATTTACAGGGAAATATACAGATCCTGTATGCCAGAAGTAATCAGCTAACCAGTATCCCTGCCTCGTTACCAGATACCATACAGAAAATGGAGCTGAGCATTAACCGTATTACTGAATTGCCGGAACGTTTGCCTTCAGCGCTTCAATCGCTGGATCTTTTCCATAATAAAATTAGTTTTTTACCTGAAAATCTACCTGAGGAACTTCGGTACCTGAGCGTTTATGATAACCGCATAAGGACATTGCCAGCACATCTTCCGTCAGGGATTATCCGTTTGAATGTGCAGAGTAATTCGTTAACCGCTCTGCCTGAAACATTGCCGCCGGGCCTGAAGAATCTGGAGGCCGGCGAAAATGCCTTAACCAGTCTGCCCGCATCGTTACCACCAGAATTACAGTTCCTGGATGTAAGTAAAAATCAGATTACTGTTCTGCCTGAAACACTACCTCCCACGATAACAACGCTGGACGTTTCCCGTAACGCATTGAGTAATCTTCCGGAAAACCTCCCGGCAGCATTACAAATAATGCAGGCCTCTCGCAATCGCCTGGTCCGTCTCCCGGAGTCGTTACCCCATTTTCGTGGTGAAGGACCTCGACCTACAAGAATAATCGTAGAACATAATCCTTTTTCAGAACGAACAATACAGAATATGCAGCGGCTAATGTCCTCTGCGGGTTATCAGGGACCCGAGGTATTTTTCGCCATGGGCGACTTTTCAACTGTTCGGGTAACTCGACCACTGCATCAAGCTGTCCGGTGGTGGCTAACCAATCTTGAGGAGGAAGACATCAACCAATGGCGGGCATTTGAGGCAGAGGCAAACGCGGCGGCTTTCAGCGGATTCCTGGACTATCTTGGTGATACGCAGAATACCCGGCACCCGGATTTTAAGGAACAAGTCTCCGCCTGGCTAATGCGCCTGGCTGATGATAGCGCACTAAGAGAAACCGCATTTATTATAGCGATGGATGCAACGATAAGCTGTGAAGATCGGGTCACACTGGCATACCACCAAATGCAGGAAGCGACGTTGGTTCATGATGCTGAAAGAGGCGCCTTTGATAGCCACTTAGCAGAACTGATTATGGCGGGGCGTGAAATTTTTCGGCTGGAGCAAATAGAATCGCTCGCCAGAGAAAAGGTAAAACGGCTGTTTTTTATTGACGAAATCGAAGTATACCTGGGTTTTCAGAATCAGTTACGAGAGTCGCTGTCGCTGACAACAATGACCCAGGATATGCGATTTTATAACGTTTCGGGTATCACTGAGTCTGACCTGGACGAGGCGGAAATAAGGATAAAAATTGCTGAAAATAGGGATTTTCACAAATGGTTTGCGCTGTGGGGGCCGTGGCATAAAGTGCTGGAGCGTATAGCGCCAGAAGAGTGGCGTGAAATGATGGCTAAAAGGGCTGAGTGTATTGAAACGGATGAGTATCAGAGCCGGGTCAATGCTGAACTGGAAGATTTAAGAATAGCAGACGACTCTGACGCAGAGCGTACTACTGAGGTACAGATGGATGCAGAGCGTGCTATTGGGATAAAAATAATGGAAGAGATCAATCAGACCCTCTTTACTGAGATCATGGAGAATATATTGCTGAAAAAAGAGTTGAGCTCGCTCATGAGCGCCTACTGGCGATAGCTGAACGCAGTTTATCAGAAGGGGGAGAGAGCCTGTTTACCCTTCGGTGTAAACAGGCTTCTGATAAGCGCAGCGTCGTCGGTAAACGGGCTTAACCCAACGCCTGTAGCGCTTTTTCCAGCGCATTATGTAATAACTGACGATCGTGGCGATAGGGGATATCGCTGGCCTCCAGCACTTCCTGAATCACCAGCCGATCGTTCACCGCACTGACGTCAACTCGCGGCCCAACCACTACTGCGTCAATGACTTTTTTGCCAATATATTGCTCCATCATCGCCAGCTTATCGACCAGCGTTAAACTGGCGGCGGGCAGACTCAGTTCGCGACCCAGATTGCCGATATACACCATTGGCGCTGGGGTGCGCCGCAGCGCCTGCGCCAGTTCATCCAGCAGCAGGCAAGGCATCAGGCTGGTATAAAAACTGCCAGGGCCAATCAGAATCAGATCCGCGTCATTAATGGCCTGTACCGCTTCCCGCGTCGCCGGAACGTTTGGCGTTAACATGATCTCCTGCGGCGGCGTCGCTAACTGATCGATATTCACCTCGCCATAAATCTCATGCCCCTGATCGTCAATCGCCATCAGATCTACCGGAAGCTCCGACATCGGGATCAGCTGCGCGTCCACTTTAAGCAGATTACGAATTAAATTAATCGCTTCCAGAGGCCGCACGCTCAGGTGATCTAACGCCTTTAACATCAAATTTCCGAGGTTATGACCAGAAAGTTCGCCATTACCGCCAAAACGGTACTCAAACATAGCGGATGCGACGCTGGGTTCGGTAATTAACTGATTCAGACAGTTGCGCATATCGCCCCAGGCGATCCCGCCTTCCGAGCGGCGAATACGGCCAGTTGACCCCCCGTTATCTGTGGTAGTCACAATGCCGGTCAGGCGCGAACCTAAAGAAGAAAGCGAGGAGAGGACGCGTCCTAATCCATGCCCTCCGCCGAGGGCAACGACACGATCAAGGTCAGCCAGCGTACGATTGCGCATAAAAATTCCTGAAGTCAAATAAGCAGCGCTACAGTAGCGCAAGTCGCGGGTTTTCAGCAATTAGCCGACCGGCTAAAAGACAATTAATTATTCCCGACTACCCCTTTATAGCGAGGGCGTTACCACGGCTAAATGATATATATCAATGTAAAAGTGTGATTTTCACGTATTCTGTCGCTAAATAGCACGATCATATCGCTATGTATATGTTTATATAGCGAAAGCGTGATGGCGAAATTGTCATTTACACGCTAGTATCGGCGTAACCACAGTAAACACTCTAGCCTCTGCACCTGGGTCATTTTTGATATGGTGCTTTGGCCGTGACAACGTTTAACGTTTGCCACCAGGGCGCAGGAAGAAATGACTCCGCCTCCCGTATTTGGAAAGGTGTACATGGCTTCACAACTTACCGATGCTTTCGCGCGTAAGTTTTACTACTTGCGTTTGTCGATTACCGATGTGTGTAACTTTCGTTGCACCTACTGCCTGCCGGATGGCTACAAACCTGGCGGCGTCACTAACAACGGTTTCCTTACCGTTGATGAAATTCGTCGCGTTACGCGCGCTTTTGCCAGTCTTGGCACGGAGAAGGTGCGTCTTACCGGCGGCGAGCCTTCATTACGCCGCGATTTTACCGACATCATTGCCGCCGTGGGTGAAAATGATGCTATTCGCCAGATCGCGGTGACCACTAACGGTTATCGACTGGCGCGCGATGCCGCGAACTGGCGCGAAGCGGGGCTGACGGGCGTCAATGTTAGCGTGGATAGTCTGGATGCGCGTCAGTTCCATGCGATTACCGGTCAGGACAAATTCCGCCAGGTGATGGCGGGCATCGATGCCGCCTTTGACGCCGGTTTCGAAAAGGTGAAAGTCAACACCGTGCTGATGCGCGACGTGAATCACCATCAGTTGGATACCTTCCTTGCCTGGATTCAGCCTCGCCCCATTCAGCTACGCTTCATTGAACTTATGGAGACGGGCGAGGGGAGCGATCTCTTCCGCAAACATCATATTTCGGGTCAGGTATTACGCGACGAGCTGATTAAGCGCGGTTGGATCCACCAGCTCCGCCAGCGCAGCGATGGCCCGGCGCAGGTTTTTTGTCATCCCGATTACGCCGGTGAGATCGGTCTCATTATGCCGTATGAAAAAGATTTCTGCGCCACCTGTAATCGCCTGCGTGTTTCGTCCGTCGGGAAGCTGCATTTATGTCTGTTTGGCGACGGCGGCGTGAGTTTACGCGACCTGTTACAGGATGATGCGCAGCAATACGCGCTTGAGGAACGTATTTCCGACGCGTTGCGGGAGAAAAAGCAGACCCATTTCCTTCACCAGAGCAATACTGGTATTACGCAAAATTTATCTTACATTGGCGGTTAATCCTTAATAAGGAGATTTCAGATGAGTCAGGTCAGCGCTGAATTTATCCCGACCCGCATCGCTATTCTTACTGTTTCCAGCCGACGCGGCGAAGAAGACGACACCTCCGGTCATTATCTGCGTGATTCGGCGCAGGAGGCCGGGCATGAAGTGGTGGCGAAAGCCATCGTTAAAGAGAACCGTTACGCGATTCGCGCCCAGGTTTCCGCCTGGATCGCCAGTGATGAGGTGCAGGTCGTATTGATAACTGGTGGGACCGGTTTGACCGAAGGCGATCAGGCGCCGGAAGCGCTGTTGCCGCTATTCGATCGTGAAGTGGAAGGATTTGGCGAAGTGTTTCGCATGCTCTCGTTTGAAGAGATCGGCACCGCAACTCTGCAGTCGCGCGCGGTAGCTGGCGTGGCGAATAACACCTTGATTTTCGCCATGCCGGGCTCCACAAAAGCGTGCAGAACCGCATGGGAGAATATCATTGCGCCGCAGCTGGATGCCCGTACACGCCCATGTAATTTTCACCCTCATTTAAAGAAATAACGATGTCGCAATTAACCCATATAAACGCCGCAGGCGAAGCGCACATGGTGGACGTTTCCGCTAAAGCGGAAACCGTTCGTGAAGCGCGTGCGGAAGCATTCGTTACCATGCGTAGTGAAACGCTGGCGATGATTGTTGATGGCAAACACCACAAGGGCGATGTTTTCGCCACCGCCCGAATTGCCGGTATTCAGGCCGCCAAACGCACCTGGGAGCTGATCCCGCTGTGCCACCCGCTACTGCTAAGTAAAGTGGAGATTCAGCTGCAGGCCGAGCCGGAGCATAACCGCGTGCGTATTGAGTCTCTGTGCCGTCTGACCGGTAAAACCGGCGTCGAAATGGAAGCGTTAACCGCGGCGTCCGTCGCGGCGTTAACCATCTACGACATGTGTAAAGCGGTACAAAAAGATATGGTAATTGGTCCGGTGCGCCTGCTGGCGAAAAGCGGCGGCAAATCGGGGGATTTTAAGGTGGATGCGCATGATTAAGGTGCTTTTCTTCGCCCAGGTTCGCGAGCTTACAGGAACTGACGCGCTGGAGCTTCCAGCAGATTTTTCCACCGTTGAGTCGCTGCGACAGCATCTGGCGACAAAGAGCGATCGTTGGGCGCTGGCGCTGGAAGACGGCAAGCTGTTGGCGGCGGTCAACCAGACGCTGGTAAGTTTTGACCATCCGCTGACGGCGGGCGATGAAGTGGCGTTTTTCCCGCCAGTCACGGGGGGCTAACATGCGTGAAACGCGAATTGTAGTCGGCCCTGCGCCGTTTAGCGTCGGGGAGGAATATTCCTGGCTGGCGGCGCGCGACGAAGACGGCGCGGTCGTCACCTTTACCGGAAAAGTGCGCAATCATAACCTGGGCGATAGCGTTAAGGCGCTGACGCTGGAGCATTATCCCGGCATGACTGAGAAAGCTCTGGCGGAGATCGTCGCAAAGGCGCGTTCCCGCTGGCCGCTGGGGCGGGTCACGGTGATTCATCGCGTTGGCGAATTATGGCCGGGCGATGAGATTGTGTTTGTCGGCGTCACCAGCGCGCACCGCAGTAGCGCGTTCGACGCCGGTCAGTTCATTATGGATTATCTGAAAACCCGTGCGCCGTTCTGGAAGCGTGAAGCCACGCCGGAAGGCGATCGCTGGGTCGAAGCGCGCGACAGCGACCAGCAGTTGGCGAAACGTTGGTAGCAGAATGTGATACGCTTTAGGGTATCATTTCCACACAGGAGTTCATCATGGACAGATTTCCACGATCTGATTCAATAGTGCAGGCGCGATCCGGCCTGCAGACCTATATGGCGCAAGTGTATGGCTGGATGACGGTCGGACTGTTACTGACCGCGTTTATCGCGTGGTATGCGGCTAATACGCCAGCCGTCATGATGTTTGTCTTTTCCAGTAAGATCACCTTCTTTGGCTTAATTATTGCCCAGCTTGCGCTGGTGTTTGTTCTGTCGGGACTGGTGCATAAACTTAGCGCCGGAATGGCGACCACGCTGTTTATGCTCTATTCGGCGCTAACCGGATTGACGTTATCCAGTATTTTTATCGTTTACACCTACTCCTCTATCGCCAGCACGTTTGTGGTGACGGGGGGAATGTTTGGCGCCATGAGCCTGTACGGGTACACCACTAAACGCGATCTTAGCGGTTTCGGCAATATGCTGTTTATGGCGCTTATTGGTATCGTTCTGGCGTCGCTGGTCAATTTCTGGCTGAAGAGTGAAGCGCTGATGTGGGCGGTAACCTATATCGGGGTGGTGGTGTTTGTCGGTCTGACCGCCTATGACACGCAGAAACTGAAAAATATCGGCGAGCAAATAGATACCCGCGATAGCGCTAATCTGCGTAAATATTCGATTCTCGGCGCGTTAACGCTGTACCTGGACTTTATCAACCTGTTCCTGATGTTACTGCGTATTTTTGGCAATCGCCGCTAATTATAGCGATCTCTTAAAATCCTGGCCCTGCGCCAGGATTTTTTTAGGACTATATTTAGGGCGAAACAGCATAAATATCTTAGAAATGTTTTCCTGCGCTTGCCATTCTTATCACCGCGATCATGTGAAGAGTGATAAATGACAAGTGGGACCTCTGACTGCAATACGTATACGGCAAATAGCATTTATTCCCGCGACAATGTTATCCCTTACCTATTGGTATACTGCGTTGGGACTATGGTGTACCGCCGGCATTATATGGTTAACGTTGTATACTCATTTTTTGATAACTCACGTTCAACCTGTTGTTGTTTTGTGGATATCAGCACTTTTGCTTGGCCTGGGGTATGGGACCATTACCTGTCTTTCCCGCTTTGGCACTGTTGTCGCAACGTTGATATATATTGCCATCATTACGCTTACCGGCGTGTCATTAGCTTACCTTTTCTCAGGTGGCGCGACTATTTTCGTGATTGTTGGAATCATGTTTAGTCTTAATGCCTTATTTATTTTCTACCTGAATATCAGTTCTGGTCTATTCAGGCCGTTAATTTTTATGGCGGTAAGCGGGATCATCGCTGCGATAGTTGTCAATAGCCTGGTGGCCAGTAGCACTATGGTCTGGATAGTCAGTATGCTGACGGTATTGGTATGGACATTGATTACAGCACTAGAAAAATCGACACTTCATGGTTATGCCCGCATGTTATACCACAGCGAGTTTTCATCCCTGTCTCGTTGCGCTTTACCTGGCGCGCTGACGCTTTACCTTGGCATTATTAATGCTGTGGTTACGCTGTGTCGTTATATCATTTTGATGATTCTGGAAATACTATTATCTTTCAGGCCGTAGGCGTTGCAGGTTTTTTTAGTCAGGTTGGTGATGATGGGTATAATGAGTAAATTATGTGGCAAACAATTTTGGTTAGCGTTTTGTGAAGCTAAAGACGCCACTCGCGCCATTAAAAATGGCGGCGAGGATTTTAATAAGAAATGCCCGCCAGCGCTGATTTCTCATTTCATTACCGGATTGTCATGGGAACATTCATTACCCAATCCTGCGCCTGTTTGCGCGTTTAGTTTTATGCTTCTTGTGGGAGGTGTGTGTAGTGCGCATTTTGCTTTCGATAAGTTTATCCTGTATTGGCCGCTAAATATAATCATTTATTTTGGCAGTGCTATAGGTATGATGCTATGTGTTATGGCTGAGGTATGGCTTATTGCCAAGGGGTTTATCCTGGGGTTGCGCCTCTGCGTTTTACTGTTTTTATTAAATATTATGCTCTGCGGTACTGGATTATTTGACGTGTTGTGCCATCAAAATAGCGAACTAAAGAGTGATCTGGTTATCGCGATTATTATGGTTGTGCTTTGCCGCTGGGTGATGAATGGCGAAACGTTTACGATGATGATTCGTTTCTGCCTGGGGCGTCGATTAGTGCGAGTTGCATTACAAGAATATCTCACCTCACAGACAAGGAAATGATAAGCCCATGAACCTGATGACGTGGCTAACAGGAAAAACACTGGCGGAGCTGGTGAAAAAAGGGCAGTTGATCCCGCCAGAAATTAAGTTACCTGTGTATCCGGCCAGCCACTACAAAAAAAACTGGTATGAACAAGGTATTCCTCACGGAGGCGTTATTGGGCTTACGGCGATCATGATGACCATGACATGGATCGTCAGTATAAACATGGTTATTGCGCAGTTTGAGCTGCACAATAAAAAGCATCTGGAGCTGGTCTTCTTCCTGGCCGTGGGCTATATCGCTTTTCTTACCCCGTCAAATCAGCTCCTGCTTAAAGGAAGAATGAGCGGGGTCATTATTTACCGCTATGCGCTATTGCTGGTCATTATTTCCGTTACGTTGGCAACGTTCTGTACCCTGTCATCAGTATTCATGGGCGAGTTTCACGAAGTGCTCCTGCTGCTGTTTAGCTGGTCATTGCTGCTTTTTTCCCGCTTACAGATGAATACGTCTTTTTTCTCAGCATATGTTTATTTTTACCGGATAAAACGCGTTGTGCTGGAAAGCGAAAACGCGTCTGCTTAAATTTATTTCGCCATCGCCCGCTCGTTTTTCGCCCGCAGCTTCTTCGCCCGGCTCTCCAGGATCAGATAGCACACCAGCGCCAGCAACAGGGGAATAAAATAGTAAAGCACACGGTACGCGAGCAGGGCGGCGATAATCGTGCCTTGCGACGTATGTTCGCCCGCCAGCAACGCGAGGAATACGGCCTCCAGTACGCCGATGCCTGCCGGAATATGCACGATGACGCCCGCGATACTGCTCACCAGCAGTACGCCCAGCACAAAGAAATAGTTCACATCCTGACCCATCAGCAGCCAGATAATGGCGCCCATCGCCATCCAGTTCGCGCTGGAGATCGCCATCTGCGCCAGCGCGAATTTCCATGACGGCAGCACCAGTTTCTGCCCTTTAATCGTCATATGCCGCCGCTTCGCAAAGGCGCAAAACCACAGATAGACCGCGATAATCAACAATAAAACGATACCGAGAATACGTAGCGTGCCTTCATCGATATACCAGTGGTCGGGAAGCTGGACAATGCCGAAGGTAAAAATGATGCCGCCAAGCAGAATATAGCCCAGCCAGTTAGTGGTAATGCTGAGTGAGAAAATGCGCGTGATAGTACTGCCGGGCAACCCGAGGCGAGAGTATAGTCGGTAACGCATCCCGATCCCGCCGACCCAGGTGCTGAGCGTCAGGTTAAAGGCATAGCAGACGAACGATACCAACATCACCTGTCGCTTCGCCAGCTTATGGCCGCAATAAAGCCGTCCAAGCAGGTCGTAGCAGCCGTACAGAAGATAGCTAACGATCACCAGTCCCACAGCGCTTAAAAGCGCCGTGCGGTTATAGTCGCGGATGACGGTCCAGACATCGCCCCAGTCGACCTTTCTAGCATAAACCACCAGCAGAACGACGACCGCAATAAAAAACAGCCAGGTCAGCACTTTTTTAGCCAGCCGCCAGCGCGGATGCGATTTAGCCATTAGGGCTTCACTCCTGTATTTTCTGGATCAACGCGATCCTGGGTTTCCATTTCTGGCTGGGCAGGCGGGGGAACCTGCGCCAGATGCGGGGTATGCGCAGGTAGCCAGCCGACCAGCGCCGGGAAATGACGTAAAAAGTGGAACGCCAGCACGCTTTTGGTCAGGTTCCACCAGGTGCGTTTCGGCAGCATAGACTCATCGACCTGCTTACAATCATTCACGATGATGCCTTGTAAATTATCGCGCAGGGTCTGGTTAAAGGTACGATCGTGAATGATCAGGTTAGCTTCAAGGTTAAGCGACAGGCTGAGCGGATCGAGATTACTCGACCCTACCGTGGCCCAGTGATCGTCCATCAGCGCCACCTTGCCATGCAGCGGACGGCGTCGGTATTCATAAACCTGCACGCCGCCCTTCACCAGATAGTTATAGAGCAACCGCGCGCCGACTTTGACTATCGGCATGTCTGGTTCCCCCTGGACAATCAGTTTTACGCTCACGCCACGGCGGGCGGCTTTACGCATTGCGTGGAGCAAGCGATAGCCAGGGAAAAAATAGGCGTTAGCGATAATCACTTCACGCTTTGCCTGGGTCAACATTTTCAGATAATGACGTTCGATATCGTCGCGGTGCTCTTCATTATCCCGCCAGACAAACAGCGCCTGCGCTTCGCCGGGGTGACGGTTTTCTTCGGCCTGATGATGGCGCTTCCACCAGCGGCGCGCGGGGCTTTGCCCCGGCAGATTCTCGACTTCGAATTGCAGGATATCGGCCACAACAGGCCCTTCGACCCGTACCGCGTAGTCTTGTTTCGCCTGCGGGCCGTAATCCGACATATGTTCGGCGGAGTAGTTAATGCCGCCGACAAAAGCAATACGATCATCAATCACCACAATTTTGCGGTGCATTCGGCGGAAGATATTGGTTCGCAATCCCAGTAGACGCGGGCGGGGGTCGTAATAGCGGAAAATCACGCCCGCCGAGGTTAATTCGCCGACAAACGCGTCGCTGAGATCGGGAGAGCCGTAGCCGTCGAGTAATACTTCGGCTTTTACGCCGCGCTGTGCGGCTTTTAGCAGAGCGGCATGGAGTTTTTTACCCACCTCATCTTCAAACAAGATAAAGGTTTCCAGAATGATTTTTTGCTGTGCCTGAGCGATAGCCTCAAACACGGCAGGATAGAACTGGTCGCCGTTTTCCAGTAGCTGAATTTGATTACCTTCACGCCAGCCGCATTTCATAGATGGATCTCCGCGCTAAGGGGGGCATGGTCTGATAAATGTCGCCAGTTCCGCAGCGGTAGCGCCGTAGGAGAACTGGCGTTCGCATTCTTGACGTAAATACGATCGAGTCGCAGCAGCGGCATACTCACCGGGAATGTGCGCGCCGGTCGGCCATGGGCACGGGTGAATATTTCCTCCAGCCCGGCCGCGTTTAACGGCGGGCCGGCCTTTTGCCGCCAGTCATTAAAGTCTCCGGCCACCAGCACCGGTTCTGATTCCGGCAAGGCATTCACCCATCCCGCCAGCATGGTTAACTGCGCCTGGCGGTGGCTCTCCCGCAGGCCGAGATGTACGCACATGACGTGGATAGGGCGGTTGAGCATGGGCGGCGTAATGCGGCAATAGAGCACGCCGCGTTTTTCGCTACCGCCGACCGAGACGTCGCGATTTTCATAATGTTCAATGGGATAGCGAGAAAGAACCGCGTTACCGTGGTGGCCTTCCGGATAGACCGCATTGCGGCCATAGGCGAAATCGCTCCACATGGTGTCGGCCAAAAATTCATAGTGGGTAGTGTCCGGCCAGTTTTCGATATGCAGCGGATGTACTTCATGCGCGCCCATTACTTCTTGCAGACAGACGATATCGGCGCCGACCGTTCTGACGGCGTCGCGTAGCTCCGGCAGGATGAAGCGTTTATTAAAGGCGGTAAAACCTTTGTGCGTATTAATTGTGAGCACTTTGAATGAAAAATTTCGCGTGTGTTGAGTCATTTTCTTCCTGTCCGCGTCACTATCCTGATTGAAATAGTGTAGTCGTCGTCACAAAAAGATGCGGTCTTACGGAATTTTCCGTAAAGTTCGGTACTCTGAATAATGAGAGAAAAATGCTTCAGGAGAAAAGCCATGAAGTGGCAACAACGCGTTCGTGTCGCAACCGGCCTCGGTTGTTGGCAGATTATGTTGCATTTACTGGTAGTGGCGATGCTGGTAATAGGCTGGATGAGCGGCACATTAGTGCGCGTCGGCCTGGGATTATGCGTGCTTTATGGCGTGACGGTACTGCTGATGCTGGCGTTGCAGCGCCATCATGAGCAACGCTGGCGCGATGTGGCGGATGTGCTGGAAGAGCTGACTACCACCTGGTACTTCGGCACCGCGCTGATTGTCCTCTGGCTGCTATCCCGCGTATTGCAAAACAATGTCTTGCTGGCGCTGGCGGGGCTGGCTATCCTGGCCGGGCCCGCCGTAGTTTCGCTACTGGCGAAAGATAAAAAGCTACATCACTTTGCGTCTAAACATCGCATACGCCGCTGAACCCGTGGTGGCCGCTATCACCAGTAGCGGCCACAAACTTCCCCAGACAATTCCCAGACTCGCATCCTTAAGATAAATTTGCTTGGTAATATCAGTAAAGTGGCGGATAGGATTTATCCACGTCAGGTTTTGCAGCCAGACCGGCATATTTTCCACTGGCGAGACATAACCCGAGAGCAAAATCGCCGGCATCATAAAGACAAAGACGCCGATAAACGCCTGCTGTTGCGTGGCGCAAAGCGATGATATCAGCAAGCCAAAGCCTACCAGCGACAGCCCGTAAATCACCATCGTGAAATAAAACAGCGCTAACGAACCGGCGAAGGGAATTTGGTATGCCCAAATGCCGATAGCCAGCACGATCGTGGCCTGGAAGGTCGCGACAATCAGCGCCGGCACCGCTTTACCAACGAAAATCTGCCAGGTGGTGAGCGGAGAGACCAGCAGCTGATCCAGAGTGCCTTGTTCACGCTCGCGGGCGACGGACAGCGAAGTGACGATCATCACGCCAATAGTGGTGATCATGGCGATCAGCGAGGGCACCACAAACCACTTGTAGTCCAGATTCGGGTTATACCAGTTGCGTACCACCAGTTCGCTATTGTTGGGCTTTGGCTTGCCGTCCATCAATGTCTGCTGATACTCCTTGACGATCTGTTGCAGATAATTGGCGGCGATTTGCGCGCTGTTGGAGTTACGTCCATCAAGAATGAGTTGCATCGGCGCAGGCTGGAAGGTATCCAGATTCCGCGAGAAATCCGCCGGGAAGCGCACCAGCAGCAGCGCTTTTTGCGTATCGATAGTCGGCTGGATCTCCTGCGGACTGTTCAGCAATAGCACATGGGTAAACGCTTTCGCGCGGGCAAAGCGCTGGGTAAGTTCTACCGAATGTTTGCCGTTATCTTCGTTATAGATGGCGATAGTCGCGTTAGTGACTTCAAGCGTCGCGGCGAACGGAAACAGGATGACCTGAATCAGCACCGGCAGAATCAGGATCGCGCGCGTTTGCGGTTCGCGTAAAAGCGATTGCAGTTCTTTGCGAATTAACGTCCATAAACGATGAAACATGTCCGTCCTCTCAGTCCAGTTTGTAGGCCTGATAAGCAAAGCGCATCAGGCATAATGCCGGATGGCGGCGTGAACGCCTTATCCGGCCTACGACGACAATTATCCATACACATATTTAATCCAGCCGTCGTTTGGTTTTTAGCCACGTCAGGCCAATAAACATCACCGCCGAGGCGATTAAAAACAGTACGTTAACGCCTAACACGACCGGAATATTGCCGGCCAGAAACAGACTTTGCAGGGTGCTAACAAAATAGCGCGCCGGAATAATATAGGTCACCGCGCGGATCACCGCAGGCATACTGTCTATCTGGAAGATAAACCCGGACAGCATAATTGAGGGCAAAAAGGCGGCGTTCAGCGCCACCTGCGCGGCGTTAAACTGGTTGCGAGTGATGGTGGAAATCAACAGCCCCATCCCCAGCGTACTCAGTAAAAACAGACTGGTGATGATAAACAGAATCACCAGCGAACCGCGATACGGCACGCCGAGAATAAACACCGATACCAGCATACAGAGCAGCATCGCCAGCATACCGAGAAAGTAATAGGGAATAAGCTTACACAGCAGCAGTTCAACACGCGTCACTTCGGTTGAGAGCAGCGCCTCCATCGTGCCGCGCTCCCATTCGCGGGCAACGACCAGCGAGGTGAGGATTGCGCCAATTACCGTCATGATAATGGTCACCGCCCCGGGAATGATAAAATGCTGACTGATCGCCGCCGGGTTAAACCAGTAGCGCGTCTGGACGTCGATGAGCGGTTCAAAGGTGTCGCCGCGATCTTCCGCCCGCTGCTGTTGCCAGATTTGCCAGATGCCTTCCACATAGCCCTGAACGAAGTTGGCGGTGTTTGGCTCGCTGCCGTCGGTAATCACCTGAATCGGCGCGCTGTCACCGGCGCGCGCCATTTGCTGCGCGAAATCCACCGGAATCACCACCAGTCCGCGAATGCGTCCGGCCTGCATTTTTTCAATTAATTCATGGCGATTATCGCTAATGGTCGCGTCGATATAGGGTGAACCGGTCATCGCATGAGTGAAATCCAGCGCCTCCTGGCTTTGTTGTTCAAGCAGAATCCCCACCCGCAGCTTGCTGGAGTCGAGGTTAATGCCGTAACCAAAAATAAACAGCAACAGCAGCGGGATCACCACCGCAATCAGCCAGCTACTGGGATCGCGCACGATCTGGCGCGTCTCTTTGACGCACAACGCACGCACGCGGCGCCAGGAGAGAGACTTACTCATGCGTATGCTCCTTATCCCAGTCATTGATGAGAGTGATAAAGGCCTGCTCCATCGTCGGATCGGCCTGTTGCTCATCGGCGGCCTGCGCTTTGAGATCGTCCGGCGTACCGCTGGCGATAAGCTTCCCGCGATAAACCAGTCCGATGCGATCGCAATATTCCGCTTCATCCATAAAGTGGGTCGTCACCATTACCGTGACCCCTTTTTCCACCATGCTATTAATGTGCAGCCAAAATTCACGACGGGTGAGGGGATCAACCCCGGACGTTGGTTCATCAAGGAATAAAATATCCGGTTCGTGCATCAGCGAGCAGGCCAGCGCCAGTCGCTGTTTAAAGCCCAGCGGCAGCGCATCGGTGGGATGCGACGCGATGCTTTTCAGACCAAACGCTTCACTCATGCGCTGAATTTTTTCATTTTGCGCGCGGCCCCGCAAACCGTAGACGCCGGAGAAAAAACGCAGGTTCTGCTCAACCGTCAGGTTGCCGTAAAGCGAAAATTTTTGCGCCATATAGCCCAGATGCTGACGGGCTTTGCCGGAGCTGACTTTCAGATCCATATCCAGCACCAGCGCCTTGCCGGACGTCGGCACCAGCAGGCCGCACATCATTTTAAAGGTGGTTGATTTACCCGCGCCGTTCGGGCCGAGCAGGCCAAAAATCTCGCCGCGCTGTACGACGAAATTAACATGGTCCGTGGCCGCGAAATCGCCAAATTTTTTCGTCAGTTCCTGCGCTTCAATCACCGTTTCGCCGGCAGTGCCTTCAACCGTATGCAGGATTGAACCCAGCGGAGACTCCGAGGTTCCCGCTCCGCCAAGCAGATCGATAAACGCATCTTCGAAGCGCGGCGCGGTCTCATTGAGGGTGATTTCCGGCATCCCTTCGGCCTGGCGAATATCTGCTGCGGTCGCCTCTTTTTTCAGGATCAGGCGTACCGAACGTCCCTGAATCATGCCGTCGCTCACCTGCGGCAGTCTGAGCGCTCTCTGTAGCAACTTACGGTTGTTTTCCTGTGGACTGCTCATCAGAAAGCTACGTCCGGCCATCGTTTGCGTCAGCGCTTTAGGTTCGCCCTGATAGAGCAGCTCGCCTTCATTCATCAGCAGCACATCGCGACACTGTTCGGCTTCATCCAGATAGGAGGTGCTCCATAAAATCAGCATCCCGTCGCCCGCCAGTTCGTGAACCATTTGCCACAACTCGCGCCGTGAAATCGGGTCAACGCCAACGCCCGGTTCATCCAACAGCAGCACTTTCGGTTCGCCGACCAGCGTACAGGCCAGCCCCAGTTTTTGCTTCATCCCGCCGGACAATTTCCCCGCCAGACGGCCAGTGAACGGGCCGAGGGCGGTAAATTCCAACAAACGGGCAAAGGTCTTTTCCCGTATCTCGCCGGTAACGCTGCGTAAATCGGCATAGAGATTAAGGTTCTCCATGACGGTAAGATCTTCATACAGACCAAATTTCTGCGGCATATAGCCCAGAACCGCGTGCAGCTCGCTGTCGTTTTGTATCGGGTCGAAGCCTAATACTGACGCGCTGCCGCCATCGGCTTTGAGCAGGCCCGCCAGCATACGCATCAGCGTGGTTTTTCCTGCGCCGTCCGGCCCTACCAGCCCGGTGACATAACCGGAATGAATGGTACAGTCGAGCGGCGCGACGGCGGGTTTATCCATTCCCGCAAAGCGCTTCGTCAGACCGTGCAGCGTAATAACGGCCTCACTCATGCCGTGCCTCGTCATTAAATTTCACCGTGACTGGCATCCCCTGGCGTAACGCATCGTCCGCATCGGTGACGATAATGCGCAGGCGATAGACGAGATCGGTACGCAGATCCGGCGTTTCGACGGTTTTCGGCGTAAATTCCGCGGTGGGCGAAACGAAACCAATCTTGCCGTGGTAAGGTTTGTCAGGACGACCGTCGGTATACAACAGAATGTCGCGCCCCGGTTGCGTCTGACTGAGGTTGCGTTCATCGACATAGGCGCGCACCCAGACGGGGCGGGTCAGCGAGAGCGTTAATACCGTGCTGCCGGCGTTCAGCATACTGCCAGGCTCGACCGCGCGGGTGAGCAAGGTTCCGTTGGCAGGCGCGATAAGCGTAGTGTCCTGCAAATCAAGCTGCGCCTGCGCCAGTTGGGCCTTTGCCTGTTCCAGGCTGGCTTTCGCCTGGGCGATATCCTGTTCACGATTACCGGTACGGTACTGGCTCAGTTTATCCTGCGCGGACTTCAGCGTCGCCTGCGCCTGATCGCGCGATGAGCGGGCGTTTTCCAGATCGTTAGCGGAAATGGTGCGGCTTTTCCACAATCCTTGCTGACGGTTATAAAAGTTTTGCGCGTAGTCATAAGCGGCTTGCGCCTGTCTGACGGCGGCGGCGGCCTGGGCTATCTCTTCATCGCGATAGCCTGCCAGCATCAAATCATATTGCGCCTGCGCGACCGACACGCCAGCTTTCGCCTGCATTAGCGCGTTTTCGTATGGCGCGTGATCCAGTTCGCCGAGCACCTGTCCGGCTTTGATAGTATCGCCTTCATCAACATTCAGCGACGCCAGCCTGCCGCCGACGCGAAAGCTGATATTGACGGTACGGATATCGACATTACCGTATAGCGTCAGCCCATCGTCCTGCCGACTTTGATACCACCAGGTTCCACCGGCAATCACAGCGACGATCGCTGCGATTGCCAGTCCGATAACGACAGGTTTTTTCATCAGTCCAGACTCCTTTGCGTTAAACCGTGCAGAATAAGATCGATGTGGCAGGTTACCGTCTGGTAAATCAGCTCCGCTTTTTCTTCATCAAACTGCGGCCAGCCGGTACGTAACAGAATAGTTTCTTTGCCGAGACGGAACGCCAGCACTTCGCCCAGTAAGGCATGGGTATGCAAAATCATGCGCGTATCATTGGCGTCGCAGCCGGTATAAGCGGCAACCAATCTTGTCAGATGGGTATGCAACGGATCGATAACCTGTTCATGAACCAATTGATAGGCCGACGTGGGAGAGAGCTGCTCGCGTGAAATAAATTTGCTCAGGTTAACGGTGTCTTCCTGCGTCAGCAGCATAATCATGTTCTTGCAGGCGAGCAGAATGAGCTCGCGTATGGCGTCCCGGTCAGGGGCAGGCTGGCTAAACAGACGTTCCGCTTTTTCAGCATGGGGGCGAAATTTTTCGCCAAGAAAATCGGCAATCCACTGGGCGCAGGCGAGGTATAAATCCTCTTTTGAGCCGAAATAGTAAGTAATAGCGGCAATATTTTGCCCCGCCAGCGCGGCGATATCGCGCGTGGTGGCATGGAGTCCATACTCGCCAAACTGCGCCAGCGCGGCGGCAATGAGCTGACTTTTCGCCTGCTCGCCCTTGGTGGTCGTGGTGGGAATATTCATCACACGTCCTAATTTTTAATCAATCGATTGATTAAGACTATGACTCATAATGGCACTTGTCCAGTGTGGTCGATTAATTTGTCTTTGCTACCTTCCGGGATAATTTATGCGCCGCATCACAAAAACTGCTACACTCCGCCCCTTCATGACATTGTGGTTTTTGTCATTCCAAATTTGAGCATCTCCCTGAAAACTACACCGGCAACGGTCGGGGCGGTCCGGAGTAGTTATGTCTTTTGATTCCCTGGGATTAAACCCTGATATCCTGCGCGCCATTGCCGAGCAGGGTTACCGTGAACCTACCCCTATTCAGCAACAGGCGATTCCCGCCGTGCTGGAAGGCCGCGATCTGATGGCCAGCGCCCAGACCGGAACCGGTAAAACGGCGGGTTTTACCCTGCCATTATTGCAGCACCTGATTACCCATCAGCCGCATGCTAAAGGTCGTCGCCCGGTGCGTGCGTTGATCCTCACGCCAACCCGCGAGCTGGCGGCGCAAATTGGCGAAAACGTCAGAGATTACAGTAAATATCTCAACATTCGCTCGCTGGTGGTATTTGGCGGCGTAAGCATCAATCCGCAGATGATGAAACTGCGCGGCGGCGTGGATGTGCTGGTGGCGACGCCGGGACGTCTGCTCGACCTGGAACATCAAAATGCCGTGAAGCTGGATCAGATTGAGATTCTGGTACTGGATGAAGCCGACCGTATGCTGGATATGGGCTTCATTCACGACATTCGTCGCGTGCTGGCGAAACTGCCGGCGAAGCGTCAGAATCTGCTGTTCTCCGCCACGTTCTCCGACGACATCAAAGCGCTTGCCGAAAAGCTGTTACGCAACCCGCTGGAAATCGAAGTGGCGCGCCGCAACACGGCCTCAGAGCAGGTGACGCAGCACGTGCACTTTGTCGATAAAAAACGCAAACGTGAACTGTTGTCGCAGATGATTGGCCAGGGCAACTGGCAGCAGGTGTTGGTCTTCACCCGCACCAAGCATGGCGCGAACCATCTGGCGGAACAGCTTAATAAAGACGGTATTCGCAGCGCGGCGATCCACGGTAATAAATCGCAGGGCGCACGTACCCGCGCGCTGGCCGATTTTAAATCCGGCGATATTCGCGTGCTGGTAGCGACGGATATTGCGGCGCGTGGTCTGGATATTGAAGAGCTGCCGCACGTGGTCAACTATGAACTGCCGAACGTGCCGGAAGATTATGTACACCGTATTGGCCGTACCGGTCGCGCGGCGGCAACTGGCGAGGCGCTGTCGCTGGTCTGTGTTGACGAGCATAAACTGTTGCGTGATATCGAAAAATTGCTGAAAAAAGAGATCCCACGCATTACGACGCCGGGCTATGAGCCGGACCCGTCGATTAAAGCGGAGCCGATTCAGAACGGTCGTCAGCAGCGCGGCGGCGGCGGTCGTGGACGCGGACAAAATCAGGGGGGAGCGGGGCGCAATCAGCAGCCGCGACGTCAGGATAGCGGGGCGGCGAAGGCGAAACCAAAACCGCGCACAGGCGAGGGGAAACCCGCGGGCGACAAAGCACGTCCGCCGCGTCGCCCGCGCAGAATCACGCCTGCCCAGTAAATTTTATCCGGCAACATGCCCGGTAGTGCGACGCTTACCGGGCCTACGGACTATGCAAATACGTAGCTACCGTCTTGAACGTCAAGCGGTAGCTACATAATTTTCATCCCACGGAAGCCGCGTTTTCAACACGCCGAAGCATAAATGTACCAGTTTGCGCATCACAGCTCCCAGCGCGGCTTTCTTCGC
>NZ_JBCMFH010000010.1:0-139175 GCF_043848115.1 Salmonella sp. 2020_1395 | reverse complement strand
TAAAAGAGTCCGTGGCAATTTATAACCATGAACGGCCACACCTGGCCCTGAAATACAAAACGCCCGATGATGTTCATCAGGCGTTTTACAGACAAAAAACTGTCAACCTATATCAGGACTAGTCAATTGCATACCTGCAGGGAACCCCCAGCAGGGATTATCAACATAATCTCAGTGTACTTTTTCGCTTTTTGTCGCCGATACAAATGGACGAACAGCATCACGGGTCTGCCAGACCGGCGGTTCTTCATCTATCTTCGTTACAGAGGCCCGGACAAAAGGTATTTGCGCAATCGACATAATAATGTTTAACCAACGATCGCGCGTTATACGGTCTGCTCGCTCATGACTCGGATCATCCAACTCAATGACGCAGACAATTTTATTGTTCTTTTTTGATACCAGAACATAATCCATCGCCATATTATTATAAATCATAAAAAAACGTTTTCGTTCTTCTTCACTAAACCCAGGTTGTTCAGGAAAGTTAACCAAACGACCTAAAGAAACCTGGCAATGAATATGACAATATTGCCCAAACCATTTTTCAAGATTATCAAAATAGATTTTTTCACTACGGGTGATGAGCCACTCCTTTCCTTCTAACCAGACGCCTTCATCAACCATTCCCTGAAATAATTCGTCACGCTCTTGCCAACGGGAATCGCGATATTTTTTTACTGGAACATAAGGTTTCGGCGTATACGTCGCTGGTTGCGCTGGCGCAGTCGGTGGCAACTTATAGCCAGTACGAGGCATTAATTTCCGTGCAACAACGATTCCCAGGGCAAAAGCGATGGCAAGGCAACTGACAAAAAACATAAAGCTCATAATTAATTACTATCCATTCAATCAATTTCAATTATATTTCACAAGCAACATTGATAGTGCGTTATCATAAAATATCTTTACCAATGCAGTTAATTTACAGACAGTATAATATTTTTATGAATGTAGCCACTCATCTTTTCTGGCAACAGTAATATTTTGAAGATAAATAGTATGTGTGTAATTCAGATGATTACATTATTAAAATTATTTTAAGACAGGACTGATATAATTAAGCTTTATCTTAAATTCATTGAGCAATAAATAAACAGACATGGCCGGTGTTATCCTGTTTGCGGGTACAAACAATGACTTCCCTTGGCCATGTCTGCTGGCATTATAAGAGCTCATTCAACCATAGGCTTGCAACGCGCGCTGACAAAGCGCCGAGCGCACGCAGTCGTCTTTGTTGAAATGCACAATCCCTACCATTTCATCTTCTTCAAAGCGTTCCAACGCATCGCTCAACCCGGAACGCACGCCGCGCGGCAGGTCGCATTGCGTAATATCGCCATTGACAATGACCGTGACATTTTCGCCTAATCGCGTCAAAAACATTTTCATTTGCGCCGCAGTCACATTTTGCGCCTCGTCGAGGATCACGACCGCATTTTCAAAAGTACGCCCACGCATATAGGCGAACGGGGCAATTTCTACCTTACCGATTTCCGGGCGCAAACAATATTGCATAAAGGACGCGCCCAACCGTTTAAGCAGGACATCGTAGACGGGACGAAAATAAGGCGCGAATTTTTCAGCGATATCACCGGGCAAAAAACCAAGATCTTCATCAGCCTGCAATACCGGACGCGTCACAATGATCCTCTCGACGTCCTTATGAATCAATGCTTCTGCCGCCTTTGCCGCACTGATCCATGTTTTTCCGCAGCCGGCTTCGCCGGTCGCAAAAATAAGCTGTTTACTGTCGATAGCGTTCAGATAATGCGCCTGTGCTTCATTTCGCGCCTTAACAGGAGAGGTATCGCGACTATCGCGCGCCATGCCAATGGCTTCTACTCCGCCCATCTGTACCAGTGACGTGACCGATTCTTCTTCACGTTGCTTATGACTACGCGAATCTCGTCTCAACACACGCTTTGCTTCACGACGAGCTTTGATCACTGCTTTTTGTCTTCCCATGGATAGCACCTTGAGTTGTAGGTATACATCACCCGCGTTCTCTTGAACGCGATTATGCGCACACACATCTGAGGGTTGGCTTCCTTGTAAGCCTTAGCTTGCTTTTTGAAACGACGCCACACACGGCTACGCGCACCACATATGACGTCATGGGTATGGACAGTAAGAGAAATGATGAGAGCTTTTAAGGTGACAAGACCACCACCGGAGAGAGAATGTCCGTACAGGGTGTTGTAACTACTGTAAACAATGTGTCCTGGTGCGGACATTACCATTCGCGATCTCCATAGTGAGTGACCATCACTGCCGGGGAACTACCGCTATTACTACTAAGTACAACACAAAACATCAATAATGCAACAATATATTCACCAAACATTAACCAAACATTATTGCGTCATTGTCAGTCTCTTACAGAAAGATTACACGATTATTTCATCGGCAGGAGACTAAAAAAGATAATCATTAGCTACTGCGGGTATTAATGGTGAAACTACCCATAAGCCATTGAATATTCAACATATAAAAGGTTAAAATGGAGTAATTAACGTGTCCTCTCTCCCATCACTAAAACGGCATTATTTATGCAAAATTTTGTGCGGCATACTTACGCGAGTAACGCTGACTCGTTTTAATTTTTGTCATTACCCTATTGCGTCAAGGCTATTGGTACCATTAACAGGCGATTTCATATATGGCCAGTTAGTGATTACTCGAGACGTATTACGGCCGCGTTAACGGCGCTCAAGGGCTAAAAATAGTTTGAGAGAGCGTCCTCATTTACCTGAACATCTTCAGTCAATCGGTCCGGGACTTATCAGAGGACCAGGCAGGCGTATAACGCCGCCTGGTAAAATATGTCCGATGGCAATAATGCTATCGGACATGTCGGTTATTCCGCCTGTAGCTTCGACGGCGGCGCGGAATGATAATGCGCGTCCGCTTTTGCAAAGCGTTCCTGCATCGCTGCTGTCGGCGCTTTGCCAAGCAGGCTAAAGATTACGATCCCCAGGCTGCCGAAAATAAAGCCAGGGATGATCTCATACAGATCCAGCCAACCATATTGTTTCCAGACGATAACCGTCACCGCGCCAATAATCATTCCCGCCAGCGCGCCGTTACGTGTCATACGCGACCACATCACAGAAAACAGGACAACAGGTCCAAATGCCGCGCCGAATCCAGCCCAGGCGTAGCTCACCAGCCCCAGCACACGGTTATCGGGGTTCGCCGCCAGCGCAATGGCGATCAGCGCTACCACCAGCACCATCACTCGCCCTACCCATACCAGCTCTTGCTGGCTGGCGCTTTTACGCAGAAAAGCCTTATATAAATCTTCTGTAATCGCGCTGGAGCATACCAGCAACTGACAGCTCAACGTCGACATCACCGCCGCCAGGATAGCAGACAGCAGAACACCGGCAATCCACGGGTTAAACAGGATCTGCGCCAGTTCAATAAATACGCGTTCTGAGTTTTGGTTCACCGCCCCGGCCAGCGCGGGGTTATTGTTAAAGTACGCAATGCCAAAGAAGCCCACCGCCACCGCGCCCGCCAGACACAGAATCATCCAGGTCATACTGATACGACGCGCATGAACAATGCTGTGATGGGAATCCGCCGCCATAAAGCGCGCCAGGATATGCGGCTGACCGAAGTAACCCAGTCCCCAGCCCATCAGAGAAATAATAGCGACAAAATTCAGCCCCTTGAGCATGTCGACATTCTCGATGCTCTTTTGCTTGATCACCTCCAGCGACTCGCTAAAATCGCCTACGCCGACAATAACCATCACCGGCGTCAGGATTAACGCAAAAATCATCAGGCTGGCCTGAACGGTATCCGTCCAGCTAACGGCAAGAAACCCGCCGATAAAGGTATAAATAATGGTTGCCGCGGCCCCCGCCCACAGTGCGGTTTCATAGCTCATACCGAAGGTGCTTTCGAACAGTCGTGCCCCAGCGACAATACCTGATGCGCAATAGATAGTGAAAAACAGCAGAATGACCAGCGCGGAAATAATACGCAGGACTCGGCTCTTATCTTCAAACCGACCGGTAAAATAGTCCGGCAGCGTGAGCGCGTTATTGTTAAATTCGGTATGCACGCGCAGGCGCCCGGCCACCAGCTTCCAGTTAATCCATGCGCCTAACGTCAGGCCAATGGCGATCCAGCTTTCAGAGATCCCCGACAGAAAGATAGCGCCAGGCAGCCCCATTAACAGCCAGCCGCTCATATCCGACGCGCCGGCTGATAAAGCCGTAACAAACGGCCCCAGACTGCGACCGCCAAGAATATAGTCATCAAAGTTTTTGGTTGAGCGCCAGGCGATAAACCCAATCAATATCATGCCAAAGATATAGACACAGAATGTCACCAACATCGGTGTGCTAATAGCCATCAAGGTTCTCCAAATTTATTTATTGGCACTACCGTAGCGTGCCGTTTTGTACCCTGCCGGAACGTGGCAAGGGTGTTATGTTTACCAGGGCGACCGTATCCTGCCGGAAGCGGTGGTTATTCACAATCGATTTAACACACCATTTACATCAAATTTGATTGCAGAGGGATACTATTTTTCTCCAGGTTGCACTCTCTCACATTTTTTGCGGTTGCACCTTTTAAAAGTGTTAACTACCGCAGAGAAAATAAATCCAGATGGTTTTCCCCGTCAGACTCCCCCTTTCTTTTTTTAACAATTTATTCATTTTTAAGCTTGCAACGCAGGTCACATTTAACGCGGTTGCACAAAGTTGCAACATAGTGGATATTTTCCGCTAACTATTGGTTAGCAGATAGAGCGAATAACAGGAGTAGAGGGTATGGGAACCACCACGATGGGGGTTAAGCTGGACGACGCCACGCGCGAACGGATCAAAATGGCCGCGTCGCGTATCGATCGCACGCCGCACTGGTTAATAAAACAGGCAATCTTTAGCTATCTGGACAAGCTGGAAAATAGCGATACGCTACCGGAGCTACCTGCGCTGTTTGCCGGCGCGGCAAATGAAAGCGAGGAGCCGGTCGCGCCGCAGGATGAGCCGCATCAGCCCTTTCTGGAGTTTGCCGAACAGATTCTTCCCCAATCCGTCTCTCGCGCCGCCATCACCGCCGCCTGGCGCCGCCCGGAAACCGATGCGGTGTCAATGCTAATGGAACAGGCGCGCCTGTCGCCGCCTGTCGCTGAGCAGGCGCATAAACTGGCGTATCAACTGGCGGAGAAATTGCGCAATCAAAAATCCGCCAGCGGTCGCGCGGGTATGGTGCAAGGCCTGTTGCAGGAGTTTTCCCTCTCTTCGCAAGAAGGCGTAGCGCTGATGTGTCTGGCGGAAGCGCTGCTGCGTATTCCCGACAAAGCTACGCGCGATGCGTTAATTCGCGACAAAATCAGTAATGGCAACTGGCAGTCGCATATTGGCCGTAGCCCGTCGCTGTTTGTAAACGCCGCCACCTGGGGGCTGCTCTTTACCGGCCGACTGGTCTCAACGCATAACGAAGCCAATCTTTCGCGCTCGCTGAACCGCATTATCGGCAAGAGCGGCGAACCGTTAATCCGCAA
Organism: Salmonella sp. 2020_1395; assembly: GCF_043848115.1. Classification (NCBI taxonomy): domain Bacteria; kingdom Pseudomonadati; phylum Pseudomonadota; class Gammaproteobacteria; order Enterobacterales; family Enterobacteriaceae; genus Salmonella; species Salmonella sp. 2020_1395. Next base: position 133,648 of record NZ_JBCMFH010000010.1, on the reverse strand, counting down.
AGGCGTCGACATGGCGATGCGTTTAATGGGAGAGCAGTTCGTGACTGGCGAAACCATTGCTCAGGCGCTGGCGAATGCCCGAAAACTGGAAGAGAAAGGGTTCCGCTATTCTTACGATATGCTGGGCGAAGCCGCGTTAACCGCCGCCGATGCGCAGGCCTATATGGTTTCTTACCAGCAAGCGATTCATGCCATCGGCAAAGCGTCTAACGGTCGCGGTATTTACGAAGGGCCAGGCATCTCGATTAAGCTGTCCGCCCTGCATCCACGCTATAGTCGCGCGCAATACGATCGGGTAATGGAGGAGCTTTATCCGCGCCTGAAATCCCTGACGCTGCTGGCGCGCCAGTATGATATCGGTCTCAATATCGACGCCGAAGAGGCGGATCGTCTGGAGATCTCGCTCGATCTGCTGGAAAAACTCTGCTTCGAACCCGAACTGGCGGGCTGGAACGGCATTGGCTTTGTGATTCAGGCTTACCAGAAACGCTGCCCGCTGGTCATTGATTATTTAGTCGATCTGGCCTCCCGTAGCCGCCGTCGGCTGATGATTCGCCTGGTGAAAGGCGCCTACTGGGATAGCGAAATCAAACGCGCGCAAATGGAAGGGCTGGAGGGCTATCCGGTTTATACCCGCAAAGTGTATACCGATGTCTCTTATCTGGCCTGCGCGAAAAAATTGCTTGCCGTACCTAATCTGATCTACCCGCAGTTCGCGACCCATAACGCACACACACTGGCAGCGATTTATCATCTGGCCGGGCAAAATTACTATCCGGGTCAGTACGAATTCCAGTGCCTGCACGGCATGGGCGAACCGCTGTATGAACAGGTCACCGGTAAAGTGGCGGACGGAAAACTTAACCGTCCCTGCCGTATTTACGCGCCGGTGGGAACACACGAAACCCTGCTGGCCTATCTGGTACGACGCCTGCTGGAAAACGGCGCCAACACCTCTTTTGTCAACCGCATCGCCGATGCCACCCTACCGCTCGATGAACTGGTGGCGGACCCGGTCGAGGCCGTGGAAAAACTGGCGCAGCAGGAAGGTCAGGCTGGCATACCGCATCCGAAAATTCCGCTGCCGCGCGATCTGTACGGCGAAGGTCGGATAAACTCCGCCGGACTTGATTTAGCGAATGAACATCGCCTCGCCTCGCTTTCTTCTGCCCTGTTAAGCAACGCCATGCAGAAATGGCAGGCCAAACCTGTGCTGGAACAACCGGTGGCCGACGGTGAGATGACGCCGGTTATCAACCCGGCGGAACCGAAAGATATTGTCGGCTGGGGACGCGAAGCGACAGAAAGCGAGGTTGAACAGGCATTGCAAAACGCGGTCAATCAGGCGCCGGTTTGGTTTGCGACGCCGCCGCAAGAACGCGCCGCTATTTTGCAGCGGGCGGCGGTATTGATGGAAGACCAAATGCAGCAGTTGATTGGCCTGTTGGTGCGTGAAGCGGGGAAAACGTTCAGCAACGCCATTGCCGAAGTGCGCGAAGCGGTAGACTTCCTCCATTATTATGCCGGTCAAGTACGTGACGATTTCGATAACGAAACGCATCGCCCGTTAGGGCCGGTGGTCTGTATCAGTCCGTGGAACTTCCCGCTGGCCATTTTCACCGGCCAAATCGCCGCCGCGCTGGCGGCAGGTAACAGCGTTCTGGCGAAACCGGCAGAGCAGACATCGCTGATTGCCGCCCAGGGCATTGCCATTTTGCTGGAAGCGGGCGTACCGCCGGGCGTCGTGCAACTGTTGCCGGGACGGGGAGAAACCGTCGGCGCCCAGCTTACCGCCGATGCGCGTGTACGCGGCGTGATGTTTACCGGTTCCACGGAGGTCGCGACGTTGTTGCAGCGCAACATCGCCACGCGTCTTGACGCCCAGGGCCGCCCTATTCCGTTGATTGCGGAAACCGGCGGTATGAACGCTATGATTGTCGACTCTTCCGCGCTCACCGAGCAGGTGGTCGTGGATGTGCTGGCTTCCGCTTTCGACAGCGCCGGACAACGCTGTTCCGCGCTCCGCGTGCTGTGTTTGCAGGACGATATCGCCGAACATACGCTGAAAATGTTACGCGGCGCGATGGCGGAGTGTCGGATGGGGAATCCAGGCCGTCTGACGACCGATATCGGGCCGGTGATCGATAGCGAGGCCAAAGCCAACATTGAACGTCATATCCAGACGATGCGCGCCAAAGGCCGCCCGGTTTTCCAGGCCGCGCGTGAAAACAGCGATGACGCGCAGGAATGGCAGACCGGTACGTTTGTTATGCCCACGCTTATTGAGCTGGAAAACTTCGCAGAACTGGAAAAAGAGGTCTTCGGGCCCGTGCTGCACGTCGTGCGTTATAACCGTAACCAACTGGCGGAGCTTATCGAACAGATTAACGCTTCCGGCTACGGGCTAACGCTGGGCGTACATACCCGTATTGATGAAACCATTGCGCAAGCCACCGGTTCCGCCCATGTCGGCAACCTGTACGTTAACCGTAATATGGTGGGCGCGGTCGTCGGCGTCCAGCCGTTTGGCGGCGAAGGACTGTCCGGCACCGGGCCAAAAGCGGGAGGACCGCTCTATCTCTACCGCCTGCTGGCACACCGCCCGCCCAATGCGCTCAATACGACGCTGACTCGTCAGGATGCGCGTTACCCGGTGGATGCGCAGCTTAAAACCACGCTACTCGCGCCGTTGACCGCCCTGACGCAATGGGCGGCGGATCGCCCGGCGCTACAGACGCTCTGCCGACAATTCGCCGATCTGGCCCAGGCCGGCACGCAGCGCCTGCTACCGGGGCCGACCGGCGAGCGCAATACCTGGACGCTGTTGCCGCGTGAACGGGTATTATGCCTGGCTGATGACGAACATGACGCGTTGACGCAGCTTGCCGCCGTTCTCGCCGTCGGCAGTCAGGCGCTATGGTCAGACGACGCCTTCCACCGCGATCTGGCGAAGCGTCTCCCCGCCGCCGTTGCGGCGCGTGTCCAGTTTGCGAAAGCGGAAACGCTGATGGCGCAGCCGTTTGACGCGGTGATTTTCCACGGCGACTCCGACAAGCTGCGAACCGTGTGCGAAGCCGTCGCCGCCCGCGAAGGCGCGATAGTGTCGGTACAGGGGTTCGCCCGCGGCGAAAGCAATATACTGCTGGAACGGCTCTATATTGAACGTTCGCTGAGCGTAAACACTGCCGCCGCTGGCGGTAATGCCAGCCTGATGACAATTGGCTAATACTGTGGTTAATTAAGGCTCCGTCAATGGAGCCTTTTTACTCGCGTCAGAGGACCGTATGAAACGAATTTTCCTTACCTGCGCGGCGTTGTTGTTCAGCAGTCAGGCGTTGGCCGATGAGTGTGCCAGCGCCAGTACGCAGCTGGAAATGAATCGCTGCGCCGCCGCGCAATACCAGGCGGCAGATAAAAAGCTGAACGAAACCTATCAAAGCGCGCTTAAGCGTGCGCAACCGCCGCAGCGTGAGCTGTTGCAAAAAGCGCAGGTGGCATGGATTGCACTGCGGGACGCCGATTGCGCTCTGATTCGCTCAGGTACGGAGGGCGGCAGCGTGCAACCCATGATCGCCAGCCAGTGCCTGACCGATAAAACGAACGAACGCGAAGCGTTTTTAGCCTCGCTGCTGCAATGTGAAGAGGGTGATTTGAGCTGCCCACTGCCGCCAGCCGGTTAACGCACGCGAATCCCTTCAATAATAATGCGCTGAACGCTTTCGACCGTTTGGTTAAAAAAGGCTTCATCGCGAAGCGTCGCGCCGGTTACCGCTTCAACCTGAGGGGCAAAATCGGCGTAATGTTGCGTGGCGGCCCAAATCATGAAGATCAAATGGTGCGGGGAGACGGGCGCCAGTTTCCCGCTGTGCACCCATCCGGCAATCAGCGCGGATTTTTCATCTATCAACGCTTTTAGATCGCCGGTCAGTTCCTCCATTAAGAGCGGCGCGCCCGCCAGCATCTCCATGCAGAAGAGCCGCGACGCCTGCGGATAATCACGCGAAACCTCCAGCTTGAGACGGATATACTCTTTGATGGCCTCCAGAGGGGAAAATTCTGCGCGAAACGCCTTGAGCGGCGCCAGCCAGACATCCAGGATCTGTCGCATTACCGCGACATACAGCGCCTCTTTCGAGGGATAATAATAAAGCAGATTGGTTTTGGAGACGCCTGCCCGCTCGGCGACCTGCTCAAGACGCGCGCCATGAATGCCATACTGGGAAAAAACGGCAAGCGCGGCGGTTAAGATAAGCTGCCGTTTTGCACCGGTGGCCTGCGAGCGTTTCCCGATTTTTTTCTCTGTGCGTTGCGACATGCGCCCTCTCCTTTTTGTCAGGACGCAAGCATACCAAATCCGGCTTATAAACAAAAAAACCGCCGGAAATCCGGCGGCGGTGGCGCATGACGCTTTTTAGCGCGAAACGCTCAGCGTCTTGCTGTTGTGACGCAGGCTAGCTATTACGGTTACTGCTTTTGCCCCCTTTTTTGCCTGCTTCGGATGCGCGCTGCGGGTCATTCTTAAAATTGCCCCCGCTGTGCTGACCACCTTTACGACCTGCTTCTGATGCTCTTTCGCGGTCTTCCGCAAAATTACCGGAACCGCCACGATGGTTTGCCATTACTGACCTCCGTCATAGATTAGACATCATATTGCATAGGTAATGAGGAGTATCTCCTCGCGCAGCGTATGAACGATATCATCAGTAACGCCGCGTAACATTAAGCATAGTGAAAAACGCCGTGGTAGGCCGCTTACCGAAATATTCTGCAACATCAGAAGCCGAATACACAGAATAATAACCATAAGAAATAAATAAGTTATTCTTATATTTGGAAAAATCAAAGCGCTTAAAAATGTATCATTTTGCAACAAAGGTCGCCAAATTAATTATTGTTATAAATCAAAGAAATGGCGCTGAAATTTGCACTCTTCACAGGAGAGCATATCTTTAAATAGACGTAGCGAATCGCTACACACCTGATTAATCTGAGGAGTAGTACAAATGGCAAAGATTCTGGTGCTCTATTATTCCATGTACGGACACATTGAAACCATGGCGCATGCGGTGGCGGAAGGGGCAAAGAAAGTCGACGGCGCAGAGGTCATTATAAAGCGTGTGCCAGAAACAATGCCGCCTGAAATCTTCGCAAAAGCTGGCGGTAAAACACAAAACGCACCGGTTGCCACCCCACAGGAGCTGGCGGATTACGATGCCATTATTTTTGGTACGCCAACCCGGTTTGGCAATATGTCAGGCCAGATGCGTACCTTCCTGGACCAAACCGGCGGACTGTGGGCATCCGGCGCGCTATACGGCAAGCTCGGCAGCGTGTTCAGTTCTACCGGAACGGGCGGCGGCCAGGAGCAGACCATCACCTCGACCTGGACTACGCTTGCCCATCATGGGATGGTGATTGTCCCGATAGGCTATGCCGCACAGGAACTCTTTGACGTCTCCCAGGTTCGCGGCGGCACGCCTTACGGCGCAACGACTATCGCCGGAGGCGACGGTTCACGTCAACCAAGCCAGGAGGAACTATCTATCGCTCGCTATCAGGGGGAATACGTCGCCGGTCTGGCAGTCAAACTCAACGGCTAATCTTCAACAGGAGGATTCGAATGCCAACTCAAGAAGCAAAAGCGCACCGCGTCGGCGAATGGGCAAGCCTGCGTAATACGTCGCCGGAAATTGCCGAAGCCATTTTTGAAGTCGCTCACTATGACGAGAAACTGGCAGAAAAAATATGGGAAGAAGGTAGCGATGAGGTGCTGATCAAAGCCTTTGAGAAAACGGACAAAGACTCGCTCTTCTGGGGCGAACAAATCATCGAACGTAAAAACGTATAACACAAACGCCCCCGCCTGCGCGGGGGCATATGGCTATTTTGCAGCAGTGTTCATGACGTTATCGAACTTATCCAGCGGACAGAAGCCGTTCGCATCCACCGGACATCCTTTCAGTTCCAGGGTTACCCTTTGCGCGGGCGATTTGAGCGTTAACGCTTCCGCGTTACGTAACTGCCGGGCGCTCTGGTAGACATACTCGATTTTCATCAAATCCCGGTTAGCGTTGCCGTCATGCCAGCGTTGGAAGACAAGCTGACCGCCAATCGGCGTTCTCTCATACTGGTCATGGAGCTGATAGGGTTTAAAATCCAGGGCCGTCAGCAGCGACGCGATATTGGAATCATGCCCCACCAGCACGGTAACCTTCGGCGCGCTAACGCGATCGGCAACCAGCACCTTATCGATATATTTCACCAGCGGCGCAGCGACATTGCGCGCCACCGTGGGTGAGGTAAACAGGCTGTCCTGATAGCCGTTTTTCAGTTTTGACAGCACCTTCCACTGCCGATCGGTGTGGATGCCGCCCCAGGCGACCTGATCCATCGGAAACCCTTCGTAATATTGCAGGGTAAACGCATCCACCAGCGAGTTCCCTACTTTCAGCGGCCCCTGCACGCCAGGCTCTTGCTGATAGTTCGCGCTGAAGGTATCTTTCGCGTCGATTAGCGAACACTGATGCTTCTCTTTGCAGGACGGCGAGTCCTGATAATGCGTTATCTGCTCAAGCAGTTTATAACTCTCATCAAGATGTAGCTGACTACGCGCCTTTTCCATCGCCTGTACGGCCTGTTGCCGGAACGCGGCGGAATCATCGGTAATTACCGGATTGAAGGTAGGGTCCATAGTGCCCATTTTTTCCTGATGATGAACAGGAATATCACAGCCGGGGAAAGCGCCGGTAATGAAAAATTGCGCGGTGGCGACGGTGCGCTGCAAACTATTCGCATAGGCATATACCGTGTCGGGCGCCGGACATTCTCCCGACGGTATCAGCCCCTGCGCGACCAGCCATTCACGTGTGTAGTGTCCCATATAGACTTCCAGCACGCCGCCTTTCGTCGTCAGTTGCCCGCCGGGAACGTCCCACGCCGGCCAGGCGTTCGGCGTCGACTGCGCCAGTACGCTGCCATTATTCGCCAGCGGCGCCCGCAGATTATGGCGGCTCATCATCAGCACCTGTTGTAATTGATAACCCTCCGGCGTTGTCTGCGCCTGTACGGCAGATGACAACAAAACAGCCCCTGCCACAGCAACAGCGAGTAATGATTTTTTCATCCCTATGACCTCTTGTTGTTATCAAATCGTTCTGAGTGTGACAGAAATGGATCATTTTTCCGGGAACGATTTCGCAAAACGGGGGTTTTTCTTACAGTAAACGCGTTAGCGCCGGGAAACCCCGGCGCATATTCAGAACGTTTTTGCCCACCACAGCCGAAGCTTCATGCCCCAATAGCTGGTCCAGCCGCTGGTGGTGAACACAACCCGACCTTGTGAAACCACCACCAGCGTTGGCGTCACGCTGATTTCCCATCCAGCGGATAAGGCGCCGTTAGCATCATTGATGACCGGGAAATCAACGCCCTTGCGCGCCAGCCAGCGGGCAACCTCAGCGTCATCGCCGGAGCGGAGCGCAACGGTCATGACGTTTTCCCCTTCCGCCGCCAGGCGAGCGACCGCAGGCGTAGTAAAGCGGCATACCCCGCACCAGCTGGCCCAAAAATAGAGCAGTACGGGGCGTTCTTCGCTCAATGTCGCCAGAGTTGTCGACTCTCCCGTCAGCGTACGTAATGGTGTCGTGGCAAACGCCGGAGGCGCCTGCGGCGCGCGCCAGACATCCATGACCACCATTATCGCGATGAGGAGCGCCAGAAAAACCGCGGCTTCACGCAGCCAACGCCGCAGTTTACCCGCCATTGGCAGCCGCCAGTTTTTCTTTCACCACCGCTTCCAGCGTATCCCAGGGCACTGCGCCCGGAATCAGCTCGTCGCCAATGATCGTCGCTGGCGTTCCTTGCACGCCGACCAGCCTTGCCAACTGCAAATTAGTGCGTATCGTTTCCATGCTTTTTTCATCCAGAGTCACTGGCGTAGCCCCTGCTTTCTGCTGGGCCTGTTTAATACTGTCATCCGTATGGTAACCGCGCTTTTGCATGAGTTTTTCATGTAGCGCGAGGAACTGTTGCGGATGCTCGCGCCAGGTGGTCAGCGCAATACGCGCCGCCAGTATGGAACTCTCTCCTTTGAATGGCAGCGGTTTAATAATGACCGCAACGTCAGGATATTTCTGCACAATCTTTTCCAGCATCGGATCGAGCTGTTTGCAGTACGGACAGTTGTAATCCGTAAAGTTCACCAGCGTCAGCTTAGGGTGTTTAGCGCCTATCCGCGGGCTGGCAGGATCGTTAAACAACGCCGCATGGATCAGATTTTCAATCTGCTTTTCCTGATCCGGCGTAAAAGGGGCGGTTTCTTGCGCGATGCTCAGCGTCGAAAACAGCGCCAGCAGTAAAACAATCATGTATTTCATTGGGTTATTCCTTTCGCTTTTTTCAACGTTTGTAATACCGCATCGCGGGTCAGCAAAGTGGGCAGTGCCTCCCCTTCCGGCAAGCCGGGGCCATATACCTGATTAAACGGCACGGCGACCTGGCCGCGCGTTTTCAGAAAATCTGTAATGGCATCGGACGGCAGCGTCCAGTCTCCCCGCAGCGCCACAACATCCGGCTGTTGCAAGGCGGCCTGCACATCCTCTTTTTGCAGGACGTTGTATTTATTCACTTTACAGGTAATACACCAGTCCGCAGTGACATCGACAAATACCCGCTTATGCTGCGCCAGCGCCGACTGGATTGCCTGTTCACTCAAGGGTTGCCACTGAACCGTGTCTTGCGCGCTCTTTGACGCAGTGAAGCCGAAATGCGGCAGGAGTAACGTCGCCAGCCAGATAGCCGATCCCAGCATCATCAGACCGAGGATCCTGCGCAGGACATTCATCCAACGCCCGGGGCGCGGTAAACGTAGCGCAAGCCCTGGTCGTATCGCGACCAGTAGCCACGGCGCGCTCATTCCCAGGCCAAGCGCAAGGAACAGCCCCCACAGCGTCGGCAGCGACGCCGTGAGCGCCACGGCGACCGCCGTGCCCAGAAACGGCGCGCTACAAGGCGTCGCCAGCAGCGTGGCGAATGCCCCCTGCCAGAAATGTCCCGACATACCGTTACCGCCGTAAGTGGCCAGTTTCGTGGTCATAGATGAGGGAAGCCTGAACTCAAAAAGCCCGAACAGGCTGGCGCTAAACAACAACATCACCAGCGCCATAAAACCAATAAACCATGCATTCTGGAACTGGACTCCCCAGGCCAGCGCATGGTTTGACAGGCGAAGGAGGGTCATAAACGCCGCCAGCGCCATAAATGACGCAATGATACCGGCGACCGAAGCCAAAAATTGTCGCCTGATGTGAGAGCGGCTTTTTTCCTCTACCAATAAAATAGAGCCAAGTTTCATGCCCAGAACCGGCAGTACGCAGGGCATTAAATTAAGAATCAGTCCGCCGATCAGCGCCATCATTACAACTTGCCAGAAAGGTAGCGCCGCATTGTCCGGCGTTTGCGCTGGCGCAGCGCCAATGGTTTGCGTGCTCTCCTGGGCGATAGCGCCATCGGCTAACACGAGGGTCAGCGATTTGTTGCGCAAATCGGGCGCCTTTTCGCCCCAACTGTCCGTCACCGGCACCGTCGCCTGTAACCTGTCGCCCTCTACGCGCAGGCGAGGCTTCGCAAAATCGACGTCATCTATGGTGTCAAGATAGAGCCCGGGCGATGACCAGCCCGCCGCTCGCGTAGCAGTGACCACCAGTTCTCCCGGGCGATAGCCGACGTCAAGCGAGTCCGTTAGCCCACTGCGGAGCGGAACTTTACCCATCGCCCGCGCATAGTCATGGGCAAAATCGGCATTCTGCACAGTGGGCGTCACGGAAAAGGGGTAATCGGTCAACAGACAAACATTGCTGCAGGTTGATAACGTCAACACGCCGCGCAAGGTTGCCGGCGGCGTACCGCGCACGATCATCGGAAAGGTCACCTCGTCGTGATATCCCTGGGTGGTGATATTCGCCACATCAAAGCGCGAGGGGGTTGGCCAGAACCAGCTTACCTCAGGCATGTCGCCTTTCCAGGCGATAGAGGGCGCCACGCCCCCTTCCCCCGGCGCGCGCCAGTAGGTTTTCCAGCCGTTTTCCAGTTTGACGTCAAGCAACAGCCGGGTCTCACCGTTAGCGGACGTATCGGCACGTAGCCGTATGCTGGCATGGTCGTTATCGGGCGAACGCAGCCAGCCGCTTTCCGCCGCCCAGGAGACGGGCAGCCAAAGCCATAACAGGCAGAACAGTATCCGCCTGAACAAAATCATCATATTTTTTCTCCGTGAATGAGTAATTAACCGTTAGCAATAACCGGTCTGTCATTCACGGAAGACACAAAATCGTAGATGTACCCGTAATGTGGGCGGCGAAATAGCCCGTGGAGGCGAAAACGGCAGGCGCATGATCCGGACAGGCGCCAGTAAGGAAAGCAGTAGACAAAGCGCAAGGATAGCGCCTTCAAAGAGTACCGGAGGCGCCGCCAGCAGCGACTTGGCGCTTAATTCGCAGGGAGTGACCGGCGAGCCGTCATCTGTCGAGGAGGGAGCGCTGACCACCGCAGCAGAGGCCGTCGCCTGCATCTGCAAGGCGTGCAGGCCCGCCATGCGTTGCGCGGTACAAACCATTACCACGACACATGCAAGGCAAAGAAACCACCACCCCATCCGTTGTTGTTTCGCCATTGCGCCCTCACTGTTTAACGCGAGTTATCTTAGCCACTGGCGCGGTTTTGGCAACCTTTCCCCTGTAAAGTTATGTCGGCGCGCTGCGCAACCTTCTGATAGTCGAACAACGTAATTTATTCTTACTAATGATATAACTGGTGTTTTCATACGCACTTTTCAGGTTTACCCTACACTTAGTGGAGAAACCTTTTTGGGGTCCCTTCTGTATGTATTGATTTAGCGAGATGATGCTATGGAACTTAAGGATTATTACGCCATTATGGGCGTGAAACCGACGGACGATCTCAAGACGATTAAGACCGCCTATCGCCGACTGGCCCGCAAGTACCATCCAGATGTCAGCAAAGAACCCGATGCCGAAGCCCGTTTCAAAGAGGTTGCTGAAGCATGGGAAGTGCTGAGTGATGAGCAACGGCGCGCCGAGTATGACCAGTTATGGCAACACCGTAACGATCCACAATTTAATCGCCAGTTCCAGCAACACGAAGGCCAGCCGTATAACGCCGAAGATTTTGATGATATTTTCTCGTCTATTTTTGGTCAGCACGGTCGCCATTCGCACCACCGCCACGCCGCACGCGGTCATGATATCGAAATTGAAGTGGCGGTATTCCTGGAAGAAACGCTGGAAGAGCACCAGCGTACGATTAGCTATTCCGTCCCCGTTTATAACGCGTTCGGCCTGGTGGAGCGGGAAATTCCCAAAACATTGAATGTGAAAATCCCGGCTGGCGTCAGCAACGGGCAACGAATCAGACTGAAAGGCCAGGGCACGCCGGGGGAAAACGGCGGACCTAATGGTGATTTATGGCTCGTTATCCATATTGCCCCGCATCCGCTCTTTGATATTGTCAATCAGGATCTGGAAGTCGTCCTTCCGCTTGCCCCATGGGAGGCGGCGCTCGGCGCTAAGGTGTCTGTGCCAACGCTTAAAGAGCGTATTTTGCTGACCATTCCCCCCGGCAGCCAGGCTGGTCAGCGGCTGCGTATCAAAGGAAAAGGATTAGCCAGTAAAAAGCACACTGGCGATCTCTATGCCATCATCAAAATCGTTATGCCGCCGAAACCTGACGAGAAAACAGCTGCCCTGTGGCAACAACTGGCGGACGCGCAGTCGTCCTTTGACCCACGCCAGCAATGGGGGAAAGCATAATGGCTAACATCACTGTCACCTTTACCATCACCGAATTTTGTTTGCACACCGGCGTGACGGAAGAGGAGCTAAACGAAATCGTCGGACTTGGCGTAATTGAGCCTTACGAAGACGATAACGCCGACTGGCAATTCGACGATCGCGCAGCGAGCGTGGTACAACGCGCGCTACGCTTACGCGAGGAGCTGGCGCTCGACTGGCCTGGGATCGCGGTCGCGTTAACGCTGCTGGAAGAGAATTCACGGCTGCGCGAAGAAAACCGGTTACTGCTGCAACGCCTTTCTCGCTTTATCTCGCATCCCTAATCCACGATAAAGGCAATAAACCGAGGGTGGGCTTTCTGCCCACCCCGGATTTACATGCACCCGGTATAATACCAGAATGCCTCTGACATACTTCCCCCAACGGAAGAAATATAGCCTTTCACCGCGCACAACCCGATCAACGAACCGCCAATGTCAGCCATTAATGCGCCATTGCGAAGATCATCGTTTAAATAAAGACCAGCCACACGTTCACATTTTTTAGATACGTCGGTTATTTTTACACGTTAGCGATCATTTATTGCCTGAAGAATATATTCTTTCACTGTTTTGTACTCTCTGGTTGATACGTACCTTCTCCCTGTCAATGCCGGGTAAAATGTACCGCTGCGCTTACAGGTTGCGGTATTTATAAATAAGAAATACAACAGTCACTTACAGTTTAATAATTGAGCGTTATAACATCCACTACCGCCCAATATTTACACCACGCCTAAAATACAAAAATGTAATAGAATGTAAACAAAATAAGAGCATAAAATAAATAACTTATTAAAAAATCAATATAAATAGAGTGGTCAATAAAAAACGATCGTTTTCAACGAGTTATGTTTCTCAGATTTTCATCTATCCTGAATAGGCTTGCGGAAAATGTAATTTACACCATTGACTATTTCACTTAAAAGGTTTCTGTAATGGAATGGAAGGTCGTTGATACAGTTATAAGTCCCTCTACCGGAGTATCGTTCTCATGCATACATAGCCTAAAAAATCTTAGATTGACCTTATGGTATCAGGCAGATGTTTACATGCCTCCAGGTAGCATTATCATCCCCTTTAATAAGGGGGTCTTAATAAACGATAAACTTTATCCCGTTACTGTTTACAACGTTACCAGGTTTAATCCTGTTCTATGGAAATCGCTTAAAGAAAATAGCCACTGTCCTGGTAACTGCAATCCTAAACCAGAAGCCTGCAGTTATCCTTTCGAGTGTCTGGTATCCGTTTGTCCATTTGGTTTAACCAGAAATATTCAAATAGATAATAAGAAAGTTTAGGAAATAAAGTATGCATTAGCCATACTACTGATTAAGTGTATTCGCGCACGTTTGCAGTATTTTGCAGTTAAATATGTTTGATATAAAAATTGTACAGTTCGGATATTTTTTGATTCGTTTAATCTAACCTTCACTTTGGCAACGAGGAGCCGGTACAGAGGATATTACTGATGGCCGGCAGACAAAGAAACGCATTGCTTTTAACACTGTATAAATTCCATCCGTGACATTCTTATTTAGTAATATTTCACCAGAGCAATCATCTTACCTTTATTGTGCATAAAAATCAGCAAGTAGTGTTTAGAAAAAATAATGTTTTAGACAAAAGCTCTGCGCGTCATGCTGATCGCCAAAAGCATAACGGGCTGACATCATGTCAGCCCGTGGGTTTACCCCTGCCCTGATACTTACGGTACGCTTATCGTCATATTGTCATGACCGACAATGACAGGGCCCGGGTAATTTTTCATGGCTTCCTGTTGCCAGACGTCATCCGCAACCGTCGCAGGCACCAGATGACTTAACACCAGTTTTTTCACGTGGGCCTCGCGAGCAATCTTACCGACATCTTCAATCGTGGTGTGATGCGACGCAATCGCTTCAGCCAGCGTTTTTCCGTTGCCAATACTATTAGCCAGTTTTGCTACCGAAGGGACATGTACCGCCTCATGTACCAGGATATCCGCCCCCTGGGCAAACGTTGCAAGCGGCGGAAACCAGGACGTATCGCCAGAGAAGACGATTCGCTTACCCTGGGTATCAAAACGGTAAGCAAACGCTTCACCGTCCGGAAAAGGGGAATGAGGCACTTTCAGCGCGCTTATTGTGACCAGTTCATCTTTATAGATGACGCCCTGGCCAATATCGGTCGCCTTAACCAGGTTGCGCGGATCGGGTTTCCCCTCTTCTTCCATGCGTAACGTGATATCCCTGTCAAAGACCTTCCAGCTAGCCTTCGTCATCGCCTGGGTTCCCGGCGGGCCATAAACCTGTATGGTATGGTCTTTCAGACCACTTGCCCAGGCATTCATCAGCAAGGAAGGATAATCCAGTATGTGGTCGCTGTGCAGATGGGTGAGCAAAATAGTATTGATGTTGCGCAGTGGAATGCCGTTTTTCACCAGTTGCAGACTGGCGCCGTAGCCGGCATCTATCAGCCATATTTTATCGCCGATAGTGAGCGCCGTCGCTTGCGGTAGTCTGGCTGTATTGAGCAAAGAAGGCCCGCCTTTGGTGCCCAGTAAAACAATGTTGATCTCTTGAGGCGCAGGAGTACCGGCAGCAATGGCAAGGTGGCTTTGCGCCAGCATACAAACCGCCAGCATAGCGACGCTTTTTTTCATCATGTTTTTACTCTTCTTAGTTGAGAAAAGAGGGAACTTCACGTTGGCGAAACTGCGAAGGAGAACAGCCAGCAAGGCGATTAAAGAAACGGGCGAAATAAGCCGGATCTTTAAAACCTAATTGCCAGGCGATCTCGTTGACAGCATTGTCGGAAAAAAGCAGCAGTCGTTTCGCCTCGCGTAATTGCCGATCAAAAATCAGGCGTTTAGGCGGGCGATTAGCAAAACGTCGGCAAATATCGGTCAAACGAGATTCGGTAATATGCAGCTCGCAGGCATAATCGGGCACCGTCCAGTGCTGATGGAAGTGGTTGTCAATTAACAGGGTAAAGCGCTGAAAAAGTTTCAGTTCACCGCGCATCCCGGTTGCGGCGTGATCGTCCAGCTTCGCATTACGCAACAGCAAGGTAAATACCGCCTGCGCCAGTAGCACCAGGGTATGTTCGCAGCCAGCCAGTTGTTCCGTGGACTCCCGCTCAATTAGCTGCCAGTAATGTTTGAGCGCCGCCAGCTCGTTGGGTTTATCCGCCAGCGACAGACAGATTCCCGGCAGGCCGAAGGCCTCTCTGGTGCCGGGATAAAGCACTTCCAGCAGCGGCCAAACCAGCTCTTCGCGTACCGTCAGAACATGGCCATCGCTATCCGATTCGGTAATAAAAGCATGCGGCACCGAGGGCGGCGTAAGCACAAATAGCGGCGCCTGCACCGAATAGCGATGATCGTCGAGCTGTAGCTCAATCTGCCCGGTATCAAGAAAGTGCATTTGAAAAAACTGGTCGTGGCGATGCGCCTGCATATCACGACCAAAGAAATCCGCCATACGAGCAAACGACTGATAATGCACATCGTTACTGCCCATGCTTTCGTCATACTCTTTGCTGATATCAATATTGGCGATCGCACGTTGGCACATAGTATCTCCTCAAGGGGTGGCGCGCGGACGCGATGCTTTCATGGGAATGAGCCAGATAATGGCGGCGCCGACGACTAACAGAGAAGCGACAAACCAGAGTCCGCTATTGAAGCTACCGGTGATATCTTTTAGCCAGCCAATCATAAACGGGCTAAGTGCGGAGCCAATATTGCCGGTGGCATTGATGACCGCAATGCCTATCGCCCTGGCGCGTAAACTGATCGACTGATCCGGCGTGGTCCAGAAGATCGCCATCGCGCTAAAGGAACCCGTGGATGCCATCACGATCCCCAGGAGCTGGATCAAGTTATGGTCGGTCGCCGACGCCAGCAGCCAGCCCGCGGCGGCAAACAGGAACGGCAACGCCGTGTGATGTTTACGCTCCTGATGTTTGTCCGAATGGCGGCTCCAGTAAATCATGCCCAGAATAGTACAAATCTGCGGGATCGCCGCCAGCAGGCCGATGGTGATATTGCTGCTGCCTTCATTAAAACTTTTCAGGATTTGCGGCGTCCAGATACTAATGGCGCTAAGCGTATTGGTAAGGCAAAAATAGGCCAGCGTATACATCAGTACAATTGGCGTGAATACTTCGCGCCACAGACTACGCTGCTGCATGGCGTTATGGCTGATGGCCCCCTCCGGCTGAACCAGCGTCAGGCGGTCATTATCCATCATCTCCTGCAAACATTTTTTATCCTCTGCCGTCAGCCATTTGGCTTTTGCCGGGGTATCATCCAGGTAAAACCAGACCATAATGCCTAACAAAACTGACGGAAATCCTTCCAGCAGGAATAACCACTGCCATCCATGCAGATTGAATATGCCGTCCAGCGATAAAATATAGCCGGAGACAATCGACCCCAACGCGGTAGTGGCCGGCATGGCAATCATAAATAATGCGTTGGCGCGGGCGCGGAAAAATGCCGGAAACCAGTAAGTTAAATAGAGCAATATTCCTGGCAAAAAGCCCGCTTCGGTAATGCCCACCAGCATTCGCAGCACATACAGGCTTTTCGGTCCCACCGCGAACATCGTGGCGGTAGATGCAATGCCCCATAGCACCATAATGGTCGCAATCCAGCGGCGGGCGCCGACGATGCTCAACATCACGTTGCTGGGAATGCCGAAAATGACGTAGGTGGCGTAAAACAGCGTCGTGGCAAGGCCAAACATGGTGGCGCTTAATCCCAGATCCTGCCCCATCGTCAACCCGGCAAAACCGATGTTGATACGGTCTAAAAACGAGAAGATAAACAACACGAATAAAAATACGATCAGTCGGCGGAACAGTTTATTTATGACGGTTTGTTGACCCGTGCTGAGCGCGTTGTGCGAACTGACAGACTCGGGGCTTTCCGGAAGTGCAGATGATGTGTCGCTCATTTTTTTTCCTCTGATGGGAATTTTTGTAGGGTACTACGGTTGCCCGGTAGCGCTGCGCTTACCGGGCCAGTCTTAATAGACGCCGGACGCACCGGACAGTTTTTTTTCTGCGCCAAAGCGCGCCGCCAGCACCTCCGCGCCGCGCGCCAGCAGCGTGGTGTCAACGCCGACGGCGACAAATAGCGCCCCCAGTTCCAGATAACGTTTCGCCAGTGCTTCATTGGCCATCAGAATCCCCGGCGCTTTCCCCGCCGCGCGTATCTGCACGATGGCGTTCTCAATCGCCGCCTGCACTTCCGGGTGCTGCGGATTGCCGGCAAAGCCCATATCGGCGCTGAGGTCCGCCGGACCAATAAACACGCCGTCAATGCCATCCACGTCGAGAATTGACGCCAGATTGCTCATCGCCTCACGCGTTTCAATCTGCACCAGTACGCACATGGCGTCGTTGGCCTGGTGGAGATAGTCCGGAATGCGATTCCAGCGCGATGCCCGCGCCAGCGCGCTGCCCACGCCGCGAATACCGGCAGGCGGATAACGCGTAGCCGCTACGGCGTTTCGCGCTTCATCGGCATTCTGCACCATCGGTATCAGCAGCGTTTGCGCGCCGACGTCGAGCAGTTGCTTAATCTGTACCGGATCGTTCCATGACGGACGCACCACCGGCTGGCTGGGATAAGGCGCAATCGCCTGCAACTGGGTCAACACCGTCTGCACGTTGTTTGGCGCGTGTTCACCGTCGATCAGTAGCCAGTCGAAGCCGGCGCCCGCTAACAGTTCAGCGCTGTAACTGTTGGCAAGCCCCAGCCACAAACCGATTTGCGGGCGCCCCGCTTTTAACGCGTCTTTGAAAGCATTTTTCATCGTTTCTTCCTTACACAAACCGGCAACTGATCGCGCCCATGTTGCCGTAGTCGACATGGAAAATGTCGCCCTTGCGCGCCGGCACCGGGCGGGTGAACGAGCCGCCGAGGATGATCTGCCCGGCTTCAAGCTGGACATCGTAGGGGGCAAGCTTGTTCGCCAGCCACGCCACGCCGTTGGCCGGATGATTCAGCACGCCTGCGGCGACGCCGGTTTCTTCGATCACGCCGTTGCGATAGAGCAGCGCGGAAATCCAGCGCAGATCCAGCTCGTCTGGTTTGATGGGACGACCACCGAGGATCACCCCGGCGTTGGCGGCGTTGTCGGAAATGGTGTCGAACACTTTGCGCGGGCGCTGGGTTTCCGGGTCGATGTTGTGGCTGCGGGCGTCAATCAGTTCCAGCGCCGGAATCACATAATCCGTGGCGTTGTAGACGTCGAACAGCGTGCAGTGAGGGCCGCGCAGCGGTTTCGCCAGCACAAACGCCAGCTCCACTTCAATACGCGGGACGATAAAACGGTCGGTGGGGATATCGCCGCCGTCATGGAAGAACATATCGTCAAGCAGCGCGCCGTAATCCGGTTCGCTGATTTGCGAGCTGGCCTGCATCGCTTTTGAGGTCAGGCCGATTTTGTGGCCTTTGAGCGTGCGCCCTTCGGCAATTTTGATATTGACCCATTCACGCTGTACGGCATAGGCATCTTCAATAGTGATGTTGGGATAATCCAGCGACACTGCGCGAATCTGTTCACGCTGTTTTTCAGCCTGATTAAGTCGCTGGGCGATCAGGGTATGGGTCTGTTTATCGAGCATAGTGTTTCCTGTTACGTCATTCGGTGCTGCTGTGCCGGGTGGCGACGCGGGTGCGTCTTACCCGGCCTACGGTTCGGTATTGCTTCGTGCATCGTTTTTTTGTAGGCCCGGTCAGCGCAGCGCCACCGGGCGAAAGAGTGTGCTATTTAAATAACGCGTGTACGTTGTTTTGTTTGTAATTGAGCGTTGGATGTAACTCGGCAATCTCAAACGACAGCGCCAGATAGCGGTTCTCCATCAGGTCGGCGAAGTGGGCTTTAATCAGCCCAAACAGCATTTCGCCGACTTCCTGACGGCTCTCCAGGCTGCGCCCGGCGCCGATTTTCAGCGTCATATGCACAAACGCGTAATCATGCTTACCGTCAGCCATCTGCCAGGTATCCAGCCAGTGGGCGCGACTGCGGATACCGCCAATGGGGAAAATCCCGCTGGCGGCCAGCGCCTCGTTTACCTTGCTGAACAAGCCGGGTAAATCAGCCTGCTCGCGAATATTTTCAGTACATTCAGCAATAAAGTGCGGCATAAACACCCCTTACGCAGGCAGCGGGAAAACAGCGTTTACCTGGCCGGTACCGGAGCTGGCGAACAGGTCGGTGATGAACTCCACCTTGCCGTCGTATTTGTCCCAACCCAGCATTCCCAGCAGCATGACCGTGTCGTGCATGTTGCCTTCGCCGTAGCAGTAGTCGGCGTACTCCGGCAACATGGTGCAAAACTCCTTGAATTTGCCTTCGCGCCACAGCTTGACCACGCGCTCGTCCATTTGATGATCGAACTCGCGGGTGTAGCTGTTCATCCCCTCTTCCGCCCGTTGGTCGTCAATAAAACGGTGCGACAGAGAACCACTGGCGAATACCGCTACGGTACCGTCATATTTCTCAATCGCCTTGAGAATGGCTTCGCCCAGTCTGCGACTGTCGGCAAAATCATGCACAGTGCAGAACGCCGAAATGGAGACCACTTTGAAGTGCTTGTCGCTGTTCATGTAGCGCATCGGTACCAGCGTGCCATACTCCAGCTTCAGGCTCGGGATGTTATGCGCTTTAGCGCGCACGCCCAGTTTGACTGCCTCGTCGGCGATCAGGTGGCCGAGCTCCGGATTACCGTCATAGTCATAGGTCATGTCGCGAATAAAGTGCGGCAATTCGTTGCTGGTATAGACGCCCTGGAAATGGTCGGCACAATTAATGTGGTAAGCGCTATTCACCAGCCAGTGGGTGTCGAATACGATAATGGTGTCAACGCCCATTTCGCGGCAACGCTTGCCAATTTCAATATGCCCATCAATGGCTGCCTGACGACAACCGTGATTTTTTCCTGGTAGTTCAGAAAGATACATCGACGGCACGTGGGTAATTTTTGCTGCTAACGCTAACTTGCCCATATCAAACTCCCCATTTTGGGATAGGATGGTCGCCCATTGAGATGCAGACGTTTTTCATTTCCGCAAACACTTCGAAGCTATATTCGCCGCCTTCGCGCCCGGTACCGGAGGCTTTCACGCCGCCGAACGGCTGGCGCAGGTCGCGGACGTTCTGGGTGTTGACGAAGACCATGCCGGCTTCAATCCCACGCGCCAGGCGCAACACTTTGCTCACGTCCTGGGTCCAGATATAAGAGGCCAGACCGTATTCCACGTCGTTCGCCAAACGTAACCCTTCCGCTTCGTCTTTGAATGGCAGCAGACAGGCGACTGGCCCAAAGATCTCTTCCTGCGCGACGCGCATACGGTTGTCGACATCGGCCAGCACGGTTGGGCGCAGGAAGTTACCGCCTTTCAGATGCGCAGGCAGGTCAGTGGGTTTTTCTGCACCGCCCGCCAGCAGCGTTGCGCCCTCTTCAATGCCGAGGCGGATATAACCGGAGACTTTTTCCCAGTGCTGTTGGCTAATCAGCGCGCCGACCTGGGTGTTCGGGTCGGTCGGATCGCCGACACGCAGGCGATTCGCGCGTTCGGCAAAGCGCTTCACGAACTCAGGGTAAATGCTCTGCTGGATAAAGATGCGCGACCCGGCGGTGCAGCGTTCGCCGTTGATCGAGAAGATGGTGAACAGCGCGGCGTCCAGCGCGCGCTCAATGTCGGCGTCTTCAAAAATCAGCACCGGCGATTTGCCGCCCAGCTCCATCGAGTATTTTTTCAGCCCGGCATTTTTCATGATATTGCGACCGGTGGCGGTACCGCCGGTAAACGACACCGCACGCACGTCATGGTGGCGTACCAGCGCATCGCCCGCCGTCGCGCCGTAGCCCTGCACCACGTTCAGCACGCCTGCCGGAATTCCTGCCTCCAGCGCCAGCTCGCCCAGCCTGTCGGCAGTCAGCGGCGACAGCTCGGACATTTTGAGCACCGCGGTGTTACCCAGCGCCAGGCACGGCGCAACTTTCCAGGTCGCGGTCATAAACGGCACGTTCCACGGCGACACCAGCGCGCAGACGCCGACGGGCTGCACCAGCGTATAATTGAGCATTTTATCGTCAACCGGGTAGGTCTTGCCGTTCATCTGCTGGCACACTTCGGCGAAGAATTCGAAGTTATGCGAGGCGCGCGGGATCAGCACGTTTTTAGTCTGGTGAATAGGCAGGCCGGTGTCGGCGGTTTCCATCGCCGCGATTTCCGGCACATGCTGGTCAATCAGGTCCCCAAGGCGGCGCATCAGGCGCGCGCGCTCTTTCATCGGCAGGTTGGCCCATTTCGGGAACGCCTCTTTTGCCGCCGCGACAGCCTGGTTCACTTCTGCTTCACCGCCGGAGGCTACTTCCGCCAGCACGTCACCGGTCGCCGGGTTAGTGGTCTGGAAGTAGTCGTTACCTGCAACGTTTTTGCCGTTAATCCAATGATTTATTTTCTTCATTTTGCGCTCTCCTCACTGACGATTCGGTTAACCAGGCGACCCACGCCTTCTACTTCAACGACAACTTCATCCCCCGGCACCACATCGGACAGCCCTTTCGGCGTACCGGTGGCAATCATGTCGCCCGGTTGCAACGTCATAAATTCGCTCAGATAAGAAATCAGGAACGGGATGCTGAAGATCAGATCGGCGGTCGTCCCTTCCTGCCGCAGCTCACCGTTGACAAAGGTGCGTAACGTCAGGTTATGCGGATCAGAAACCGCCTCTTTATCCACAATCCACGGGCCTATCGGCGTCAGGCCGTCGCGGCTTTTTACCCGCAGATTCGGACGGTAGTAGTTTTCCAGATAGTCGCGGATCGCGTAGTCGTTACAGACGGTGTAACCGGCCACATACTCCATGGCTTCGGCTTCGCTCACCTTACGCGCCGTTTTGCCAATCACCACGACCAGTTCGGCTTCATAGTGCATATATTCGACGTTGTTCGGGCGCACCGACGTTTGGTGATGTTCGGTAAAGGTGTTTGGCGCTTTGATAAATACCAGCGGCTCTTTCGGCGGCGTAAATGCCAGCTCGCTGGCGTGATCGGCGTAGTTCAACCCCAACGCAAATAACGTACCCGTCGCTGACAGCGGCCACGTAAACGTCTGGTGGCGGGCGAATTCATCTTCTGCGACAACCGGATTTTCCAGAGCGGGTAAACCTTTCGCCAGAATACGCACCCGATCGCCGGGACGCAGCGCAACGCGATTCTGCGGCGTACCGAGTAAGATCGCATCGCCAGGGTTAAGCGTAGCGAACTCACTTAACGCGCTAAGCAGTTGTGCGGCGCTACGCTGTAAATCGGCAGTATTCCAGTGGTCCGCTTCTCGTCCGTTGATTTCCGTGATAATGGTGAGGTTATCCACATCACTCAGCGGCGCCATTTCACCCAGCGGGCAAAAGCCATCACGACATTTCGCTTTAATCGCCGGGCGATAAAAGCTCTCTTCCGGCAGGCTGACCTCGTTAGCCAGCGCATACCCGGCGATATAGTCCGCCGCCGCTTCAGGGCGTATCCGGCTGGCGGTTTTCCCCACGATGAGCGCCACTGTCGCGCCGCTCAGTACCTTTTCTCCCTGCGGATAAGGAATGGGTTCGCCGTGACGAATCACCGTATTACGCGGCTTGATGAACCACACTGCGGTTTTAGGCGGCGCATTATAGGGAGGCTGAGAGAAAGCCTCTTGCCAGGCATCAAGCTGACTGCGATGGTTTAACGCAACGGCGAAAACAGTACCCTTCATACATAAACTCCTCAGGCCGATTTAACGGGCTGTGATTTCATTAATATATTAATGATTAGATTTATGCTTTCGCTGTACATTTAGCAAGCTGAAGTAAAGTATTTGTGATGTGATTAACAATATTTTCACAAAATAACAATTAAATGCATATATATCAAATAGTTAAATAAAATCCTTTATTTCTGTTAAACTTTGGACATAAAACAGATGTCATAGCTCACATCGGTAAACACGATTATTCAGGTATTAATAATTCTGCAAAAGAGAAACGCTTATGCATGATTCATTAACCATCGCCTTGCTTCAGGCGCGCGAAGCGGCAATGACCTATTTCCGCCCCATCGTTAAAAGCCACAATCTGACCGACCAGCAATGGCGCATTGTGCGAATCCTGGCCGATAGCCCCTCTATGGATTTTCACGAGCTGGCCTTTCGTACCTGTATTTTGCGTCCAAGTCTGACCGGAATATTGACGCGCATGGAGCGAGACGGACTGGTGTTGCGACTCAAGCCGGTTAACGATCAGCGTAAGTTATATGTCATGTTGACGGAGCAGGGACAAACGTTGTACGCCCGTGCCCGAAGCCAGGTAGAAGAGGCTTATCGAAAAATTGAGGCCGATTTCACGCCCGAAAAAACACAGCAATTGATGCTGCTGCTGGACGATCTTATTGCTCTGGGACGCCAGCATCCTGATAGCGAAGCGGAAGCATAGTATTCTTACCTTCCCACGCCGCCGACACGGAAATCCCCTCCCGCTTACAACGTTGACGGCGATCGCATTTTACTCTTCTTCTTCGACGTTCATCTGAAAAGTACCCGCCGTTGTCCTGAAAGTCTCTTCACAGTTTACGCTTCTGCCTATTCAATTAAACAACAAATAAGAAACATATTATTAACAAAACATTCCGATTAACGAGGAAGAGGCCGCAATGAAACCTGAAGATTTTCGTACTGATAACAAGCGTCCGTTAACGGGCGAAGAGTATTTAAAAAGCCTGCAGGACGGGCGGGAAATTTATATTTACGGCGAACGCGTTAAAGATGTTACGACACATCCGGCATTCCGCAATGCCGCAGCCTCTGTCGCACAACTGTATGACGCATTACATAAACCGTCGATGCAAGATACCCTGTGCTGGAATACTGATACCGGCAGCGGCGGTTATACGCATAAATTTTTCCGCGTGGCGAAAAGCGCAGACGATCTGCGCCAACAGCGTGATGCTATCGCCGAGTGGTCACGCCTGAGTTACGGCTGGATGGGACGCACACCGGATTACAAAGCCGCCTTTGGTTGCGCTCTGGGCGCTAACCCAGCCTTCTACGGCCAGTTTGAGCAGAACGCCCGCAACTGGTACACCCGTATTCAGGAGACCGGCCTGTACTTTAACCATGCAATCGTCAACCCGCCCATTGACCGCCACAAACCTGCCGACGAAGTGAAAGACGTCTATATCAAGCTGGAGAAAGAGACGGACGCCGGGATTATTGTCAGCGGGGCGAAAGTCGTCGCCACTAACTCCGCCCTGACTCACTACAACATGATTGGTTTCGGCTCAGCCCAGGTGATGGGCGAAAACCCGGATTTTGCTCTGATGTTTGTCGCGCCAATGGATGCCGAAGGCGTAAAACTTATTTCGCGCGCCTCGTATGAAATGGTCGCGGGCGCGACGGGCTCGCCGTTTGATTATCCACTCTCCAGCCGCTTTGATGAAAACGATGCCATTCTGGTGATGGACAAGGTGTTGATCCCGTGGGAAAACGTGTTGATTTACCGTGATTTCGATCGTTGCCGTCGCTGGACGATGGAAGGCGGCTTTGCCCGTATGTATCCACTGCAAGCCTGTGTTCGTCTGGCGGTTAAACTTGATTTCATTACCGCGCTGCTGAAAAAATCGCTCGAATGTACGGGTACCGTAGAGTTCCGGGGCGTGCAGGCCGATCTCGGCGAAGTCGTGGCGTGGCGCAATATGTTCTGGGCATTGAGCGATTCTATGTGTTCTGAAGCAACCCCATGGGTAAACGGCGCCTGGCTGCCGGACCACGCCGCGCTGCAAACCTATCGTGTGATGGCCCCAATGGCCTACGCGAAAATTAAAAATATTATTGAACGTAACGTTACCAGCGGCCTGATTTACCTGCCTTCCAGCGCCCGCGATCTGAATAATCCGCAAATCGACCAGTACCTGGCGAAATACGTACGCGGCTCTAACGGAATGGACCATGTTGAACGTATCAAAATTCTTAAATTGATGTGGGATGCCATCGGCAGCGAGTTTGGCGGTCGCCATGAGCTGTACGAGATTAACTACTCGGGCAGCCAGGATGAAATTCGTCTGCAGTGCCTGCGTCAGGCCCAGAGCTCCGGCAATATGGATAAGATGATGGCAATGGTTGATCGCTGCCTCTCCGAATACGATCAGAATGGCTGGACGGTTTCGCATTTGCACAATAACGACGACATCAATCAACTGGATAAGCTGCTGAAATAACGCGGCAGGAGGTTCTCATGCAAGTAGATGAACAACGTCTGCGTTTTCGCGATGCGATGGCAAGTCTGGCGGCAGCGGTCAACATCGTAACCACGGCGGGTCACGCCGGACGCTGCGGTATCACCGCAACAGCGGTCTGTTCCGTCACCGATACGCCGCCCTCCGTGATGGTATGTATTAATGCCAATAGCGCCATGAACCCCGTTTTTCAGGGCAACGGCAGGCTGTGCATTAATGTACTTAACCATGAGCAGGAGCTGATGGCGCGCCACTTTGCCGGTATGACGGGGATGGCGATGGAAGAGCGTTTTCACCAGCCATGTTGGCAAAACGGGCCGCTGGGCCAGCCGGTACTTAACGGCGCGCTGGCCGGTCTTGAAGGTGAGATCAGCGAGGTACAAACCATTGGCACGCATCTGGTGTATCTGGTGGCGATCAAAAATATTATTCTTAGCCAGGATGGGCATGGCCTGATTTATTTCAAACGCCGTTTTCATCCGGTCAGACTTGAGATGGAAGCGCCTGTTTAGCCGTCACTCATGCCCACAAGCGGGATAACCACCGCTTGTGGGAGAAGAGTCGATACGCTGAAGATTTTTATTCCCGCCGCGATGTTTGCTCGCCATAAATCGCGGCGATTAATACAATCTAAGAGCCTATCCCACCAGGCGTTATTAGCACAGCCAGTTTGGACACGGACAGCGCGCAAAAACCGGAGCGTACACGTAGTACGTGAGGTTTGACTCGCTACGTTCGCCCTTCGGGCCGCCGCAAGCGGCGTTCAAAACGCTAACGCGTTTTGGCGAGCACTGCCCAGGTCCAAAATGGCAAGTAAAATAGCCCTAATGGGATAGGCTCTAAATTAGCTCCCGCGATAGGTTGAATAACCATACTGACTTAATAACAGCGGCACATGATAGTGCTCATTCGTTTTGCTGATATGAAACTCGACGGGAATCTCCGGGAAAAACGTATCCAGTTTTTTACTTTCAAAATACTGGCCGGTTTTAAAAATAACGCGATAATCCCCCGGCGCGGCAGCTTTTTCGGGCCACAGTGCTTTAATACGTCCGTCCTGGTCGGTATGCCCGGTGTTTAATTGCGTCCATCCGTTATCCTTTTTCTGCTCCAGTACCACCTCCACGCCGGGCGCCGGTTTGCCTGTTTGCTGATCGAGAATATGTACGCTGAGAATATTGTTGCCAGCGGCCAGCGCCATTGCCGGGGCTGCAACAAGAGACGCTATCGCGGTAGCCAGTATATATCGTTTCATGCTTCACTCCTTTACGGTATTGATGCAGGAAAATATATCTGGCGCGTCCAGGATTAACCTTACACGGACATGACAATTATGTCATCTTGTTGGAGATTTACGGATTCGCTAACAAGCCTATGGCATACTGCGTTGATGAAGATTTTATTGATTGAAGATAACCAGAAAACCATTGAGTGGGTACGTCAGGGACTCACGGAAGCAGGCTATGTGGTTGATTATGCCTGTGATGGACGAGACGGATTACACCTGGCCCTTCAGGAACATTATTCATTGATTATTCTTGATATTATGCTGCCGGGGCTTGATGGATGGCAGGTTTTACGCGCGTTACGCACTGCGCATCAGTCCCCTGTTATTTGCCTGACGGCGCGCGACTCGGTTGAGGATCGCGTCAAAGGTCTTGAGGCGGGCGCTAATGATTACCTTGTTAAGCCTTTTTCCTTCGCCGAACTGCTGGCCCGGGTGAGAGCTCAACTCAGACAGCACGTCCCGGTCTTTACCCGACTGACGATCAATGGTCTGGACATGGATGCCACAAAGCAATCGGTGTCACGAAATGGCAAACCGATTTCCCTGACCCGCAAAGAATTCCTGCTCCTCTGGTTACTGGCGTCCCGGGCAGGAGAAATCGTGCCCCGAACCGCGATCGCCAGCGAGGTTTGGGGAATTAACTTTGATAGTGAAACCAACACCGTTGATGTCGCGATTCGTCGGCTGCGCGCCAAAGTAGACGATCCATTTGAAAAGAAGCTCATTATGACCGTCCGGGGGATGGGTTATCGATTACAGGCGGAAACGTCGCAGAATGGTTAAGTTATCAATGACGCTGCGCCTGACAATTTCTTTTATCGCCATACTTATCCTCGCCTGTACCGGCATTAGCTGGACGCTCTATAACGCGCTGAGCAAAGAATTAACGTATCGGGATGATATGACGCTAATAAATCGGGCGGCGCAAATGCAGCAACTGTTACTGGATGGCGCCAGGCCGGAAAATCTGCCGCTCTATTTCAATCGGATGGTGGATACGAAGCAGGACATCTTATTGATCCATTCAGCAACAGGCCACAATGTTGCGATTAATCATAGCGGCATCCCCGACCAACGCTTTAACGAGATTCCGCTGGCTAAAAACATCACCCGCGAAACCTTATTTCGCCAGGCGGTACAAGGCACAGAACTTACCGCGGTACGAGTAAACGCCAGAAGCGGCGATGACCCGCTGACCCTTACTATTGCCAGGCTGGCGACGGAAAGGCGGCAAATGCTGGCGCAATATCGCCGTAACAGTTTGCTGATTAGCCTTATCGCGATCCTCGTCTGTTCGGCGCTCAGTCCATTAGTCATCAGAAACGGGCTGCGGGCCATTACGTCGCTCAGCCGACTCACCGCGGCGACAGATAGCGGCACACTTCGCCAGCCGTTGGCGGAACAGGCGTTACCCGTCGAGCTCAGACCGCTTGGACAAGCGCTAAATACCATGCGCCAGAAGCTTTCCGACGATTTTGAACGCCTGAACCAATTTGCCGACGATCTGGCGCATGAGCTGCGCACGCCGGTTAATATTTTACTGGGGAAAAACCAGGTGATGCTGAGTCAGGAACGCAGCGCCGAAGAGTATCAACAAGCCCTTGTCGATAATATTGAAGAGCTGGAGGGACTGTCGCGACTGACAGAAAATATTCTCTTTCTGGCACGCGCGGAGCACCAGAATATAGCGGTAAAAAAACAGCCTGTTTCGCTCAATGCGCTGGTCGAAAATATGCTGGATTATCTTAGCCCCCTTGCCGAGGAGAAGCGCATCTGTTTTATAAATCAATGTCAGGGAACGGTATGGGCTGACGAAATATTATTACAAAGAGTGCTCTCAAACCTGCTGACGAATGCCATCCGTTATTCTGATGAAAACGCCGTGATACGTATTGAAAGCGCTTATGATGATAACGTTGCAGAAATTCGGGTCGCTAATCCGGGCAGCCACCCCGCCGATGCGGATAAGCTTTTCCGGCGTTTTTGGCGAGGAGATAATGCCCGCCACACTGCTGGTTTCGGCCTGGGGCTATCGTTGGTTAACGCGATTGCTCTATTACACGGTGGTTCGGCATCTTACCGCTATGCCGATGAACATAATATCTTTTCGGTTCGTCTGCCTGATAGCGGTGATAGCTAAGGTCAGTACAGGTTCTGTTCCCCTTCCCTGCCACAGGGCTGTGGTTATCAATACAACCTCAATAAAGAGAAAATAAAGGTGCCGGCAAAGAATATTGCTGGCTCGATCACTTTCTCGGTTTCCAATCCAGGGTCAATTCATCCCATAACGCGTTATTCAGTGGGAACCTTTATGAAAAAGTATCTTGCATTCGCCGTTACGCTGCTGGGTATGGGTAAAGTCATCGCCTGTACTACCCTTTTGGTAGGCAATCAGGCTTCGGCTGACGGCTCCTTCATTATCGCGCGCAACGAGGATGGCTCGGCAAATAACGCCAAGCATAAGGTTATTCATCCCGTCGCGTTTCATCAACAAGGCGAGTATAAAGCACATCGGAACAATTTTAGCTGGCCGCTTCCGGAGACAGCGATGCGCTATACGGCAATTCATGACTTTGATACTAACGATAACGCCATGGGTGAAGCCGGTTTCAATTCGGCGGGCGTCGGAATGAGCGCAACGGAAACCATTTACAACGGCAGAGCGGCGCTGGCTGCCGATCCTTACGTGACAAAAACGGGAATCACGGAAGACGCCATTGAGTCCGTGATCCTGCCAGTGGCGCAATCGGCGCGTCAGGGCGCCAAATTACTGGGCGACATTATTGAACAAAAAGGCGCGGGCGAAGGTTTCGGCGTCGCGTTTATTGATAGCAAAGAGATATGGTATCTGGAGACGGGAAGCGGTCATCAATGGCTGGCAGTACGACTTCCGGCAGATAGCTATTTCGTTTCCGCCAATCAGGGACGTTTACGCCATTACGATCCGAATGATAACGCGAATTATATGGCGTCATCAACGTTAGTAAGCTTTGCGAAAAAGCAGGGATTATATGATCCGGCCCGCGGCGAATTCGACTTTCATCAAGCCTATTCGCAGGATAACAAAAACGATACCACCTATAATTATCCGCGCGTCTGGACGCTACAACATCAGTTTAATCCGCATCTGGATACGGTCGTTAGCGAAGGGGAAACATTTCCTGTTTTTTTAACGCCAATAACGAAAATTAGCGTGGCTGCAGTAAAAAACGCGTTACGCAATCACTATCAGGGAACGTCGCACGACCCTTATGCCAGTCATAATCCACAAGAACCATGGCGACCTATATCCGTTTTTCGTACCCAGGAGTCGCATATTTTACAGGTCAGACCGAAATTACCGCAGGCTATCGGTAACGTAGAATACATCGCCTATGGAATGCCATCTCTTAGCGTCTATCTCCCCTATTATCAGGGAATGCGTCATTATCAACCCGGAGATGATAAAGGAACCGATCGGGCGAGCAACGACTCTACCTACTGGACATTCCGCACGCTGCAAACGCTGGTTATGCAGGACTACAATGCGTTTGCGCCAGATGTGCAACACGCCTGGAAAACATTTGAACAGCAAACAGCTAAGCAGCAGTATAAGATGGAGCAGAGCTATCTGAGATTATATGCGTCGCATCCGAAAGAAGCGCAACGCTTACTGCAAAATTTTGAAGATAAAACGATGCAAAATGCGCAAACGCTCGCCCGTCGCCTGACCAATAATATTATTACGACAATGACTTACCGCACAGATATGAAATATCACTTTTCAAGTACGCAACCATAAATTTAATGACAATCTATTAGCCACTCATACACAATAAGATAAAGCGGCACCAGAATTAGCCAGATATAAAAGACAATAATTATTATGGATTCATAGAGAGGATAGTTTATGACACTCCAGGCAAATATCAGCAGAGAGACAAAAGCGGCAAAAACCCAGGAGGTATATAAGCACGTTGTTCTTTTCAAAATGGCCGCCTCCTCTCGCATAAAACGATAACTACAGCTTATGTCCCGTGTTACATAACTTTTCCCGACAGGCCTCTTTTACCCATGCTGAAAAATTCCGCGTCTTTTCAGATTTCAACGCGAATTCTATCTGTTCAAGCATGGAATAGGAAAAACGAATATTTTTCGTCACGGTCTTACTTGTCCGGGGCTTTGCTGGCATACACACACCTGTATAACATTTGATGTAACGCCGTTACTTTACGCAGGAGTAAATCGGTGAATTTGATCTGAGTCAAGAAGGTGGGTTTTCAATAAAAGTTGTGCCATAAATTGTGAAGTTTGTAGATTTTATGAACATTTGATGTACCGATCTCCCCCCATGATCGCCACTACGTATGGACATCAGGATGCCTCCCCGCCTGATCAGAAGTGTTTCCTCATTAAAAAGGACATTTTTTTAAAGTTCCTGGTGCATAAAAGTCACATCCTTTTAAAGGGTTGTTAACCCTGTTGAATGTTCCCACTCCCCTATTCAGGAATATTAAAAACGCTATGCAAATACAGAGCTTCTATCACTCAGCTTCACTAAAAACCCAGGAGGCTTTTAAAAGCCTACAAAAAACCTTATACAACGGAATGCAGATTCTCTCAGGCCAGGGCAAAGCGCCGGCTAAAGCGTCCGACGCTCGCCCGGAAATTATTGTCCTGCGAGAACCTGGCGCTACATGGGGGAATTATCTACAGCATCAGAAGACGTCTAACCACTCGCTGCATAACCTCTATAACTTACAGCGCGATCTTCTTACCGTCGCGGCAACCGTTCTGGGTAAACAAGACCCGGTCCTGGCGTCAATGGCAAACCAAATGGAGTTAGCCAAAGTTAAAGCGGACCGGCCAGCAACAAAACAAGAAGAAGCCGCGGCAAAAGCATTGAAGAAAAATCTTATCGAACTTATTGCAGCACGCACTCAGCAGCAGGATGGATTACCTGCAAAAGAAGCTCATCGCTTTGCGGCAGTAGCGTTTAGAGACGCTCAGGTCAAGCAGCTTAATAACCAGCCCTGGCAAACCATAAAAAATACACTCACGCATAACGGGCATCACTATACCAACACGCAGCTCCCTGCCGCAGAGATGAAAATCGGCGCAAAAGATATCTTTCCCAGTGCTTATCAGGGAAAGGGCGTATGCAGTTGGGATACCAAAAATATTCATCACGCCAATAATTTGTGGATGTCCACGGTGAGTGTGCATGAGGACGGTAAAGATAAAACGCTTTTTTGCGGGATACGTCATGGCGTGCTTTCCCCCTATCATGAAAAAGATCCGCTTCTGCGTCAGGCCGGCGCTGAAAACAAAGCCAAAGAAGTATTAGCTGCGGCACTTTTTAGTAAACCTGAGTTGCTTAACAGAGCCTTAGCGGGCGAAGCGGTAAGCCTGAAACTGGTATCCGTCGGGTTGCTCACCGCGACGAATATTTTCGGCAAAGAGGGGACGATGGTCGAGGATCAAATGCGCGCATGGCAATCGTTGACCCAGCCGGGAAAAATGATTCATTTAAAAATCCGCAATAAAGATGGCGATCTACAGACGGTAAAAATAAAACCGGACGTTGCCGCATTTAATATGGGGGTTAATGAGCTGGCGCTCAAGCTCGGCTTTGGCCTTAAGGCATCTGATAGATATAATGCCGAAGCGCTACATCAGTTATTAGGCAATGATTTACGCCCTGAAGCCAGACCAGGTGGCTGGGTTGGCGAATGGCTGGCGCAATACCCGGATAATTATGAGGTCGTAAATACATTAGCGCGCCAGATTAAGGATATCTGGAAAAATAACCAACATCATAAAGATGGCGGCGAACCCTATAAACTCGCACAACGCCTTGCCATGTTAGCCCATGAAATTGACGCGGTGCCCGCCTGGAATTGTAAAAGCGGCAAAGATCGTACAGGAATGATGGATTCAGAAATCAAGCGAGAGATCATTTCCTTACATCAGACCCATATGTTAAATGCGCCTGGCAGTCTTCCGGATAGCGGTGGACAGAAAATTTTCCAAAAAGTATTACTGAATAGCGGTAACCTGGAGATTCAGAAACAAAATACGGGCGGGGCGGGGAACAAAGTACTGAAAAATTTATCGCCAGAAGTGCTCAATCTTTCCTATCAAAAACGAATTGGGGATGAAAATATTTGGCAGTCAGTAAAAGGCATTTCTTCATTAATCACATCTTGAGTCTTGAGGTAACTATATGGAAAGTCTATTAAATCGTTTATATGCCGCGTTAGGCCTGGATGCGCCAGAAGATGAGCCACTTCTCATCATTGATGATGGGATACAGGTTTATTTTAATGAATCCGATCATACACTGGAAATGTGCTGTCCCTTTATGCCATTGCCTGACGACACTCTGACTTTGCAGCATTTTTTACGTCTTAACTACGCCAGCGCCGTCACTATCGGCGCTGACGCAGACAATACTGCTTTAGTGGCGCTTTATCGCTTGCCGCAAACCAGTACCGAAGAAGAGGCGCTCACTGGTTTTGAATTATTCATTTCTAACGTGAAGCAATTGAAAGAGCGTTATGCATAATTTAATACATCAACATGCTTTCTTAATGAGATAAAGCGCGATACGTATGCCCTTTACAAGAGACAAGACCAGAATCTTTGGTGGAAATGTAAGGGGCAAACGTTCCTCTCTCTCATTTCGCTCTGTTTGCGGGAGCATTTTTAGTGTGTAAGTATTCCTGATCATCAGGTTTTTACGCCATCTACGCGCATTTATTCTGCTATAAGTTGAAATACTGCAAAAAAAATATTAGTGCTTATTATTTTTTCTTTAAGTAAATTTTCGCTCAACAAACTTAATTGTTTATTCAATGATGATGAAGCGTGAGTTATGCTGGAAATGAAGGAAGCCAATAGCAAGGATAATCTGATTATTCACGGGTGATATTATGAGACATCGTATATTTTTACCATTGCTTCTGGTGTTGTCGGCTACAGCCTTTTCGGCATCGGCGATGGCTGCCAGTGATTCCCCCCCACCACCAGATAATACAAAACACGCCTCCCGTGGCTGGCCACCAGACCCTGAAGCATTGATTCGCCCAGGCTGGTGTGACAACTGGCCACAAGATATAGAGATACCAGATTTTTGGTGTCAAGTATGTGGTTGTTAATTTTTTACAGAAAACTATAACAACCATATCAGAACTGAGAGTATATCTGGTTATTATGTTTCATCAATTCCTGATGAACTGAATATGACTTCAGGCTGGCGTGTTTTATTAACGTCAGCCTGATTTTTTACAACATCATATGACTGACTTCCAGGCGCAGCCAGCGCGTTCTATATCTAAGCTGGTGATTGTAACGACCCCGACAGTACTTCTGCTTCACCGTTATGGCAGATATCATCGCCTCTTGTCAGATGCCAGACACCTACTCATACTCAACCAAAGCTCTAAATACAAAAATCACCTTATATCTTTTTTTTATTATTCCTTGTATAAATGTGACTTGACTCACACCTATAAGGAATCGACTCACTTCCATAAGAAGGAATCAAAATGACAATAACTAACGCGTCCCCAGAAAATATATTAAGATATTTGCATGCGGCCGGTACCGGTACGAAAGAAGCAATGAAAAGTGCAACTTCACCACGCGGTGTACTGGAGTGGCTTGTCAATTTTTTTACCTGTGGTGGAGTAAGAAGAAGCAATGAAAGATGCTTTCGGGAGGTAATTGGAAAACTGACCACATCATTATTATATGTAAATAAAGATGCTTTCTTCGATGGTAATAAAATATTTCTGGAGGATGTCAACGGGTGTACTATATGTCTGTCATGTGGAGCAGCATCCGAAAATACGGATCCCATGGTCATTATTGAAGTGAACAAAAATGGAAAAACTGTAACGGATAACGTTGATAGTGAGAGATTTTGGAATGTATGTCGAATGTTAAAACTGATGAGTAAACATAACATACAACAGCCTGATTCACTTATAACCGAGGATGGTTTTCTGAACCTGCGCGGAGTAAACCTGGCTCATAAAGATTTCCAGGGGGAAGATTTGTCAGAAATAGATGCTTCTGATGCAGATTTCCGTGAAACAACTCTTTCTAATGTAAATTTAGTCGGTGCAAATTTGTGTTGTGCAAATCTACACGCTGTAAATCTAATGGGTTCAAACATGACTAAAGCAAACCTGACTCACGCAAACCTGACTTGCGCTAACATGTCCGTTGTAAACTTAACCGCTGCAATTCTATTCGGCTCAGACTTAACTGACACCAAACTAAATGGTGCGAAATTAGATAAGATAGCTCTAACTTTAGCGAAAGCATTAACAGGAGCCGATCTGACAGGTAGTCAACATACCCCTACTCCACTCCCGGATTACAATGATAGAACTCTTTTCCCCCATCCGATATTTTAGTCGAGATAAAGGGATTTTATAAACAAGGAGTATTCAAACAGAAGCCCCCCTTGTTTTATTACATAAACCCCGCCCCTAAGTTTCATTATAAATAACATTTTCAGCGTATTACTTGTTGGCTTTGTCTGAATCATAGCGTTATCTGTATGTGGCACATTAACTAAAAAAACTATTATTGTTTAATTTAAATAATTCATAATTGTAGTCAGAGAATAAGAAATTATGCTTCCGGTCACCTACAGATTAATACCTCAAAGCGGAGTATCCACATATGGATTAAATACCGCAGATACACCTGTTTTCCCCGATATTCCCGAACATGCACCAAACCCCTCACGGCTACGCCTTGCTCATGACAGCCTTGCCATAAACAGTGAATTCCGTCTGGAGCCAGAGTGTGTGGTGGAGTACCTTATCTCAGGCGCGGGTGGAATAGACCCTGATACAGAAATTGATGACGACACTTATGACGAATGCTACGATGAACTATCCTCCGTACTTCAAAATGCGTATACCCAAAGCGAAACATTCCGCAGACTGATGAATTACGCATATGAAAAAGAACTACATGATGTGGAGCAGCGCTGGCTACTGGGGGCAGGCGAAGCCTTTGAAACTACCGTGGCTCAGGAACACTTCAAACTTTCAGAAGGCAGGAAAGTTATTTGTCTCAATCTGGACGATTCTGATGATTCATATACCGAACATTATGAAAGTAACGAAGGAAGACAACTTTTTGACACAAAACGTTCAT
Source organism: Salmonella sp. 2020_1395 (assembly GCF_043848115.1). Classification (NCBI taxonomy): domain Bacteria; kingdom Pseudomonadati; phylum Pseudomonadota; class Gammaproteobacteria; order Enterobacterales; family Enterobacteriaceae; genus Salmonella; species Salmonella sp. 2020_1395. The sequence continues at coordinate 98,084 of NZ_JBCMFH010000010.1, read as the reverse complement.
TTATTCATGAAGTTGTACATGCACTGACCCATCTTCAGGATAAAGAAGAAAATCATCCAAGAGGCCCTGTTGTCGAATATGCCAACATTATTCTGAAAGAGATGGGGCATCCTTCACCTCCCAGAATGGTCTACATCTTCAATAAATAGACACATCAGGAAACGAAAAGAAACTAAAAACCCACGTAGTCCGTTTTTTCGGGAAATGTTCTGGCAGTATTTTCTAACTATATTCTAAGCGCCCAAAAAACAAAGGGGCTACCTTTCGGTAACCCCTTGTTTAATCTGGCGGAAGCGCAGAGATTCGAACTCTGGAACCCTTTCGGGTCGCCGGTTTTCAAGACCGGTGCCTTCAACCGCTCGGCCACACTTCCGGAATGAGGCGCACTATAAACATCCCGGTGCGTCATGTAAAGACCGAATGTGTTCGTTTGCGTGAAAAACAGGCAAAATTTCGTTAATTGCCTGAAATAGCGGCACATTGACCATTTCTTCAACACAAAAACGGGCTTAATACGTGTTGTTCGTCCCCACTGTTTTACCGCTGTGATTATCAATTTTTTATCGGTAACGCGTGGTTGGCGCTGCCGCCTGTTTTATGGCGTAGCGCCAGGCATGAGAAGACCGTTTTAACGACGGTAATCACCTGAAATCTCTTAAGGAAACTAAACGTAAACGAATGCGTAAAGATGGGTAAAACCACTGGGTGACAGTGACTGTTTTTATTATTCTCCTTTATTAATTACATCTGTCATAAGAGAGTGACTAATGGATCGTATCATTACATCATCGCGTGATCGTAGCTCGCTACTGAGTACGCACAAAGTACTGCGCAACACCTATTTTCTGTTGAGCCTGACGCTGGCTTTCTCCGCAATTACCGCGACAGCCAGTACGGTACTGATGCTGCCCTCCCCCGGCCTGATTCTGACGCTGGTCGGTATGTATGGGCTGATGTTCCTGACCTATAAAACCGCCAATAAGCCGGTCGGTATCCTGTCTGCTTTTGCGTTTACCGGCTTCCTCGGGTATATCCTGGGCCCGATTCTTAACGCCTATCTGTCAGCAGGCATGGGCGATGTCATTGGCCTGGCGCTGGGTGGGACCGCGTTAGTATTTTTCTGCTGCTCCGCTTACGTTCTGACCACCCGTAAGGATATGTCTTTCCTGGGCGGTATGTTAATGGCCGGGATCGTCGTCGTGCTGATTGGTATGGTGGCGAATATTTTCCTGCAACTGCCTGCATTGCACCTGGCGATTAGCGCGGTGTTTATCCTGATTTCCTCGGGCGCTATCCTGTATGAAACCAGTAACATCATTCACGGCGGTGAAACCAACTATATTCGTGCGACCGTCAGCCTGTACGTTTCGCTGTACAACATCTTTGTCAGCCTGCTCAGCATTCTGGGCTTCGCCAGCCGCGACTAATCGACATTCCCCTCTTCCAGCCCTGCTTATGCAGGGCTTTATTTTTTGCTACACTGCCGTCCGTGTTGATTACGCAGTGAAACGTTATGTTGATCTTTGAAGGTAAAGAAATCAGTACTGATAGCGAAGGCTATCTGAAAGAGACGACGCAGTGGAGTGAAACGCTGGCAGTCGCTATCGCCGCCAATGAAGGCATTGAGCTCTCTGCGGAACACTGGGAAGTCGTGCGCTTCGTGCGCGAATTTTACCTGGAGTTTAATACCTCTCCCGCCATCCGAATGCTGGTAAAAGCGATGGCGAATAAGTTCGGCGAAGAAAAAGGCAACAGCCGTTATCTGTATCGTCTGTTCCCGAAAGGCCCGGCAAAGCAAGCGACCAAAATCGCCGGTCTGCCCAAACCGGTAAAGTGTATTTAATACCGAATACTGAAGCCTGTTAGCGTCTCGCGAGGGCTGTGCGGTTCAGTGAGGATTTTGTCCACACGAGCAGAGCGCGGCCCGCCCTCTTTCAGCCACTTGATGAGTTTTTCCACCTGCGCCGCGTCGCCACAGGCCACTACTTCTACGCTTCCGTCATCCATATTCTTCGCATAGCCGGTTAACCCCAGCCGCTGCGCCTCATGCTGCGTGCTATAGCGAAACCCGACTCCCTGAACGCGACCATAAACCCAGGCGATAATGCAGACGTTCGACATGATGGTTCTCCTTTCATAATCAGTGGTGGAGGCTCATACAGGACATACTTAACGTACCTGACTGGGCAGACACCCATAATGTTGGCGGAATCTGGCCGTAAATCTCGACCCCGACAGGTAACCGCACCGTAGCGCTATTTCGCCGATCGGCAGCGTCGTCGATTGCAGTTGAGAAAGCGCGCAGGACATGCGCACCTCTTCAACAATTTGTCGATAACTCTGCGATTCGCGCTGCAAACGCCGACGCAGCGTCGATGTTCCCATAGCAAGACGGCGGGCTATCTCCTGGGCTGTCCATAGCTTAGCAGGCGAGAGCATAATCAGTTGCCGCACCTGCTCCGTGAGGGTGTAACGCCGTTCAATAAGCAGCGGTCCTGCCGCGCCATCATGCAAAAGCGCTAACAGTAACCCCATCGCCTGATGTTCCTGTAGCCCAACGGGTAAACCCTGGCGCACAGCATCCAACACGTTCTCCCACATAAATGTCAGGCTACGGCTCATCGGCGTACACAGCGATGTCAGGTTTGCCGGTGGATAATCCTGAACGTACATCGTTTTAAAGCGAGCAATAATCTCCGGTGAAAGTAACAACAGGTCGGAGCGAAAACCGTTCTGCGCAGGCTGATTAATAATCTCCAGCGGCGTGTTCGCTGGAATAATAATCAACTCGCCCGGCCCGGCGACAAGGCGGCTATCATCCTGAATGATGACTTTACTGCCCTGCGTAATATGGCAGATAGCGGCGGAAAAAAGCGTAACACGATGCAAACGGTGCAGATGACTGGAACGCACCTCTGCCGTCGTAAGATCCTGATGTCGAATATGCATCTCCTGCACCGTGCCGTCCTCTGTTTTATCTTCCGTATGTGGCCGTGAATTGTGCTTTCGCAATCACATGCGCGTTAAGCATAAACCCTACCAACGCGCCACTCGACTCACTGTCGAGCGGCAGTGTTGCCGTATTCAGCGCCCACACAGTAAACTGATAGCGATGAGGCTTATCGCCCGGCGGCGGACAGGCGCCGCCAAAGCCAGCATAACCGAAATCATTCCGTCCCTGCACCACTCCAGCGGGTAACGTTTTTTTATCAGCCCCCGTCGGCAGGTCGTGAATCTGCGCAGGAATATTCACCATCGTCCAGTGCCACCAGCCGCTTCCGGTGGGCGCATCAGGATCGAAGACGGTAATAGCGTAGCTTTTGGTTCCGGCAGGCGGATTGCGCCAGCTCAGCTGCGGCGAAATATTTTCTCCGCTACAACCAAATCCTTTAAAGACGTGCTGTTGCGTTAAACGAAAATCCGCCGGAATATCCGCGCTACTGAGGCTAAACGCCGATGCGGCAGATACGCCGCCACTCAATGCCATCATTGCGGCTGCGGTCAAAGAGAAGACTGTTTTCATTGTATTTCCTTCTTCATATAAAGAAATAACACTATAAAAAGCGCCCGCTGAAGAAACTGTGCCTTTACGATTCTATTTTGTGCAGAAACGCTCACCACCATACGCTGGTGATTGCCCCTCTTATCTGTGCTACCCTACGCGCCATTTCGTTTTCACGGTCCCTGGCTGGAGCTATCATCCGGCTCGCGTCACTGTTTGTGAGAGGTTACTCCGCATGACTGAATCTACATTTCCGCAATATCCCCGTTTAGTCCTCAGCAAAGGGCGAGAAAAATCTTTACTCCGCCGCCACCCATGGGTCTTTTCCGGCGCTGTCTCCCGCCTGGAAGGCAAAGCCAACCTCGGTGAAACTATCGATATCGTCGACCATCAGGGAAAGTGGTTAGCACGCGGCGCCTGGTCGCCAGCATCCCAGATCCGCGCGCGCGTCTGGACATTTGATAAAGCAGAATCCATTGATATTGCGTTTTTCACCCGCCGCCTGCGCCAGGCGCAGCAGTGGCGCGACTGGCTGGCGAAAAAAGACGGCCTGGATAGCTATCGTCTGATCGCCGGTGAGTCCGATGGCCTGCCTGGCGTCACTATCGATCGTTTTGGCCATTTTTTGGTGCTGCAACTGCTCAGCGCCGGGGCCGAATATCAACGCGCCGCATTAATTAGCGCTCTGCAAACATGCTATCCGGATTGCGCTATTTACGATCGCAGCGACGTCGCCGTGCGGAAAAAAGAAGGGATGGCGCTGACGCAAGGCCCGGTCACTGGCGAACTGCCGCCTGCGCTTCTGCCAATTGAAGAACACGGTATGAAATTACTGGTCGATATCCAGGGCGGCCACAAAACCGGTTATTATCTTGATCAGCGCGACAGTCGTCTGGCGACGCGCCGCTACGTGGAAAATCAGCGGGTACTGAACTGCTTCTCTTATACCGGCGGTTTTGCCGTGTCGGCGTTAATGGGCGGTTGTCGCCAGGTTGTCAGCGTGGATACCTCACAGGATGCGCTGGATATCGCCAGGCAAAACGTTGAACTGAACCAACTGGACTTGAGCAAAGCCGAATTCGTACGCGATGACGTGTTTAAGTTGCTGCGCGCTTACCGTGAACACGGCGAAAAATTCGACGTCATCATCATGGACCCGCCCAAATTCGTCGAAAATAAAAGCCAGTTAATGGGTGCCTGCCGGGGCTATAAAGACATTAACATGTTAGCGATTCAACTGCTCAATCCGGGCGGCATACTGCTGACATTCTCTTGCTCCGGACTGATGACCAGCGATTTATTTCAGAAAATCATTGCCGATGCCGCAATAGATGCCGGTCGTGATGTACAATTTATAGAGCAGTTCCGTCAGGCCGCCGATCACCCGGTGATCGCCACCTACCCGGAAGGGCTGTATCTGAAAGGGTTTGCCTGTCGCGTCATGTAACTTGAAAAGTGGAATAGTATCCTCATATAAAGGGTATCTATTTCCCGGGAGGTGACTATGATAGCCAGCAAATTCGGTATCGGCCAACAGGTCCGCCATTCCCTGTTAGGTTACCTCGGAGTGGTCGTCGATATCGACCCGGAATATTCGCTTGATGAACCGTCGCCTGATGAACTGGCGGTTAACGACGAACTTCGCGCCGCTCCGTGGTACCACGTGGTAATGGAAGATGATGATGGTCAGCCAGTGCATACTTATCTGGCCGAGGCCCAGTTGCGAAGCGAAATGCGGGACGAGCATCCAGAACAGCCATCGATGGATGAACTGGCGCGTACCATTCGCAAGCAGCTTCAGGCGCCGCGACTACGTAACTGATTGTATGTAAAAGGCCGGAGAGCGATATCCGGCCATTTAAACTTTTATTTCGCCAGCCCCAGGCGAGGGATCTCAATCGCCGGGCAGCGATCCATCACCACGGTCATGCCTGCATCCCGCGCCAGTACCGCCGCCTGTTCGTTGATCACGCCAAGCTGTAGCCACAGCGTTTTTGCGCCGATGGCGATAGCTTCCTGCGCGACGCCCCATGCAGCTTCAGAGTTGCGAAAAACATCCACCATATCGACTTTTTCGGGAATATCCGCCAGCGTGGCATACCCCTGTTGCCCCAGCAATGTCTTACCCGCGACTTTTGGCGCAACCGGAATCACATGGTAGCCCTGTTCAAGCAGGTATTTCATTACCCGATAACTTGGACGATCGGGTTTATCGCTCGCACCTACCAACGCGATAGTGCGAGTGGACGTCAAAACATCAGCAATATCGGTCTCTTTCATCATCTTTCTCCTGGCTGTTTTGCAAAGTGTACGACAAACCTGACATAGCAACCATTCATCCCATACCGATGTATGAGAGCAAAACGCCAAAATATGTCTATATGTTAGTAAACATGATCTAAGAAAAATTTCGATACATTATTAGCCAGACGGCCTTTGGACAGGAGAACCTTATGAAAACCGGCGCGCTAGCCACCTTCCTTGCTCTCTGTTTGCCGGTGACTGTTTTTGCCACAACGCTCCGTTTGTCTAATGAGGTTGATCTGCTGGTGCTGGACGGCAAAAAGGTGTCCAGCTCTTTATTACGCGGCGCAGAGAGCATTGAACTGGAAAACGGGCCGCATCAACTCGTTTTCCGGGTGGAAAAAACCATCCGCCTGCCCGGTAATGAAGAGCGGCTTTATATTTCTCCGCCGCTGGTGATAAGTTTCGATACCCAACTGATAAGTCAGGTCAATTTTCAGCTCCCGCGGCTGGAAAACGAGCGCGAAGCCTCGTATTTTAACGCGGCGCCGCGTCTGGCGCTTTTGGACGGCGACGCCATGCCCATTCCGGTAAAACTCGATATTCTGGCCATTACTTCTACGGCTAAAGTGGTCGATTATGAAATAGAGACCGAGCGTTATAATAAATCGGCGAAACGCGCCTCGCTTCCTCAGTTCGCCACGATGATGGCAGACGACAGCACATTACTTTCCGACGTCTCAGAGCTTGATACCGTACCGCCGCAATCACAAACTCTGACAGAACAGCGGCTGAAATATTGGTTCCGACTGGCCGACCCGCAGACACGCCATCATTTTCTGCAATGGGCGGAAAAACAGCCGCCCTCTTGATATGAGTTGTCCCAGCACGCAATTTTTTTGTCTTTCTCTTGCAGCATCAAGCGCTTCCAGTAATCTGTAGACAGGTTAACTACGGAATCGAATTATGGAACTGACGACTCGCACCTTGCCGACGCGCAAACATATCGCGTTGGTTGCTCACGACCACTGCAAACAGATGTTAATGAACTGGGTGGAACGCCATCAGCCGTTGCTGGAAAAACACGTTCTTTATGCAACCGGCACCACGGGGAATCTGATCCAGCGCGCAACCGGTATGGACGTTAATGCGATGCTGAGCGGCCCGATGGGCGGCGACCAGCAGGTTGGCGCGCTCATTTCAGAAGGGAAAATCGACGTGTTGATTTTCTTCTGGGACCCGCTGAACGCGGTACCGCACGACCCCGATGTCAAAGCGCTACTGCGTCTGGCCACCGTATGGAATATCCCTGTCGCCACTAACGTCTCAACGGCGGACTTTATCATCCAGTCCCCGCATTTTAATGACGCTGTAGATATTCTTATTCCGGATTATGCGCGTTATCTGGCCGAGCGCCTGAAATAACCGCTACGCGGGCGGGATGCTGTACCGCCCGCGCTTTAGGGCTTCCTCGCCACCGGCACATCCAGCTGTTTAAGCGCCTCCACAAAGCGCGAGGGATTATCTTTATTGAAAAGCAGCCAGACCCGCGCGCGCGCGCGCGTCAACGCCACATATAACAAACGCCGCTCTTCAGCGTCCGGAAAATCCTCAACCTGAGGAAGAAGCGCACTTTCCATAATGGATTCTCGCGCCGGGGCGGGGAAACCGTCGTTACCCTCCTGCAATCCGACAAGAATCACGTAAGCGGCCTGTTGGCCTTTGCTGGCATGGATAGTCATGAAGTCTATCTGTAACTTCGGCCAGCGAGTCGCCGCTTTTTGTAGACTCGCGGGTTTCAGATGATGATAGCGCGCCAGCACCAGGATACGTTCATCTTCCTTAGCATAGCCGGATAATTTATCCAGTAACGCGTCCAACTGGCTTTCATCCAATAACGTCACCGCTTTTTTATCGCCTGGGGTCAGACTATTTAACGGTTTTTTAAGCTGGTGCGGATTCTGCTGTACAAAGCGATTGGCAATATCGCCAATCCGACTGTTAAAGCGGTACGTGGTGTCCAGGTGGCAATGCTCGCCCTCGCCGAACGTCTGATGAAACGCCGTCGTTAAGGAGAGCTGCGCCCCGCTAAAACGGTAAATCGCCTGCCAGTCATCGCCAACGGCAAACAGCGTAGTCTGGCTATTCTGCTTGCGCAGCGCCTCTAACAGCGCCGCCCGTTGCGGGGAAATATCCTGAAATTCATCGACCAGAATATGCTTCCACGGGCTGATAAAACGCCCTTTTTCGAGGATTACCATTGCCTGATGGATAAGCCCGGAGAAATCAACGGCATTTTCCGCTTTCAACGCACTTTTCCAGGCCTTTAGCAGCGGCGCCATCAGCTTAATGCGTTTGCCAAACAGCTCGCGGCACTCCTCTGGCGCGCCAGCGATCATTTCTGCCTGCGCGCCGCCGTGCATACGCATCAAACTGACCCAACGATCCAGGCGAGGGGCCAGACGCCGCTGCAATGTCTCATCGTCCCAGAAATTACCTTCCGGCACTACCCACTGCATCTCCTCTTCCAGCCACTGACGCCAGCCTTTGGCCTGCGCTTTTTTCTCGCTACACTGCTGACGCCAGGTGCGCAGAAATAGCTGATGCCGCGCGGTGGCGTCACTTTCCAGCTTACTGATAACCGGCGCTTTTTTACTGCCTTGCTGAATAATATACAGCGCCAGCGAATGGAACGTACGGGCAGTAATCTCTTCCGTATGTAAGCGCTCGCGGATACGCTCATCCATCTCCTCTGCCGCCTTGCGACCAAACGCCAGTAAAAGAATTTGCCCCGCATCTGCTTGTCCGCGCGCCAACAGCCAACCCGCGCGCGCCACCAGCACCGAGGTCTTACCGCTTCCCGCGCCCGCCAGTACCAGTAACGATGATTCGCCGTTAACCACCGCCCTGGCCTGGGAAGGATTAAGCGGAGAAGATTCTATCTGCGTAAAAAAGTCGGCATGCGCTTCCAGCATGGCATCAGCATACGCCTGATTATGCTGCTGCCGACTTCCCTCGCTATCCTGTAACCAGGCCAGACACTTACGCCATATCTCGCGACAGTGAGCAAACTCCTCCAGACGTGAGACCGGCAGCGGTAAGGCGGCAAACGTCTGGCGAATTTCGTGTTCCAGCCCCCGAACGCGTTCACGGGTAAGCCATTGGTTTTCGCCCGTTCGCTCACTAATACGCGCCCATTGCTCTTGTAATGCCTGCGCGGCGACATCACTCATCTCCTGGCTCCAGCGACGCCAGTGCGCGTCCAGATAGCGATGGAATTGCTGGGTTTCCGACCACTCGGTACCGTGCAAACGCACGACTTTATCCTCCGGCAGGACAAACTCCAGCTCGCCCCATACCAGCCCACGCTTACAGTGAATCGCCAATAACTGATTGAATGGAATAAGATATTCATGCCTGTCGCCAGACACTTTCACCCCAGCGTTGAGGATCTCGGCACGATCATACGGGTGTTGCGCCAGACGTTTTCCAAGAGAAGTTGCTTTCAGTTCCATGACTCAGCGAATCCAGACGTAAAGATGTGCTTATCAGTGTAACCGCCAGAGAAAACGTGCTCCAGTCTAAAAAAACGTTACAATTGCCCGCAGTGATAGAAAACCGGAATGAACTGAGGGTTTATGCGTACCGTTCTGAATATTTTAAACTTTGTACTGGGCGGCTTTGCCACTACGCTGGCCTGGCTGCTGGCCACGCTTGTCAGTATTGTGCTTATTTTTACCCTGCCGTTGACCCGCTCCTGCTGGGAGATAACCAAACTGTCCCTGTTCCCTTACGGTAATGAAGCCATTCACGTTGACGAACTTAATCCGGCGGCGAAAAGCGTATTAATGAATACTGGCGGTACCTTGCTGAATATTTTCTGGTTACTTTTTTTCGGCTGGTGGCTATGCCTGATGCACATTGCCTCCGGTATCGCGCAGTGTGTCACTATCATCGGGATACCTGTCGGTATTGCGAACTTTAAAATTGCCGCGATTGCGCTTTGGCCTGTCGGTCGCCGCGTCGTCTCTGTAGAAACCGCTCGCGCCGCGCGAGAAGCTAACGCGCGCCGCCGTTTTGAATGATCGGGACAAATAGCCTTTATGTTAAGTCCGTTGATTCGCCGTTATACCTGGAACAGTACCTGGCTGTATTACATCCGCATTTTTATCGCTCTGTGCGGCACCACCGCCCTGCCCTGGTGGCTGGGCGACGTCAAACTGACCATCCCGCTCACGCTCGGTATGGTTGCCGCGGCGCTAACCGATCTCGACGATCGCCTTGCCGGACGCTTGCGTAATTTAATCATTACCTTAATTTGCTTTTTTATCGCGTCGGCTTCTGTGGAGCTGCTCTTTCCCTGGCCGTGGCTATTTGCGTTGGGCTTAACGTTATCCACCAGCGGGTTTATTCTGTTGGGAGGACTGGGGCAACGCTATGCCACCATCGCGTTCGGCGCGTTACTCATTGCCATCTATACGATGCTGGGCGCTTCTTTATACGATCACTGGTATCAGCAACCACTGCTCCTGCTGGCAGGCGCAGTATGGTATAACCTACTGACGCTAACCGGGCATCTGCTATTTCCGATCCGCCCGTTGCAGGATAATCTGGCACGCAGTTACGAACAGTTAGCGCACTATCTGGAACTGAAATCACGTCTGTTTGATCCTGATATTGAAGATGAAAGCCAGGCGCCGCTCTATGATTTAGCGTTAGCGAACGGGCAGTTAATGGCGACGCTGAACCAAACGAAAGTGTCGTTATTGAGTCGCCTGCGCGGCGATCGCGGTCAACGCGGTACGCGCCGCACCCTCCATTACTATTTTGTGGCGCAGGATATTCATGAACGCGCCAGTTCTTCGCATATTCAATACCAGACGCTGCGCGATTATTTTCGCCATAGCGACGTCATGTTCCGCTTTCAGCGTCTGATGTCGATGCAGGCGCAGGCCTGTACGCAGCTGGCGCGCTGTATCTTACTGCGTACGCCGTACCAGCATGATCCGCGTTTTGAACGCGTCTTTACCCACATTGACGCCGCGCTTGAACGTATGCGCGCCAGCGGCGCTTCTTTAGAGCTGTTAAATACGCTTGGGTTCTTATTAACCAACCTACGCGCTATTGATGCGCAACTGGCGACGATCGAGTCGGAGCAGGCCCAGGCAATGCCGCGCAATGAGTCAGAAAACCAGTTGGCTGATGATAGCCTGCACGGGTTTAGCGACATCTGGCTGCGTCTGAGCCGTAATTTTACCCCGGAGTCCGCTCTCTTTCGCCATGCGGTACGCATGTCACTGGTATTGTGCATCGGTTATGCTCTCATCCAAATTACCGGGATGCGCCACGGGTACTGGATATTGCTCACCAGCCTGTTCGTTTGTCAGCCTAACTATAACGCGACCCGCCATCGCCTTGCGCTCAGGATTATCGGTACATTGGTAGGCGTTGCGATCGGCCTGCCGATTTTATGGTTTGTCCCTTCGCTTGAAGGACAGTTAGTTCTGCTGGTGATTACCGGCGTGCTTTTCTTCGCATTCCGTAATGTGCAGTATGCCCATGCGACGATGTTCATCACCCTGCTGGTATTACTCTGCTTTAACCTCCTGGGCGAAGGCTTCGAGGTAGCGTTACCGCGCGTCGTCGACACGTTAATTGGCTGCGCTATCGCTTGGGCTGCGGTCAGCTTTATTTGGCCGGACTGGCGCTTTCGCAACCTTCCCCGGGTACTCCAGCGCGCCACCGATGCTAATTGCCGCTACCTTGATGCGATCCTTGAGCAATATCACCAGGGACGGGATAACCGCCTGGCCTATCGCATTGCCAGACGCGACGCGCACAACCGCGATGCAGAACTGGCATCCGTGGTTTCTAATATGTCGAGCGAACCCGACGTCACGGCTGAAACCCGGGAGGCGGCGTTCAGGCTGCTTTGCCTCAATCACACTTTTACCAGCTATATCTCCGCCCTCGGCGCGCACCGCGAAAAGCTCAGTAATCCGGACGTGTTGGGGCTTCTGGATGACGCGGTCTGCTACGTTGATGATGCGCTTCATCATCAACCTGAAGACGAACAGCGCGTACACCAGGCGCTGGAGGGTTTAAAGCAGCGAGTTCAGTCGCTGGAAACACGTCCGGACAGCAAAGAACCTCTGGTTGTTCAACAAATTGGTTTGCTCATTGCCTTACTGCCCGAGATTGGACGCTTGCAACGGCAAATTTCACCGTCGACTTCTACATTAATTACCCAGCCGTAAGCGAATGAGCCCAGTCGGCAAGCTCCTGGCGACGACTCGCCGGGAGCGCCGCTTCATGTACGCCGACAATTGCGCCTTCCAGGGCATACAAAACTTTCACCGTCAGCAAGGGATTGCTTTGTCGCAACCTTAGCCAGCACATTTTCGCGCCCAGTATGCGTAACATATTTTCGTCCTTTATCCCTGACTCATTGAGCAATGTTTCCAGATGGAAGGTCATATTGGGGAGATCTTTGAGTCTGTGCTGTAAAATACGGCTGTGTTTTTCCTTCATTGCCGCGTCAAGAGAATACTTCGATAAACGCACCAGCTGCTGCTGATCGCGCCACAGGCTTTCATCCACCCGGTAATAGTTGAGCATAACGGGACGTCCACATTTCATAAACATGAGCCAGGCGGGAGGATGCTTCACACAGTAGGGTACGCTTTCTTCACAGGCGCGGAGATAAAGCTCGCCATTAGCCACCATCGCAAAGACGGTATCCTCCACGGTCAGACTATAGCTACCGAATAAAGATCGATACTGGATCGTCCCCAAAGAGGCCAAATATTCTTGCGATTTATAGATCCTGTCATAAGAGAGTGCTCTCATAAAATTCCTTTTAAATCATAAAGTAAAAGAATGATTTGCAGTAACGGATCCGTTAATGACGAAAATAGGCAACTTATACTCCGCGAGCAAGATGATTTTTATTTTTGACGCCACTAAGAATAAAAATTGCGAGACAGTTTCCGAAAATAGAGTTGATCTTTCATCGCCACAGGGGTACTGTATGAATATACAGTAACTCACAGGGCTGGATTGATTATGTACACTTCAGGTTATGCAAATCGTTCTTCGTCATTTCCTACCACTACCCACAACGCTGCGCGCACCGCTACGGAAAATGCCGCGGCAGGACTGGTCAGTGAAGTTGTCTACCACGAAGACCAGCCCATGATGGCGCAACTCCTGCTTTTGCCTTTACTCCGTCAGTTAGGCCAACAATCACGCTGGCAGCTCTGGCTCACGCCGCAGCAAAAGCTCAGCCGTGAATGGGTACAGTCTTCAGGTTTGCCATTAACGAAAGTGATGCAAATTAGCCAGCTTGCACCTCGTCATACGCTGGAGTCGATGATCCGCGCTTTGCGTACAGGAAATTACAGCGTGGTAATTGGTTGGATGACTGAAGAACTGACAGAAGAAGAACATGCCAGCCTGGTTGAAGCAGCGAAGGTAGGTAATGCGGTAGGGTTTATCATGCGCCCTGTACGTGCGCACGCTTTACCCAGGAGACAGCATTCCGGGCTAAAAATTCACTCTAATTTGTATCATTAGGTAAAATTAGGATTTATCCTGGACTTTTTTTTACGCGAACGTATCTCCTTTGAGTGCTAACGTTTTTTTTGCGAGAACGCTTGTCAGAAGCGGTTTCCGCAATTTTTGCTGTACGATTTATCATCTGAAACTGTTAAATGATGTGTATATCCGTCATGTTTTTTTCACATGTCTGACGGAGTTCACACTTGTAAGTTTCCAACTACGTTGTAGACTTTACATCGCCAGGGGTGCTCAGCATAAGCCGTAGATATCGGTAGAGTAACTATTGAGCAGATCCCCCGGTGAAGGATTTAACCGTGTTATCTCGTTGGAGATATTCATGGCGTATTTTGGATGATAACGAGGCGCAAAAAATGAAAAAGACAGCTATCGCGATTGCAGTGGCACTGGCTGGTTTCGCTACCGTAGCGCAGGCCGCTCCGAAAGATAACACCTGGTACGCTGGTGCTAAACTGGGCTGGTCTCAGTACCATGACACCGGCTTCATTAACAATGATGGCCCGACTCATGAAAACCAACTGGGCGCAGGTGCTTTTGGTGGTTACCAGGTTAACCCGTACGTTGGCTTTGAAATGGGCTACGACTGGTTAGGCCGTATGCCGTACAAAGGCGACAACATCAATGGCGCTTATAAAGCTCAGGGCGTTCAGTTGACCGCTAAACTGGGTTATCCAATCACTGACGATCTGGACGTTTATACCCGTCTGGGTGGTATGGTATGGCGTGCAGACACCAAGTCTAACGTCCCTGGCCCTGGCGGCGCGTCTAATAAAGACCACGACACCGGCGTTTCCCCGGTATTCGCGGGCGGTATCGAGTATGCTATCACCCCTGAAATCGCAACCCGTCTGGAATACCAGTGGACTAACAACATCGGTGATGCCAACACCATCGGCACCCGTCCGGACAACGGCCTGCTGAGCGTAGGTGTTTCCTACCGTTTCGGCCAGCAAGAAGCTGCTCCGGTAGTAGCACCGGCACCGGCACCGGCTCCGGAAGTACAGACCAAGCACTTCACTCTGAAGTCTGACGTACTGTTCAACTTCAACAAATCTACCCTGAAGCCGGAAGGCCAGCAGGCTCTGGATCAGCTGTACAGCCAGCTGAGCAACCTGGATCCGAAAGACGGTTCCGTTGTCGTTCTGGGCTTCACTGACCGTATCGGTTCTGACGCTTACAACCAGGGTCTGTCCGAGAAACGTGCTCAATCTGTTGTTGATTACCTGATCTCCAAAGGTATTCCGTCTGACAAAATCTCCGCACGTGGTATGGGCGAATCTAACCCGGTTACCGGCAACACCTGTGACAACGTGAAACCTCGCGCTGCCCTGATCGATTGCCTGGCTCCGGATCGTCGCGTAGAGATCGAAGTTAAAGGCGTTAAAGACGTGGTAACTCAGCCGCAGGCTTAAGTTTCCGTCTGATAAAAAACCCCGCGTCGCGGGGTTTTTTGCTCTGGTCTGGGTGACAACGCCTTTCAGCGTTACTTCTTGCCTAATAACGCCTGTAAATCCTGCTTTAACGTGGTCATTTGCGTGGCATATTTCTCTTTATGCTCCGCGTCTTCTATCAGTTGCACTATCGTTTCGGATAATGTTTTACCGCGTCGCTGCGCAAGGCCCGCCAGACGCTGCCAGACCATAAACTCTAAATCGATAGATTTTTTGCGCGTATGCTGATGTTCCGCATTGAAGTGTCGTTTGCGTCTTGCCCGAATGGTTTGTTTCATCCGATTAAGCAAGGCAGGATTCATATGCCTGTCTATCCAGACGTTTACCCGCACCGGTTCATTTTCGAGGGCCAACAACAAATTGACGGCTTCCTGGGCAGCACTGGCTTCCACGTAGCGGGTGATCAACTCCCCTTCGCGGTGCTTTTTCACCAGATATTTCCATTTCCAACCGCTTTCAAGATTTTCAAGTTGTTGATATTTCATTGCGATCCCAACGTTACCGTGTAACTGTTATCAGAATATCAGTTTTTTAGCCATCTGAAGAAAAGAATCTCGAACCTGTGAATGGTTACACGTCTTCATATTACTTTGCATTCGCTTTCCGCGTGTGCAGCGTGACGGGTTAGGCTATAATCCCCCCTTTTACAACAGACTAAAAAACCTCAACTTTGACCATTACGAAACTTGCATGGCGTGATCTGGTTCCGGATAGCGAAAGCTATCAGGAGATATTTGCACAGCCACACGCGACTGACGAAAACGACACCTTACTCAGTGATACTCAGCCACGACTGCAATTTGCGCTTGAGCAACTTATACAGCCGTGGGCATCATCCTCTTTTATGCTGACTAAAGCGCCTGAAGAGCAAGAGTATCTCACTTTACTTTCAGATGCCGTCCGCGCTCTGCAAACCGATGCCGGACAATTAACCGGCGGACATTATGACGTTTCCGGGCATACTGTTCATTACCGCGCCGCGCAGAATGCGCAAGACAACTTTGCCACCGTCACACAAGTCGTCAGCGCGGACTGGGTCGAAGCCGAACAGCTCTTTGGTTGCCTGCGGCAGTATAACGGCGACATTATCCTGCAGCCGGGACTGGTTCATCAGGCGAACGGCGGCGTGCTGATTATTTCCTTACGAACCCTTCTGGCGCAGCCGTTACTGTGGATGCGTCTGAAAGCCATCGTTAGCCGCGAGCGTTTTGACTGGGTGGCCTTTGACGAGTCGCGTCCATTACCGGTCTCCGTGCCATCCATGCCGCTCAAACTGAAGGTGATTCTGGTTGGCGAACGTGAATCACTGGCTGATTTTCAGGAGATGGAACCGGAGCTCGCGGAACAGGCTATCTACAGTGAATTTGAAGACAATTTACAGATAGCGGACGCAGAAGCTATGACCCTGTGGTGTCAATGGGTGACGCGTATCGCTTTACGCGATAATTTGCCGCCCCCGGCACCGGACGCCTGGCCCGTCCTGATACGCGAGGCTGTGCGCTATACCGGCGAACAGGATACGCTGCCTCTTTGCCCACTGTGGATAGCCCGCCAGTTTAAGGAAGCGGCGCCTTTATGCGAAGGCGATACCTGCGGCGCAGAAGCGCTCAGTCTGATGCTTGCCCGACGCGAATGGCGAGAAGGCTTTCTGGCGGAGCGGATGCAGGATGAGATTCTGCAAGAGCAGATCCTGATTGAAACCGAAGGCGAACGCGTTGGACAAATCAATGCGCTTTCCGTCATTGAGTTTCCCGGACATCCGCGCGCCTTTGGCGAACCGTCGCGAATTAGCTGTGTTGTGCATATCGGCGATGGCGAATTTAACGATATTGAGCGCAAGGCCGAACTTGGCGGGAATATCCACGCTAAGGGAATGATGATTATGCAGGCCTTCCTGATGTCTGAGTTGCAGCTGGAGCAACAAATTCCCTTCTCTGCCTCGTTAACCTTTGAGCAGTCCTACAGCGAAGTGGATGGCGATAGCGCCTCAATGGCGGAATTATGTGCGCTCATCAGCGCGCTGGCCAATGTGCCAGTGAATCAAAACATTGCGATTACCGGCTCGGTCGATCAGTTTGGTCGCGCGCAACCGGTGGGCGGGCTAAACGAAAAAATTGAAGGTTTCTTCGCCATCTGCGAGCAGCGGGAATTAAACGGTAAACAGGGCGTAATTATCCCTGCCGCCAACGTCCGCCATCTCAGTCTTAAATCTGAACTGCTGCAAGCGGTTAAAGAAGAGAAGTTCACTATCTGGGCGGTAGACGACGTGACCGACGCCTTACCGTTACTGTTAAATCTGGTGTGGGATGGCGAAGGTCAAACGACGTTGATGCAGACTATCCAGGAGCGTATCGCGCAGGCGACGCAACAGGAAGGCCGTCATCGTTTCCCGTGGCCATTACGTTGGCTGAACGCTTTTATTCCGAACTGATCGGACTTGTCCAGCGTACACGTGTTAGCTATCCTGCGTGCTTCAATAAAATAAGGTTTACATAAAACATGGTAGATAAACGCGAATCCTATACAAAAGAAGACCTTCTTGCCTCTGGTCGTGGTGAACTGTTTGGCGCTAAAGGGCCGCAACTCCCTGCGCCGAACATGCTGATGATGGACCGCGTCGTTAAGATGACCGAAACGGGCGGCAATTTCGACAAAGGCTATGTCGAAGCCGAGCTGGATATCAATCCGGATCTATGGTTCTTCGGATGCCACTTTATCGGCGATCCGGTGATGCCCGGTTGTCTGGGTCTGGATGCTATGTGGCAATTGGTGGGATTCTACCTGGGCTGGTTGGGCGGCGAAGGCAAAGGCCGCGCTCTGGGCGTGGGCGAAGTGAAATTTACCGGCCAGGTTCTGCCGACAGCCAGGAAAGTCACCTATCGCATTCATTTCAAACGTATCGTAAACCGTCGCCTGATCATGGGCCTGGCGGACGGTGAGGTTCTGGTGGATGGTCGTCTGATCTATACCGCTCACGATTTGAAAGTCGGTTTGTTCCAGGATACTTCCGCGTTCTAAGTGTTGAATTGATATTCCGCGCTATCGGTATCATGCTTGCAAAGCCAATAAAGGCGAAACCTCCGCAGTGCGGAGGTTTCTTTTTCTAAAGAGACAGAATCAGGCCATTACCGCCCTGTCCTCCATGGCTTGTCGCCAACCTCCCAACCAGTATGACCGTTGATTCAGCGTCTGATAGGGACACATTTCTTTTGATCGTCCGGCGATGCCGGCCTGATATCCACGTTGATGTGCCCGTTCCAGGCGATCTCGTTTTTGTCTCTTCATGCCTCGTTTCCCTCATATTTGTATCTGGTGGAAAAGAAAACAGTGATTACAAAATGTGCAATCACACTACACGAATACCTCTAAATGGATCGCCCGTCAATGCGCAAAATTCACACCAATGTCATATTTGTGAGCTATACGGTAAATCATTTGTACAAAAAATGTGAGCCATAACAACTATTTTTCCGGCGTCAAAAATAAAAAAACCGCCTCAGGCGCACGACCTGAAGCGGTTAAATTTACATTACTTTTATCTCAGGGAAGGCGCTTTATCTCATCTGCGATAGCGGCTGCTTCCTGACTCCATGCGCTTGCCAGTACTTTGACCATCTCATCATAGCCATCTTTCTGCTGGCTGGCTTCGATATGGAAAGGCCGCTTAATCAGTTGTCCGTTGTGGTTTAATAACCACTCCCCGCTGACGATAACCTTACCATCGTAACGTCCATGGAATCCGGTTACGGTAACGTTCAACGTATCCTGGGTGGTTCCCAACGGCTGGGAAGCGACGACCCAGCCAGGAAGCCGGGCGCTAAGATTCGCCACCAGCGTGTTACGCAATTGCTGATCCAGCGGGCTGGCCCACAGATTGTTATTGGCAATCACATACTGGACATCACTGGTTTGATACACCACGCCGTTACCTGCCAGATAGTCAGGTACGGAAACCTGCTCTACCCATAAGAGACGGTTGCCCTGGCTTGCGGTGCTTTGCACACCGCTTTGCGCTATCGGGAGCTGATAATAGCTTTTATTCTCTCCGCCGGAGCTACATGACGCCAGCCAGAACGCCATTATCACGACTAGCCATTTTTTCATTGTTTCGCCCTCTTAGGCTCAGGATCTTTTTTATCCTTCGCTTCAAATACCAGCGCGTTGCTCTTCTCGTTCAGAGTTTTCAACACCGGTTGTAACTCACGAAGCACCTGATCGAGACGCTGCATATCCGCCACCATTTTGTTATACGCCGCCGATCCAGGCTGGAAGCCTTGCATACTGCGGTTAAGTTCGCGTAACGTCGTTTGCATATCCGCCGGAAGCTGCTGCATCGACTGACTGGAGGTAATCTTGTTCATATTATCCAGCGTGGTTTGCAGCCGACGCATAGTACGCTGGCTTTCAGACAGCGTATTGGTCGCTTGTTCAATCATCGGATTCAGCGGCAGGTTGTTGATCTTATCCAACGTTTCCACCAGTCGCTGTTGAATTTGCGCCAGGCCGCTGCTGACGGTGGGAATAATTTCATAACCATCAAATTCGCGTAGCCCGGTGATCGGCGGCTCCTTAGGATAAAAGTCCAGATCGACATACAGCGCCCCGGTCACCAGGTTACCGGTTTTAAGCGAAGCGCGTAAACCGCGCTTAAGCAGTTCCGTCAAATGCGCGCCAACATCCGCATTTTCTCCCAATTGCGCTTTCAGACGCTCCGGTTCAATGCGCACCAGCACAGGAATACGGTAATCGTCGTTAAATACCTGGCGCATTTTAGACGCAAAGAAAGGTACTTTGCTTACCGTCCCCAGACGAATACCGCGGAACTCCAGCGGCGCGCCGGGTTGTAATCCGCGCACCGAATCTTTAAAGAACATCAGGTAATCGATATGATCGGTATACAGCGAATCCTGAATACTTTTTTGATCGTCGTAGAGGTTAAACGCCGTTTTTTCGGCGACGGGTTGCCCCTGCTCAAGTCCTTCCGGCACATCAAAACTCACGCCGCCGCCAAACAACGTCGTCAACGATCCCATTTCCACGCGCATTCCCGCCGATGTCAGATCCACAGCGATACCGCTATCTTTCCAGAATCGGACATTACTGGTGACCAATCGATCGTTTGGCGCCTTAATGAACAACTGATAACTCATTGTCCGTTTTTGCGGATCGAAAGAGCTGGTTTCAACGGATCCTACCCGATAGCCCCGGAAAAGAACGGGATCGCCAGGACTGAGCTGACCGGCCTTTTTGCTGTCCAGAATCACACGAATACCTTTGGCATCGGGCGGCGCCAACGGCGGTGAGTCAAGAAGCTGATAGCTTTCCGGCTGACTACCCTTACTTCCTGGTTGTAGTTCAATATACGCGCCTGATAGCAGCGTCCCAAGCCCGCTGATGCCTTCACGCCCCACCTGCGGTTTTACCACCCAAAATACCGAGTCTTTATGCAGCAACTTTTCCATACCGGAATGAAGCCGCGCTTTGATTTGTACATGCGTCAGATCGTCAGTCAGCGTCGCGCTTTCAACCACGCCGACATCCACGCTGCGACTTTTGATCGTCGTTTTTCCGCCTTCAATGCCTTCCGCATTGGTGGTAATTAAGGTAACTTCCGGTCCCTGGTGGCTGTAGTGATAAAACAGAATCCAGGCTCCGATAAGCGCAGTAACAATCGGGAATATCCAGACAGGCGACCAATTTTTCACCTTTTGTACTTTGGCTTCCCCTTTTTTAGGTTCCATGCTATCAGGACTCCTCATGGCCTGGTTCGTATTCACGATCCCACGACAGACGCGGATCAAAGGTCATCGCAGAAAACATTGTCATTATGACGACTAAAGCAAACATCAACGCACCCATCGCAGGATAAATATTCATTAACCCTCCCATACGCACCAGCGCAGAGAGTACGGCAATGACAAAGACATCAATCATTGACCAGCGCCCCACAAACTCCACTACTTCATAAATAAAATGCATCCGTTCACTGTCGCGCTTACCGTGGCCTTTCGCATCCCAACAAAGCCAGGCAATAGCGATCATTTTTAGCGTCGGCACCATAATACTGGCGAGAAAGATAACCGCCGCCACCGGATAAGACCCCTCGCTCCACAGCAAAATCACGCCAGCCAGAATGGTCGACGGCATTTTCGAGCCCAGTAAGTCGGTAATCATAATCGGCAAAATATTGGCGGGCAGATAAAGCATGATCGAGGTAAATAATAACGCCAGCGTCCACTGCAAACTGTTTTTACGCCGGACATAGCCTTTCGTATGGCAACGCGGACAGACGAGACTCTCCGCAGGCAGGATCGCCGTACAGCAGGCGCAAGAACGCAAAGACTGCCGGATACCGGTAATCCCCGGCGTTAACGGCTGCGCCAGTGCAGGCTGCGGGGCGATATCATCCCACAGCCAGCGGCGATCGACACACTGGAACGCCCGCAGTTGAACGAGACAAAATAAGCACCAGGGAATAAAGCTGCTACCGATGCCGATATCGCCGTAGGCCATCAGCTTAACAAAACTGACCAACACCCCGGCGAGAAATATTTCCGCCATTCCCCACGATTTGAGGAGGAAAAAGATCCTTGCCAGCGTTTTTTTTACCGACAACGGCAGACTGGCGCGGTTGACAAGTAATAGAATAGTCACCAGGCAAAATGCCGGCACCAGTTGGACAAATAATAAAAAGAACGTGCCGAGGCTGGCGTAATCTTCAGAAAACATGACGCCGGGGATTTCCAGAAGCGTGACTTCGCTGGTGACGCCCGCGACATTCATATTCACGAAGGGAAAAAGGTTAGAAAGCAGCAACATAAATAGTGCCGCTAACGCATAGGCGGTAGGACGCTGCCGGGGCGCGTCCCACTCAGTCGTTAACGTTGCGCCGCATCGTGGACATGCTGCTTTTTGCCCATGCGAGAGGCGGGGTAAAGCCACCAGCATGTCGCATTGCGGGCACAATATGTGCTTCGCAGCATGGTGATGTTCACACATAGGCGCTCCTTTCGTTATGCCCCGTTTTTCAGGCCTTCAAGATACTCCCAACGTTCGAAGGCTTGCTCAAGTTCTTGCTCCGCCTGACTTAAATCGGCCAGAACTTTCTGCGTTTGCTCATGGGGTTGGCTAAAAAAGGCCGCATCCGCAACCTGCGCCTGTAGCGCTTCCAGCTTCGCTTCCAGGTCTTCAAGCTGACCGGGTAACTGCTCCAGCTCGCGCTGCAGTTTATAGCTTAGTTTGCTACTGCCACGTTTTACAATTTCTGCTTTAGGGGCAATAACTTCCTCATTTTTTTTCGCCATCGGCTGTTTCGTCGCCAGATGCTGCTCTTGCTGCGCACGCGCATCATGGTAGCCGCCGATATAACGTCCGATTTTGCCGCCGCCCTCGAAAATCCAGCATTCCGTCACGGTATTATCGACAAATTGCCGATCGTGGCTGACCAGTAGTACCGTGCCCTGATAGCCATCAATTAATTCTTCTAATAGTTCCAGCGTTTCGACGTCAAGATCGTTCGTTGGTTCATCGAGAATTAAAAGATTGCTCGGCTTGAGGAACAGCCGTGCCAGCAGCAGACGGTTACGTTCGCCGCCGGAAAGCGCGCGGACGGGTGTCATCGCCCGTTTGGGGTGAAACAGGAAGTCCTGCAAATAGCCCAGTACATGGCGCGGCTTACCGTTTACCATCACCTCTTGCTTGCCTTCCGCAAGGTTATCCATCACGGTTTTTTCCGGATCCAGTTCGGCGCGATGCTGATCGAAGTAGGCGACTTCCAGCTTCGTTCCCACGTGAATGCGCCCGCTATCAGCCTGAAGCTGTCCCAGCATCAGTTTCAGTAGCGTGGTTTTACCGCAGCCGTTCGGGCCAATTAACGCAATTTTGTCGCCGCGCTGTACCTGAGCGGAGAAATCTTTTACCAGTTGTTTTCCTTCTACCTGGTAATCGACGTTTTCCATCTCAAAAACGATTTTACCGGAGCGCGTCGCCTCTTCGACCTGCATCTTCGCCGTGCCCATCACTTCCCGGCGCTCGCTGCGTTCACGACGCATCGCTTTTAACGCCCGCACGCGCCCTTCATTACGGGTGCGGCGCGCCTTGATACCCTGGCGAATCCAGACTTCTTCCTGCGCCAGTTTGCGATCAAATTCCGCGTTTTGTAATTCTTCTACGCGCAGCGCTTCTTCTTTCTCCAGCAGGTATTGATCGTAATTTCCCGGATAGGTGACCAGTTTGCCACGATCGAGATCGACAATGCGGGTTGCCATATTGCGAATAAACGAACGATCGTGAGAGATAAAAATAATCGTTCCGTTAAAGGTTTTCAGAAACCCTTCCAGCCAGTCGATAGTTTCGATATCCAGATGGTTAGTCGGTTCATCCAGTAACAATACGCGCGGATTGCTGACCAGCGCCCGACCCAGCGCGGCTTTACGCAGCCAGCCGCCGGAGAGCGACGACAGCGCGGCGTTAGGATCGAGTCCAAGCTGCTCCAGCACTTCATTAATACGGTTTTCCAGCTGCCACAGATTATGATGATCGAGCTGTTCCTGTACGCGCGCCATTTCATTGAGGTTTTTCTCGCTGGGATCGGTCATCACCAGACGGGAAATCTCATGATAGCGCTTGAGGTATTCCGCTTGTTCTTCGATACCTTCGGCGACAAAGTCATAGACGCTGCCCGCAATATTACGGGGCGGGTCCTGTTGCAGACGCGCGACGATCAGATCCTGCTCATAAATAATACGCCCATCGTCCAGACCCTGTTCGCGGTTGAGGATCTTCATCAAGGTGGATTTCCCGGCGCCGTTACGCCCCACCAGACAGACGCGTTCGTTATCTTCGATATGCAACTCTGCGTTATCGAGAAGCGGCGCGTCGCTGAACGACAGCCATGCGCCATGCATACTGATTAATGACATTTACTTTTCCTTTCAGGCGGCGCGGATCAGCCAGCAGTTATGAATCTGACGGTTACGGGCAAAATCCGGGGAAAGCGTTTTTTGCGTAATTTCTTGTGCGGTAAGCCCCAGCTCAGCCAGCCCTTCCAGATCCATACGGAATCCGCGCTTATTATTTGAGAACATGATGGTGCCGCCTTTACGCAGCAGGCGTTTTAAATCTTTCATTAACGCGACATGATCGCGCTGAACATCAAACGACTCTTCCATACGTTTTGAGTTAGAGAACGTCGGCGGATCGATAAAGATCAAATCGAACTGTTCATTCGCCTCGCGCAGCCAGCCCAGGCAGTCGGCCTGAATCAGGCGATGCGCGCGGCCGCTCAGTCCGTTCAGACGCAAATTACGTTCGGCCCACTCCAAATAGGTGCGGGACATATCCACCGTTGTGGTGCTGCGCGCGCCGCCCAGACCCGCATGTACACTGGCGCTGCCGGTATAAGAAAAGAGATTCAGGAAATCTTTGCCTTTGCTCATTTCTCCCAGCATTCTGCGGGCAATACGGTGATCGAGGAACAGACCGGTGTCGAGATAATCCGTCAGATTTACCCATAAGCGCGCATTATATTCGCTGACCTCAAGGAACTCGCCCTTCTCGCTCATTTTCTGATACTGGTTTTTTCCTTTTTGCCGTTCGCGGGTTTTTAACACCAGTTTATTCGGCGGAATACCGAGCACTGACAAGGTTGCCGCAATAATATCGAACAGACGTTGCCGCGCTTTTTGCGCATCCACCGTTTTCGGCGGCGCATATTCCTGAATCACCGCCCAGTCGCCGTAACGGTCTACCGCCACGTTATATTCCGGCAGGTCGGCATCATACAAGCGATAGCATTCAATCCCTTCCTGGCGCGCCCATTTCTCCAGCTTTTTAAGATTTTTACGCAGGCGATTAGCGTAATCTTCCGCCACCGTCGCCGGCTTACTGTCTGCCGTGGTTTCCGCAATATGATAGTTTTTCTGCACGCAGTCCAGCGGGCCATTCTTGGCTTTAAACTGTTTGTCGGCACGTAATTGCAGGCTGCCCAGCAAATCGGGCGAAGCGCTGAACAGCGACAGGTTCCAGCCGCCAAACTGATTTTTCATGGTACGGCCCAGCAGGCTGTGCAACGCAATCAGCGCCGGTTCGCTGTCCAGACGTTCGCCGTAAGGCGGGTTACTGATCACCGTACCATACGGGCCTTTCGGCAATGGATTACTCAGTTGCGCCACATCTTTCACTTCAAAGGTGATAAGCTCGCCGATACCGGCGCGACGGGCGTTGCTGCGCGCCCGCTCAATGACGCGCGCATCGCTGTCGGAACCGTAGAAATGAGAGGAATACTCCGCCAGCCCCTTACGCGCCCGGGTCTGCGCTTCGGCTTTCACTTCCTGCCAGATAGTTTCGTCATGCTGCGCCCAGCCGCTAAATCCCCAGTGACCACGGTGCAGTCCCGGCGCGCGATCGGTCGCCCACATCGCGGCCTCAATCAACAGTGTCCCCGAACCACACATAGGGTCGAGCAGCGGCGTACCTGGTTGCCAGCCGGAACGCATAACAATCGCTGCCGCCAGCGTCTCTTTAATTGGCGCCAGCCCGGTGCGATCGCGATAACCGCGCAGGTGCAGGCCATCACCACTGAGATCCAGCGCAATGCTGGCAGTTTCTTTATTCAGCCAGACGTTAATACGGAGGTCCGGCGATTCGCGGTCCACATTTGGACGCGGAAGATTTTTCCGCGTAAACGCATCGACAATCGCGTCTTTAACTTTCATCGCGCCATACTGACTATTACGGATGGTGTCGTTCAGGCCGCTGAAATGCACCGCAAACGTCGCGCCAGGATTAAAAATCTCTGTCCAGTTTATCGCCTGAACGCCGAGGTAAAGATCGAGATCGCTGTAGACCTTGCACTCACCCATCGGCAGGATAATACGCGAGGCCAGGCGGCTCCACATCAGGCTCTGGTAAATAAGCCGCGTGTCGCCCTGAAAATGGACCCCACCCTGAACAACCTGACACCCTACGGCGCCCAGTTTTTCCAGTTCAGTTTTTAACAGCTCTTCCAGCCCGCGGGCCGTACTGGCAAACAGAGAATTCATATTGTCACTTTTACGCTAAGAAAATTGTTGCGCATTATAGCTAATCTCACGCCCATGTCATAAAGTTGAAGGCTTATTTTCATTTGAGGGACTGTACGGTGGCGACGTTATCACGGCTCTTTATTCATCCGGTCAAATCCATGCGCGGCATTGGCCTGACTCATGCGCTGGCAGATATCAGCGGCCTGGCTTTTGATCGCATCTTCATGGTGACCGAGCCTGACGGCACATTTATTACCGCCCGCCAGTTTCCACAAATGGTACGTTTTACCCCTTCTCCCTTACACGACGGCCTCCATTTGACCGCGCCAGACGGCAGTAGCGCGCTGGTTCGCTTTACGGATTTCACCCCGCAGGATGCGCCGACCGAGGTCTGGGGAAACCATTTTACCGCTCGCGTCGCCCCGACGGCGATTAATCAATGGTTGAGCGGCTTTTTCTCCCGCGATGTCCAGTTGCGCTGGGTTGGGCCGCAGTTGACGCGCCGGGTTAAACGGCATAACGCGGTGCCGCTGGGATTTGCCGATGGCTACCCGTATTTATTGACCAACGAAGCCTCGCTGCGCGATCTGCAACAGCGCTGTCCGGCAGGCGTACAAATGGAACAATTTCGCCCAAACTTAGTGGTTTCCGGCGTAACGGCCTGGGAGGAAGATAGCTGGAAAGTGCTTCGCATTGGCGATGTGATTTTTGACGTCGTGAAGCCCTGTAGCCGCTGTATTTTTACGACCGTCAGCCCTGAAAAGGGGCAAAAACATCCTTCCGGCGAACCGCTGGCGACACTGCAAGCTTTTCGTACCGCCCAGGACAATGGCGATGTGGATTTCGGTCAGAATTTGATTGCCCGCAATAGCGGCGTCATTCGCGTCGGCGATGAGGTGGAGATACTGGCGACAGCGCCGGCAAAAGCTTATGGCGCCACAACGCTCGACGACAGCGTTACGCCAGAGAAACATCCGGACGCGAGTGTAACCATCGACTGGCAGGGGCAAACCTTCTGCGGG
The DNA here is from genome assembly GCF_043848115.1 of Salmonella sp. 2020_1395. NCBI lineage: Bacteria > Pseudomonadati > Pseudomonadota > Gammaproteobacteria > Enterobacterales > Enterobacteriaceae > Salmonella > Salmonella sp. 2020_1395. The sequence goes on along the minus strand of NZ_JBCMFH010000010.1, from coordinate 71,263 downwards.
AATAATCAACAGGTACTACTGGAACAGTTGGAGAATCAGGGGATTCGTATTCCGTATTCTTGCCGGGCTGGTATCTGTGGTTGCTGCCGGATACGTTTGCTGGAAGGCGAAGTAAGTCCGCTGAAAAAATCGGCTATGGGTGACGATGGTACGATTCTGAGCTGTAGCTGCGTGCCTAAGACCGCGTTACGACTGGAAAATTAAACCGCTTGTTCAAGGCTGAAACTGTGACAGTGAACCTGCGGTTTCAGCCTGTCGTTCATAATTTTAATCGCATCGCCAAGCTGCATGGTTCGGCCTGCTATCACCACGCCCGGCTGGGCCAGCAGACACAACGCGGCATTTTCTCCCGGCTCAACGACCAGCAAATTAACCTGTTCCGCCGTATCGCTTAACCAGACGCTTGCGGCATCGCCCGTTCCCGGGGTCCACATTTCGCCATGCGCTACAAAATGCCAGCTTTTTGGCATCTGCGGTTTGAGATAGCGAATCGCCACCAGCGCATTCAACACCAACTCCGCGCGTTGCTCTTTGGTTAATTCGAAATCCCGGCATTTTTCTTCAAAGGAAAAATAGAGCGCGGCATCATCCACACAAAAACCGGTCGGGCAAAACGCGTCCGGCGTAAGCATTTTACGAGAGAAGCGCGAGCGAAAAAGCATGCCATTGGCGAGATCGAGCATCATACGATCGTGCTCTTCATCATAATACCAGCGCCAGTTATCGTCAGGTTTAATTCGCATTACCTCTCTCCCGCTTTTAAGCAACTCGTAACAGCATTGTCCTTTTGCCGCTTCGTTTATTACCCCAATAATAAAAGCCTAAAATGTCTAAATAAGCAACAGTGGAGAAATATAAAACAACCAGCGCCGGAAATAAAGCCCTGGTTGTCTGATAAAGGCTAAAGTTTAGATGTGCGTTACGATTTCTTTAATCAATGGCGGGCCTTTAAAAATAAAACCGGAATAAATTTGTACCAGCGTAGCTCCTGCCGCTATCTTCTCGCGCGCGGCGATAACTGAGTCAATGCCGCCGACGCCGATAATAGGCAATTGTCCTTTTAACTCCTGGGATAAACGGCGAATAATTTCTGTGCTTTTTAATTGTAATGGCCGGCCACTTAATCCCCCCGTTTGCTGGCAATTTTTCATTCCTTGTACCAGAGAACGATCGAGGGTGGTATTTGTCGCAATCACCCCATCAATATTATGACGAAGCAGGCTATCGGCAACCTGGATCAATTCCTCTTCACAAAGATCCGGCGCGATCTTTACTGCTACCGGCACATATTTATGATGGATCGCCTGAAGATCGTTTTGCTTATTTTTAATGGCAGTTAACAGATCGTCCAGCGCATCGCCATACTGGAGCGTACGTAGCCCTGGCGTATTCGGCGAAGAAATATTAATGGCGATATAACCCGCATAAGCATAGACTTTTTCCATACAAATCAGGTAGTCATCTTTGCCATTTTCGACAGGTGTATCTTTATTTTTACCGATGTTAATTCCCAGAATACCATCAAAATGGGCTTTTTTAACATTCTCGACCAGGTTATCGACGCCCAGATTATTAAAGCCCATCCGATTGATGAGACCTTCAGCATCCACCAGACGAAAAAGACGCGGCTTATCGTTACCCGGCTGTGGGCGCGGCGTCACGGTGCCGATTTCCAGGGAGCCAAACCCCATCGCGCCTAACGCGTCGATGCACTCCCCGTCTTTATCCAGACCGGCAGCCAGCCCCAGTGGATTTTTAAAGGTAAGTCCCATGCAGGTAACCGGCTTTGTCGGTACTTTCTGGCGCACCAGCGCTTCCAGCGGCGTACCTGTAATGCGGCGTAATTGTTGAAATGTAAATTCATGAGCGCGCTCTGGATCGAGCTGGAAAAGGGCTTTACGAACGAAGGGATAGTACATGAACTCTCCTGGATTCCCGGTGTGCAAACCGGGGGCGTATTATGGGCGATAACAAAGCAAAAGGGAATTGACCTACGGCAATAAATAGCAATCGTTTTCCTTCATTCTCACTTCACGTTTCGCCAGCGAGCGTCATCGTCCGGCAAAAAAATACCCGGCAGCGCTAACGCTTACCGGGCATGTCTTACCTCTTTATAACGGATACTGTCAGGCTAACGCTTTAGTTATCTTCTCGTACAGATCGCCGGAAAGATTCTCCAGTCCTTTTAACTGCTCCAACGCCGCGCGCATTTTCTCCTGACGCTTATCATCATAACGTTTCAGACGAATCAGCGGTTCAATGAGGCGAGATGCTACCTGCGGGTTACGGCTATTCAGATCGGTCAGCATTTCGACCAGGAACTGGTATCCGCTACCGTCTTGCGCATGGAACGCCGCCGGGTTGCTGCCAGCAAACGCGCCAATTAATGAACGGATGCGGTTCGGGTTGCTCATACTGAAAGAACGGTGTTTGAGCAGGCTGCGTACGGTTTCCAGTACATTTTCCGCCGGGCTTGTGGATTGCAGGATAAACCATTTATCCATCACCAGGCCGTCCTGATGCCACTTATCGTCATACTCTTGCATCAGCGTATCGCGGCACGGCAACTGCGCCGCCACCGCAGCAGACAGGGCCGCCAGCGCATCGGTCATATTATTGGCGTCGCGATACTGTTTGCTGACCAGCGTATTAGCCAGCTCCGTCTCGCCGAACGCCAGGAAGCGCAGGCAAGCATTGCGCAGCGTGCGCTTACCGATATCGCCGTGATCAACACGATACTCATCCAGATGATTGGCGTTATAGATAGCCAGGAACTCATCCGCCAGTTCTGCCGCCAGCGTACGCGTTAGCGCTTCACGAACTTGCGCAATGGCGATCGGGTCAATGACCTCAAACAGCTCCGCAATTTCATTGGCCGAAGGCAGCGTTAAAATTTCTGCGGCCAACGCCGGATCGATTTTCTCATCCAACAGTACTGCGCGGAACGCATCAGCGACATGCACCGGAAGCGATAGCGGTTGCCCCTGCTGATGACGCGCCACATTCAGTTTAATGTATGTGGCCAGCAGACTTTGCGCCGCATCCCAACGGGAGAAATCATTGCGCGCATGGCGCATCAGGAACGTCAACTGCTGATCGCTCCATTTATATTCCAGTTTCACCGGCGCTGAAAACTCGCACAGCAAGGCCGGAACAGGTTGGAAGTAAACATTATCGAAGGTAAATGTCTGCTCCGCCTGCGTGACGTTCAGCACGGCATTGACCGGGTGACCGCCTTTTTGCAACGGAATGACGTTGCCTTCGTTATCGTACAGTTCGATGGCGAATGGAATATGCAGCGGCTGCTTCTCCGCCTGATCCGCCGTCGCCGGAGTACGCTGGCTGATGGTCAACGTGTACTGCTCGGTTTCCGGATTATAATCATCTTTTACCGTTACAATCGGCGTGCCGGACTGACTGTACCAGCGGCGGAAATGGGACAAATCGACATTAGAAGCATCTTCCATCGCCTGTACGAAGTCATCACACGTCGCGGCGCTGCCGTCATGGCGCTCAAAATAAAGCTGCATCCCCTTCTGGAAATTTTCCTCACCCAGCAACGTGTGGATCATGCGAATGACTTCCGCACCCTTTTCATAAACGGTGAGGGTGTAAAAGTTATTCATTTCGATTACTTTATCCGGGCGGATAGGATGCGCCATCGGGCTGGCGTCTTCCGCGAATTGTAAACCGCGCATGGTACGCACGTTACTGATGCGGTTCACCGCGCGTGACCCCAAATCAGAGCTAAACTCCTGATCGCGGAACACGGTTAGCCCCTCTTTCAGGCTCAACTGGAACCAGTCGCGGCAGGTGACGCGGTTGCCGGTCCAGTTGTGGAAATACTCATGACCTATCACGCGCTCAATATCGAGATAATCTTTATCCGTCGCGGTATCGGTTCGCGCCAGCACGTATTTGGAGTTAAAGATATTGAGACCTTTATTCTCCATCGCGCCCATATTAAAGAAATCCACCGCGACAATCATATAGATGTCGAGGTCATATTCGAGCCCAAAACGCGTTTCATCCCATTTCATGGAATTTTTCAGCGAAGTCATTGCCCACGGCGCGCGATCCAGATTGCCACGGTCAACGTACAGTTCTAATGCGACTTCACGCCCGGAGCGGGTGGTAAAGGTATCGCGCAGCACGTCAAAATCACCGGCCACCAGCGCAAACAGATAACACGGTTTCGGGAACGGATCTTGCCACTGAACCCAGTGACGGCCATTCTCCAGTTCACCCTGCGCAACACGGTTGCCATTGGAAAGCAGGAACGGATATTTGCTTTTATCGGCAATAATTTTGGTGGTAAATCGCGCCAGTACGTCCGGGCGGTCAAGATACCAGGTAATATGGCGGAAGCCCTCCGCTTCACACTGGGTACAGAGCGCATCGCCGGACTGGTACAATCCTTCCAGCGCCGTATTCGCCGCCGGACTTATCTCGTTGACAATGCGTAACGTAAAACGCTCTGGCAGGTCGCTGATGATAAGCGCGCCCTCTTCTTCCTTATATGCTGTCCACGGCGCATCGTTGACGTGGATAGATACCAGCGTTAAATCTTCCCCATCAAGGCGAAGAGGCGCATCAGGCGCGCCATGACGAACAGCCTGGCTTATTGCGGTGACCACGGTTTTTTCGGCATCGAGGTCAAAGGTCAAGTCAATATCAGTAATCTGGTAATCCGGCGCGCGATAGTCATGGCGGTATTTGGCTTGTGGCTGTTGTGTCATAAAAAACCTTTCGCATCTTTGTGTAGAGTGTCGACTCCAGTCTATTCCTGTTGCGCAAATCGCGCTACGCAGAATGTTCATCTTTTCAGGCACAAACGGCCTATTTGCTACATTTTTATAACATGGGGCACGAAATGCGCTCGACCCTAAAGACAGCTTATGGTGTGATCGGGGTTCAATAAATCGCTAAACAAGGTATACTCCAGCGGTTTTCTTAGTTGTTTATTGTACTAAACGCTCCCGTGAGAGGACGCAACAGCGCACCTATGACACAATTCGCTTCTCCTGTTCTGCACTCGTTGCTGGATACAGATGCTTATAAGTTGCATATGCAGCAAGCCGTTTTTCATCACTACTATGATGTGCAGGTAGCGGCTGAGTTTCGTTGCCGTGGCGACGACCTGCTGGGTATTTATGCCGATGCTATTCGCGAGCAGGTGGACGCGATGCAGCACCTGCGCCTCCAGGAGGACGAGTTCCAGTGGCTCTCCGGCCTGCCCTTTTTTAAACCGGATTATCTGAACTGGTTACGCGAGTTTCGCTATAACCCGGCTCAAGTCTGTGTCACCAACGATAACGGCAAGCTGAATATTCGCTTAACCGGCCCGTGGCGTGAAGTCATTATGTGGGAAGTGCCGCTGCTGGCCGTGATCAGTGAGCTGGTTCATCACTACCGCTCGCCAAACGCGGGTGTTGATCAGGCGCTCGACGCGCTGGAAAGTAAGCTGGTTGATTTCACTGCGTTAACCGCCAATCTCGATATGTCCCGCTTCTACCTGATGGACTTCGGCACCCGCCGCCGTTTCTCTCGTGAAGTGCAGCAGGCGATAGTTAAACGTCTCCAGCAGGAGTCATGGTTCGTCGGCACCAGCAACTATGATCTCGCGCGTCGCCTGGCGCTGACGCCGATGGGCACTCAGGCGCACGAATGGTTCCAGGCGCATCAACAAATCAGTCCGGACCTGGCGACCAGCCAGCGTGCCGCGTTGGCCGCCTGGCTTAACGAATATCCGGACCAGCTTGGTATCGCATTGACAGATTGCATTACAATGGATGCGTTTTTACGCGATTTCGGCATTGAATTCGCCAGCCGTTATCAGGGGTTACGCCACGACTCAGGAGACCCTGTCGCATGGGGCGAAAAGGCGATTGCCCATTATGAAAAGCTAGGGATTGATCCGCTGACAAAAACGCTGGTCTTTTCAGATAACCTTGATCTGCCAAAGGCGGTCGAGCTCTATCGCCATTTCGCCTCTCGCGTGCAGTTAAGCTTCGGTATCGGTACCCGCCTGACCTGCGATATCCCTCAGGTAAAACCGCTCAATATCGTGATTAAGCTCGTGGAATGTAACGGAAAGCCGGTGGCTAAACTTTCCGACAGCCCAGGTAAAACGATCTGTCATGATAAAGCGTTTGTGCGCGCGCTGCGTAAAGCGTTCGATCTCCCGCAGGTGCGTAAAGCAAGTTAACCATGCCTGTGCGAAGCGCCCGGAAAGTGGGCGCTTTGTTACTCTTCTGACCATCTTACCTGTTCTGGCCGCGATGGTGACTATTCTTCCCCTTCACTCTTCGACATATTTACGTGCGTAATTTGCGTTGTTTTTTCAGAATTAGTGTCCCGCTGTGTACGCGTTCTGAATATATTGAATTCGCTAATAAATTCTTTACGCAGCAAGAACAGAGCAATTACGTTGGGGATAACCAGAAAACCGACAGCAATATCAGCCATTAACCAGATTACCGGGATTTCCATATTAACGGCAATCAGTGGCGGCAAAAAATATAGCCATTTAATAATGCGTTCTAGCTTATCGCCAAAAATATAGTTTATCGAAGTGCGAAATTTAATATATGAACCAAGATAAGAAGTAAACAGAATCAACGCCACACCGAGACAGAGAACCTGAACAATAATCGGATGCCATGTTTCTTTTAAGGCGGCAAAGATAATCTGAATACCTTGATAACTGGCGTCTGTCCACATACCAGAAGCAAGTACAGCAAATGCGGTAAAGTTACAGGTAATCATTGAGACAAAAAATACTTCCACTGCCCCCCACATTCCCTGACGGAAAGCGTAATCCACGTTGGCAGTAGCATGTACTGTGGCCGAGGTACCCATGCCGGCTTCGTTAGTGAATATTCCGCGACTGGCTCCTTTACTGATGGCCATCATGATGGTTGACCCGACAAAGCCACCGGCTGCTGGCGCAGGGGCAAAGGCATAATAGAAAATACTTTTTATAACCTGTGGGATAGCCTCGATATTCAATACCACTACACCAGCGGCACCAATGAAATAGGCAATGGTGATCGGTGGAAGTGCAATCGTACAGAATTTACCAAGACTGGCGAGTCCTTTTAAAATCACCAACGCGCCTACGATGACAATAAATCCCCCAATGACGCTTGTTGGGATGTCAAACGTATAGTGAATGACCGCCGCCATCGTATTAGTTTGCACAAAACAGGCATCCGTAATAACCAGAATCATTAATGCAAACGCATATAATCCTGCCAGGGGATGCCATTTTTTATTGAGCCCTTTCTTAATATAATGCATTGGGCCGCCATAATATTCGCCATTCTCACCTTTACTTCGGTATTTCACCGCCAGCGTCACTTCAACCATTTTGGTCATCATACCCACGACCGCAATGATCCACATCCAGAAAATTGCCCCAGGCCCGCCAACCGCAATAGCCGCAGCAACACCTGCGATCGTTCCCGCGCCTAATGAGCCGGATAGCACAGTGGCAGCCACCTCTATTGATTTTAAGGATTTTTTAGACGCTGCCTCGCCAGTAGTGTTTTGTTTATTTTTTCCGGCAAGTGTACCAATTGTATTACGGTAAATTTCTTTTAAATTGATAATCTGGAAAAATTTGAGGCGTACTGTGAAATAAAAGCCAATGCCGATGACACACAAAAATAATGGGCCACCCCATAGAAATTCAAAGAGTTGTGAAAGTTGCTCTAACATAATGACCTCGGATTTAAATTAATTCGTTCAGTCTCAGAAATAATCTTTCCAGTTCAGCGTAATCCTGAATTTTGCCAACAACACTAAACTGGAAAGTCAGCGGGTAGGAGCATCCCTTACTCACTAAATGCCGTTTTAATGGTATATTGTTATGAAGTTTTGCTTCCTGCATTAGGTTTATTATGCGTATAAAAAACGCGTTTTTTACATGCTGCCTTTATTATCTAATTTTTTAGTCGTAATGTTTAAGCACTGCGTCCGTTCCAGACTATATCTTCATAAATATCTGGGGACGTATCGCCTTCGGTGCTAATAAGCAGAACATGAGCACTGGCATCAAGCTGTAAGCGATTAGCAAGATCCTGATAATGCATATTGTTCATCAACTCATAAAGTAACCCTACGCCAATAGCTCCGGACTCGCCGGAAATAAAAGGCGTATCAGTGCCTGGACGCGGCGCGGCAGAAATGCGCATACCTTTAGCCGCCAGACAATCATCAGCGGAAATAAAACAACTGGTGTTGTCCCGAATAATAGGCCAACTGATAATATTCGGCTCCCCACACGCAAGCCCGGCCATTATCGTCGCCATATCGCCAGTGACGCAGTGAGGTTGACCATCATCCATAACTGCGGATTGATAAAGACAGTTGGCCTGATGCGGCTCAACCACAATAATATTAGGGATATTTTCCTGCATTTTTTCAACAAAATAACCCATAACACTGCCAGCAAATGATCCCACCCCCGCTTGTAAAATAAGGTGGGTTGGCAACGGACTGTTTGTTTCTGCGAGCTGCTCATAAGCTTCAACCGCTAGTGTCATATAGCCTTGCATAATCCACGTTGGGATCTCTTCATACCCTGTCCAGGCTGTATCCTGCAAAAGCACCCAGCCTTTTGTTTGCGCCATTCTATGGGCCAGTCGCACTGCATCATCGTAGTTCAGATCGGTGATGGTGCATTCAGCTCCATGATGGCGAATATTCTCTGCCCGGATTAACGATGATCCCTTAGGCATATAAACGACGGCTTTTAGACCTAATTGCTCCGCCGCCCACGCCACACCACGGCCATGATTGCCATCCGTCGCGGTAACAAAAACACAATCTTTAATTTTTTCTTTAATCTCAGGAGTGTTAAGGGCAGCAAAACTTAACGAGTTAATATCACATTGCAATTTATCAGCGAGATATTTTCCTACAGCATAAGAGCCGCCCAGACCTTTAAAAGCATTCAGACCAAAACGCCAGGACTCATCTTTAATATGGATGGACCCTAGTCCAAGCCGCCGGCTTAGATGCGCCAGATTATGTAACGGCGTGACGGCATAATTGGGTAATTTTTTATGAAATGCTAACACCTCACGCCCAACATTTCCGTTAAGCAAACTTAAGGCCGCTCCTGTACCATATTTTTTCCGACGTGTATTAAACTGGTATTTAATAAGTTCATGCATAATGATACCTTTTGTTAAAGTTTATTTATTGAAATAATATGTTTTTGGCAATTATTGAGTAGAAACAAGTAAAGAACTCGCGTTTTGTGGCTGTAGTAGTGGTTATCCTCACTTTAATAAACCGTACTGATAAAAGAGTCGCACAATATCTATTACGTCCTTTTCTTTATTCCACTGATTATGATAGTACTATGCTTATTGCTGTTAAATGGCGCGAAAATGCCCATCGTCGTGCAATTTTCACCTTTTTTTAACGGCCTGGACGCGGCAAAATTGCGCGCAGTGATAGTCATCACATTAAAGAGGTTATTTGCGATATGAAGCTTGACGCCTGGGATAAAAACATTCTGACATTATTGCAGCGCGATAATCGTCTTTCTCAGCGGGAAATCGCCGAACAGGTCAATCTTTCACCTTCGGCAGTGAATCGTCGTATCGCGGCACTGGAGGAGGCGGGCATAATTAAAGGCAATGTCAGCCTTATTGATGCTGGCAAAGTGGGACGCCCGGTCACGATTGTGGTGCAGGTGGTGATCGAAAACGAGCGATTCAATTTACTGGAAGAGGCTCGTCAACGGTTTGTCAGTTGCCCGCAGGTGCAGCAGGTCTACTACGTAACGGGCGATTTCGACTTTTTACTGGTGCTCAATGTTCGTGACATGGCGGAATATGAAGCGCTTACCCGTGAGCTTTTCTTTTCCTCAGGCAATATTAAGTCTTTTAAAACGATTGTCGTGATGCAAAACGCCAAGCAAGAGATGCGCGTCCTGATCGAGTAACGTGCGCAAAGCTTGCAAAACCAGCCTAAATTCTCAATGGTTCGCGAGCAGGTGCGAACTTTTTACAGGTTTCTTTCTGAAAACCTGCTTCCAGATGCGATTTCTGCTTGTCTGATTGCAGATGCCAGGTAACATAGGAATACCCCCATTTCGGGTGGACAAGTGTTTATTTTTTCCGACTATTAACTAGAGAGAATATTATGAGCGTTGTGCCTGTAGCCGACGTACTCCAGGGCCGCGTAGCCGTTGACCAAGAAGTCACCGTGCGCGGATGGGTGCGTACCCGCCGAGATTCAAAAGCTGGCATCTCCTTCCTCGCCGTTTATGACGGCTCCTGCTTTGATCCTGTACAGGCTGTCATTAATAATTCTCTGCCCAATTATAATGAAGAAGTATTACACCTGACGACAGGCTGCTCCGTGGTAGTAACAGGTAAGGTTGTCGCGTCGCCGGGACAGGGGCAAAGTTTTGAAATCCAGGCTACGAAAGTAGAGGTCGCAGGCTGGGTGGAAGATCCGGATACCTACCCGATGGCGGCAAAACGCCATAGCATTGAGTATCTGCGTGAAGTCGCGCATCTGCGCCCGCGCACCAACCTGATTGGCGCGGTAGCGCGCGTCCGCCATACTCTGGCGCAGGCGCTGCATCGCTTCTTCGATGAGCAGGGTTTCTTTTGGGTCTCTACCCCGCTGATTACCGCTTCCGATACCGAAGGCGCTGGCGAAATGTTCCGCGTCTCAACGTTGGATCTGGAAAACCTGCCGCGTAACGACCAGGGCAGAGTAGATTTTGACAAAGACTTTTTTGGCAAAGAATCATTCCTGACCGTCTCCGGCCAGCTCAACGGTGAAACGTATGCCTGTGCGCTGTCCAAAATCTATACTTTTGGGCCGACCTTCCGCGCGGAAAATTCCAACACCAGCCGCCACCTGGCGGAGTTCTGGATGCTGGAGCCGGAAGTGGCGTTCGCCGATCTGGAAGACAACGCCCGTCTGGCGGAAGCCATGCTGAAATATGTCTTCAACGCGGTTCTGGAAGAGCGTGCGGATGACATGAAGTTCTTTGCCGAACGCGTGGATAAAGACGCTATCGCTCGTCTGGAGCGTTTTGTCTCCACCGACTTCGCTCAGGTGGATTACACCGATGCGGTCGCCATTCTGGAACGCTGTGGTAAGACATTTGAAAACCCGGTGTTCTGGGGCGTCGACCTCTCTTCCGAACACGAACGCTATCTGGCGGAAGAGCATTTCAAAGCGCCGGTAGTGGTGAAAAACTATCCGAAGGAAATTAAAGCGTTTTACATGCGCCTTAACGAAGATGGCAAAACCGTGGCGGCCATGGATGTGCTGGCGCCGGGAATCGGCGAAATCATCGGTGGTTCCCAGCGTGAAGAGCGTCTGGATGTGCTGGATGCCCGTATGGCCGAAATGGGGCTGAATAAAGAGGATTACTGGTGGTATCGCGACTTGCGTCGCTACGGTACTGTACCGCATTCCGGCTTTGGCCTGGGCTTTGAACGCCTTATCGCTTACGTCACGGGTGTGCAAAACGTGCGCGATGTTATTCCGTTCCCACGGACCCCACGCAACGCCAGCTTCTGATTTTTACGTCACACTCAAGGCCAGCTATGCTGGCCTTTTTTTCGCCTGAATGTCAGTTTTATTATCAATAAGTAAATAAATTTAATTACAACCCTCTGAATTACCACATCTTGTTACTGTATATTTCACGAAAATATTTACACACAAAAATTAATCCTTAATTTTATTGCGGATTAGATTTTTCTGCTCTAATAGTACAATTTTTCACCACAATTTCGGACATCAAGACTTCTAAATGGCTATTTTTATGAAATAGCTCGTCTGCTGCTTTTTCAGGCACAACGGTTCTACAAGCCAATAATTACAATAAAATCATAATGATAAAAGAAAAACGATCAAATCAAAGCGAGAACTCAGGGGAAGTTTGACGTTGTTCACAAAGTTCCGCGAAAATAACATTTGTTTACATATTTTTTCCTTTTGAAACTAAATCTTTATATTTGTAGCACTTTCACGGTAGCGAAACGTTAGTTTGAATGGAAAGATGCCTGTCAGACACATAAAGACACCAAACTCTCATCAATATTTCTGTAAAGTTTTATTGACGGAATTTATTGACGGCAGTGGCAGGTGTCATATAAAAAAACCAATGAGGGTAATAAATAATGATGAAGCGCAAAATCCTGGCAGCGGTGATCCCTGCCCTGCTGGCTGCTGCAACCGCAAACGCAGCAGAAATTTATAATAAAGATGGTAATAAGCTGGATCTGTACGGTAAAGCCGTGGGTCGTCACGTATGGACAACGACCGGCGATAGCAAAAATGCCGACCAGACTTATGCCCAGATTGGTTTTAAAGGGGAAACGCAGATTAACACCGATCTGACCGGTTTCGGTCAGTGGGAATACCGTACTAAAGCAGACCGCGCTGAAGGCGAACAGCAGAACTCGAATCTGGTCCGTCTGGCTTTCGCGGGTTTGAAATACGCGGAAGTGGGTTCAATCGATTATGGTCGTAACTACGGTATCGTTTACGATGTTGAATCCTATACCGATATGGCCCCCTACTTCTCCGGCGAAACCTGGGGCGGCGCCTATACCGATAACTACATGACCAGCCGTGCTGGCGGTTTGTTGACCTACCGTAACTCTGACTTCTTTGGTCTGGTGGACGGTCTCTCTTTCGGTATCCAGTATCAGGGTAAAAATCAGGACAACCACAGCATTAACTCTCAGAATGGCGATGGCGTAGGTTACACCATGGCATATGAGTTCGACGGCTTTGGCGTCACCGCAGCGTACAGCAACAGCAAGCGTACTAACGATCAGCAGGATCGCGATGGTAATGGCGATCGCGCAGAATCATGGGCCGTTGGCGCGAAATATGATGCAAACAACGTCTACCTGGCTGCCGTATATGCTGAAACCCGCAATATGAGCATTGTTGAAAATACGGTTACCGATACCGTGGAAATGGCAAACAAAACGCAGAACCTGGAAGTGGTCGCTCAGTACCAGTTTGACTTCGGCCTGCGTCCGGCAATCTCGTATGTGCAGAGTAAAGGTAAGCAGTTGAACGGCGCCGACGGCTCGGCCGATCTGGCGAAATATATTCAGGCGGGCGCGACTTACTACTTCAACAAAAACATGAACGTATGGGTTGACTACCGTTTCAACCTGCTGGACGAAAACGACTACAGCTCCAGCTACGTTGGCACCGACGATCAGGCGGCTGTCGGTATTACTTACCAGTTCTGATCAGCAGACCCCTTTGTTTTATGCCTCAAAAACAGGACTTCGGTCCTGTTTTTTTATCTCTCTTAGAGAAAATGTGCGTCTTTCAAAAACAGGCGGGCTTTTTAGCGCTAACGGTTGGCATTTTGTAAATCTGCCGTTAACCTGATAGCGGATTTCCCTTCTGTAACTATAATGGAACCTCGTCATGTTTGAGAACATAACCGCCGCTCCTGCCGACCCGATTTTGGGCCTGGCCGATCTGTTTCGCGCCGATGACCGTCCAGGGAAAATTAACCTTGGCATTGGCGTATATAAAGATGAAACCGGCAAAACACCGGTGCTCACCAGCGTTAAAAAAGCCGAGCAGTATTTACTGGAAAATGAAACGACGAAAAACTATCTCGGCATTGACGGGATTCCAGAATTTGCTCGCTGCACTCAGGAACTGCTGTTCGGCAAAGGCAGCGCGCTGATTAACGATAAGCGCGCACGCACGGCGCAAACGCCGGGCGGTACCGGCGCGTTACGCATTGCCGCCGACTTTTTGGCAAAAAATACTCCGGTAAAACGGGTGTGGGTGAGCAATCCCAGCTGGCCGAACCACAAAAGCGTGTTTAACGCTGCCGGTCTGGAAGTTCGGGAGTACGCTTACTACGATGCGGAAAATCACACGCTGGATTTTGAAGCGCTACAAGCCAGCCTGAGCGAAGCACAGGCCGGCGATGTGGTTCTGTTCCACGGTTGCTGTCATAACCCAACCGGCATTGACCCTACTCTGGAACAGTGGCAGGTTCTGGCTGAGCTTTCCGTTGAAAAAGGGTGGCTGCCGCTATTCGATTTCGCCTACCAGGGCTTTGCCCGCGGCCTGGAAGAAGATGCGGAAGGTCTGCGCGCCTTTGCCGCGCTGCATAAAGAGCTCATTGTCGCCAGCTCCTACTCCAAAAACTTCGGCTTATATAATGAGCGCGTCGGCGCCTGCACCCTCGTGGCTGCCGATGCGGAAACCGTGGATCGCGCTTTTAGCCAGATGAAATCCGCCATTCGCGCTAACTACTCCAACCCACCAGCGCACGGCGCGTCCATCGTCGCGACTATCCTGAGTAATGACGCCCTGCGCGCTATCTGGGAACAGGAACTGACGGACATGCGCCAGCGTATTCAGCGTATGCGTCAACTGTTCGTGAATACCTTGCAGGAAAAAGGCGCGAACCGTGACTTCAGCTTTATTATCAAGCAGAACGGGATGTTCTCATTCAGCGGTCTGACCAAAGATCAGGTGCTGCGTCTGCGTGAAGAGTTTGGCGTTTATGCCGTGGCTTCTGGTCGCGTGAACGTGGCGGGCATGACCCCGGATAATATGGCGCCGCTGTGCGAAGCCATTGTCGCGGTACTATAAAAAGCTGCCGACTGGCGTGACCGATAAAAAAGCCTGCACATTGCAGGCTTTTTCATTCTGCTTACCAGACCGGCATCTCATCTTGCAGGAAGGGATTATGCAGACGCTCGTATCCGAGCGTAGAGAGCGGGCCGTGGCCAGGAATAAAGGTCACATCATCGCCAAGCGGCAATAATTTACGCTTAATGGCGTCAATCAACTGGGTGTGATCGCCGCGAGGAAAATCGCTGCGCCCGACGCCACCTTTGAAAATCACATCGCCGGAGATCAGCAGTTGCGACTGTTCATCAAAGAAAACCACGTGTCCCGGCGTGTGTCCCGGACAATGTAACACCTGTAACGTCACATTCCCCACGCTGACGCGATCGCCGTCGTTCAGCCAGCGATCAGGCGTCAGCGGCTGACACTCATCCAGACCAAACATGCGGCTTTGCGCCGGCAGTCCTTGCAGCCAGAACTCATCTTCTTTTTCCGGACCGATAACAGGAACGCCGTAATGCTGCGCCAGTTCACTCGCCGCGCCGACATGATCGAGATGCCCATGCGTGAGTAAAATTTGCATCAACGTCACGCCGCTGGCGTCCACTTCCTGTTTAATTTTTTCCGCGTCGCCGCCCGGATCGACCAGCGCCGCCAGCCGGGTTTGTTCGCACCAGATTAATGAACAGTTCTGGGAGAACGCGGTGACCGGAATAATACGATAGTTCATACTGCTCCTTTGATTAAGCCTCGCTGATTACCAGTGCCGCGCCGGCCCGGTATCAATATGCACAAAGTTACTACGTGGGTAATATCCTACACCACCTGCGCGCATAGATAACGCCGCTTTGCGAATATTGCTCAGCGCCACGCCTTCAATATGAAAATCCATCGCCTGCCCTTTTGTATGGTAGCTTTTTTTCGCTACGCCGCTGCTACGGGCGCGTAATTCATTATTGGTATCAAGAGAACGGTAGCCTGAGATGAGCTGCACAGGTTTACGCGTCCCTAACAGCCCCTGAAGTCGGTAAAGTTGGTCAAACAGGCGGGGATCGATTGATCGGACTTTATTCGCGCGATAGTCACGGAAAAAATGGTTTAACTTTGCTAATTCATCCTGAATGTAGGCTCTTCCATCGAAAAACTCCGCCTTGATTGACTCTCCGGTATGGAGATTGTTTAACGTCAAAATGCGCGGGCGTGGGGTCGAGAGTGTGGCAAACGCTGGCGCGGGCAGGATGGCGGCACCGAGAGCGACACCACCAAGCGCCAGCAGCTTGCGGCGATTAGCGTCAAATTTGTCCATGATAATCAGGTCTACAGGTCAATGTTATCGTTAATACACTTCTACCTTTAAGCAGACATGATACCGGCTGGCACAGACTTCTGAACGGCCCGGTCGACTTAAAGGTTGTTGTATATGCACTTCTGGCGCACGAAAGGCACCTTAACTGCCGATAAAGCCCGCGTCAAGATGGCCCTCCCCCAGCCACAACGGGGGTCTACAGCGAAACGCCCCGTTGAAGCCAAACATTAGGACAACATATTTACCAGAACTTCTTCATTTACCTGATTAATTGTTCAACCTTTGGCACAATTTGTGCGCTGGATCGCGCTGTGAGATCGTAATTGTAAATATCTGTACGATATTGCATACGTCCATCTGCGCCGACAAACGCGGTCAGATAGTAAAGATTTACTGGAATGTTCTGCCGGATATTGACATACCGCGTGTCGCCTTGCTTCAGGGCGCCTGAGATCCGCGCATCGTTCCAGCCAGCATCCTGCAAGAGCATATTCGCCAGCTCAGAGGCCTTATTGACCCGCACGCAGCCGGAACTTAACGCCCTGGCGTCACGCTGAAAGAGAGTATGGTTAGGCGTATCGTGCAGATAGATCGCATCTGAGCTCGGCATATTAAATTTATAACGCCCCAGCGAATTGTGCGCGCCTGGCGCCTGCTGGAAACGGAACGGAAGATTCGATGGCGTAATGGTGGTCCAGTCAACCTGCCACGGATCGATCGCTTCTTTGCTGTTCCAGCCGCGCATCACGGTGTAGCCATGGCGCTCCAGATAGCCTGGGTCATTCCACACCTTCGGTAAAATGTCTTTACGCGCAAGCGTGGGCGGAACGTTCCACGGCGGGTTCACCACCACATTATTCAGCGCGCTGCTCATCATCGGCGTTTTACGATCGGGACGCCCGACGATCACCCTCGAAGCCAGCACCTGGTTGCCATTCTGATAGTAGACCAGCGAATAAGCGGGAATGTTTACCATAATACCGGTAGAGAGTTCCGCCGGCAGCAGGCGTAAACGTTGGATATTCAGTGCCAGTACGCCTGCGCGTTGCGCGGGGGTCATATTAAGCCAGTTACGCGTCGCCGGGCCAATAACGCCATCCGCCCCCAGCCCTTGCCATGCCTGAAAACGCTTTACCGCCTCGACCAGTTCACGATCGTAGGCGCGTGCCGCCGGAGCCGGCTTACTACGGCGGGCCGTTTGTTCGTCGACCGGCTGCGCCACCGATGTTTCGTCGACCACGGCGGAGGGGCTGACGACGGCGCTATCAGCAGTGTTATCGCCCGGTAAGGCTATCTTTGGACCGCCATCCAGCATCCCCGTACGCTGTAATATTTCGCGCAGCGCAGGCACATCGTTACTCCATTGCCCCGGGCGCAGCGTCGCGGTATTGGCCAACTGCGGCCACGGGCGAGAGTCCGCCACCAGCTTCAGCAACGCGTCATGCATGGGCGCATACTGTGGATGCTGCGGCGCCAGGCTGGCGACAAACATCGGCAACTGGCCCTCTTCCAGCGCGATTTGCCACTGGTTAATCACCGAGACTGGCGGCGTCGCCAATGCGTAAGGTTTGTTGCTATATAACCAGCGCTGGCCTTTGACGGGGATATTCGCAATGAAATGGAGATAGCCCATCATGGCGTCTGACAACACAACATCGCGCGCCATACCGTTTACGGCGGGATCGGTCAACAATGCCACCCAGGCGGTAAACTGCGGCTGGAATCCGGCAATCGCCACCTCCGCCAACTGTTGCTGGAAGGCTTTCACCGCATCGCGATTATCCCACATGGGCTTCATGTCGCGCGCGGCATACAGCAATGTCAGTTGGCTCATATAAACCGGCGTATAGCCGGAAGGAAGCTGCGACTGTAAATCAGCCCGGACTTTCTCGGCTGAAACGCCCTCCGGCAGCGGCTGAATCCCGGCCATAATCGCCGTCGCGGCGGATTGCTTCTGCGGCCCAGCCTGATCCGTCGCGGCAACGGCGCTATCGCCAGGTATCATTTCAGGCTCATCGGCCTGCGCATTGAACAGTGGAGCGAATGTTACGGCCAGGCATAAACTGATTGCCGACAGACAACGACCACACATCTTATTAAGCAACATCCCTTGCCCCCTGTTTTCGTTATCATACTCCGCATGACTGCGCTGCCCGCAGCGCGGGTCAACCGCAACCAATGCTTTTGTTTAGTATGACGAGTCAGCCTGCTCACTCGTCAGGCTTAACTCCAGTATATAAAGTTCGTTACGTTTTTGCCTAACCTAATGTAAAGAAGTTTAAAGAAAATGCACTACCCGGAGAGATTTTTCAGATAAAGAAAAAGGCGGCTTTCGCCGCCCCAGGCTAATGATAAAACAGAACTTGTTGTGCCGGATGGCGGCGTAACCGACTTATCCGGCCTTGCCTGATAAGCGAGGCGCCATCAGGCACGTCATCGTTTCTGCCGTGTTTAACTCGCTTCTGAAGGCGTATCTTCCGTCTGCGTACCGGGAAGCGTTTCCGGAAGCTGCGGCGCAAAGCCACGCAGCCCGACAACATGAACATGCTCAGTATTCTGAAACACTTTACGCACCAGTTTATACGTCGTGCCCTTCTCCGGACTGATGTTTTCCGGCGCAGCGATGATGAGCTGCATCTGCAAACGTTCACATAGTTCAAACAGCGTGGCGATAGAACGCGCATCCAGACGCGCCGCTTCATCGAGGAACAGCAGGCGACATGGCGAAATATCTTTCCCGCGCAGTCTGCGCGCTTCGTCTTCCCAGCTTTGCACCACCATCACCAGAATTGACATCCCGGTCCCGATAGCTTCCCCCGTTGATAGCGCGCCGGATTCCGCACGCAGCCAGCCGTCGGACCCACGGTTAACTTCAACTTCCATTTCCAGATAGTTACGGTAGTCCAGCAGCTCCTCGCCGATGGTCTGCGGCGTGCGTTGCCCCATATCGATCTGCGGATTCAGACGCTGGTACAGTTTCGCCAGCGCTTCGGAGAAGGTCAGACGATTGCTGTTAAACAGATCCTGGTGCTGCTCCTGCTGTTCTGAAAGCACATCCAGCAAGGTGGCATGCGTTTCACGCACGTTGACGTTTAACCGCACGCTATTCACCTGGCCAAACGAGACGCTTTGCAACCCCTGGTTCAGCATACGGATACGGTTCTGCTCACGCTGGATAGTCTTGCGGATAATGTTTGCCACGCTGCGGGAACTGATCGCTAGCTTTTGCTCACGCGATGTCAGCTCTTCCGTCAGACGGCTCAGCTCAATCTCCATTTGTTCAATGGCTTCAACCGGATCGTCGGTACGAATAATATCCTGACGAATACGCTCGCGCAGATGCTGGTAAACGGCCACAAAGAACTGGATTTTACGTTCCGGGCGTTTCGGATCTTCCGACAGACGCAATACGTCGCGCAGATGTTCGTTATCCGCGACGGCCAGGCGCAGCGCGCCCAACGCCTTATCCGACATGGAGCGCAGTTCATCCGCCGACAGATAAGCCAGCTCACGACGGTGCAGACGGCGTTCCACGCCATTGTCTTTCACCATCCGCATGACTGCGCACCAGCCGGCTTTCGCGGTCACAACCTGCTCGCGCATTTCATGATAATCGCGCTCCAGCTTGCGCAGTTTACGGGTCAGGTTCTCCATCTCCGCTTCGCAGAAGGTGAGCGCTTTCTCAAGCTGATTGCGACGCGAACGGTTATTGCTCAACTGGGCGTGCAGTTCATCGCGACGCTGGCGGGCACGCTCTTCCGCCCCGCTGTCGGCGCGAACGCCAATATCCTGTAATTCGCGCTGCAAATCGTTAAGCAGCTCTTTTTTCGTGTCGTAAGAGCTTTTTAGCGAGGCCAGGACCTGGCTGTACTGACTTAACTGCGCGGCATGGCTGCGCAGCGCTTCGCGGGCGCGGGTACGCTCGGCTTCCGCCTGCTCCAGCCGCTGGCGCAGCTTTTCGTTGAGATCGCTGTTGCCGCTCAGCATTTCCGCCGAGTCGGAATAGCTGAAATGCGCCCGACGTTCGACGACTTCAGCCAGCGCAAAAGCCTGCTGGCGCGCGTCGCGCTGCATTTGCTGCGACCATGCATAGTCTTCTTTTAACTGCTCAAACTGTTCCGGATCGCTTTGCAGAACGGAAACCACCGGCTCCAGTTTGGCTAACTGGTTGCCATATTGCTGCACAAATCGCGCCGCTTCCTGCGCCTCATCCAACCGTTCCTGAATTTCATCGACCCGATCGGCCAGCGTTTCATCGGCCAATAAATTCAGCCGCGGCAGCAAACGGTTAAGCGCGGAAACGCCCTCTTTCGCCTGCTCAAACTGAAGGCGCTGCTGCTGGTTGTCGTTTTCATGCGTCGCCAGCGCGCGCTCCAGCTCGACGCGACGCCCGTTCAGTCGGCGAATTTCCGCTTCCGGATCGTCCTCAAAAGCGACGGAAAGGTGGCTGCCGATAAAACGGCTGAACGCCTGGTGCAAACGCTGGGTTTTCTGCACGTCAAACGAGAGCGTGGCAAAACGCTCGGAAAGCACTTCCCGTTCCGCATGGAGACTTTCAATACGGTTCTCGCGCGCCGCACGGCCAAAAATAGGCAGCGACGGGAAACGCGAATAACGCCACTGACGGTCGGCAATTTTCACGACCACCGCCTTTTCCAGCTCGTCAACGCTGAATACGCTGTCATCAAAAGACTGCGGATCGCCTTCGATCAGGTACAGATCTTCCGGGCAGTCGGTCAGACCTTCAAGCTGTTCGGCTATTTGCGATAAATCCGGTACGACGATCGCATGGCGCGACGGGCCATACAGTGCGGAAAAGTACGGCGCATCTTCAAGGCTGACATCATCGTAGATTTCCGACAGCAGTACCCCGCCAAAACGCTCCGCCAGCGCATTCAAACGCTGGTCTTCCGCGCCGCCCGGCTGGCTTAAACGTTCGATCTCTTCATCAACCGCATTTTTACGCGCGCCCACTTCGTCGCGTTCGACAATGGCTTCGCGCTCACGCTCCAGTAGCTGTTGCAGGTATTCGGTCACTTCCTGGCTGGACGTAAACTCCTCGCCGCACTGTTCGCTAAGCTGGTTCAGGCTGTTTTGCGCCGCCAGCCAGACGGGCGCACGCCGCATCAGATGTTGAATACGCGACTGAAGCTGTTCCTGTTCCTGACGCAAGGCCATACGCTGTTCGCTGGCTGACGACACGCTATCAGACAAGGACGCGATGCGGGCTTCCAGCTCCTGATGCAGCGCTTCCAGTTCGTCAATATCAAAATTTTTGCCCTGTCGCTTACAGAACTCCGCCAGCAGACGTTCCGCCTCTTGCTGCTCGCGCAGCCGCTGTTCCAGTTCGCTCAGGCGCATCCGCAGCGGCTGTACCTGTTCCGCCAGATGACGCTGGTTCACGCCGTCCCGTAACAGCTCGCGCGCCACGTCCCAGGCTTCGCTACGCGCCAGCGGGCCGTTGATCGCCGCTACCAACTGATAAGCCTGCTCAAACTGACTGTGCGCGGTTTGCGCCACGCTCATCTTTTGTTCCAACGACAGCAGTTTTTCCGTAGCTTCCTGCTCTTTTGCCTGGAAAGTATCCAGCCATTCGGCGGCGCTTTCCGGCGTTAGATCCGGTAGATGGCAAAGTTCTTTAGCGCGGGCAAGCGCTGATATCGCCTGGTTATACTGAATCGCGCGCGTTTGCTGTACATCCAGCGCCTGCTGGTAATCCGCAAGCTGGCTTTTGAGTTCATCGACTTCCAGCTCGGCGGCTTCGGCACGCGCTTCATTTTCGTCCTGCATTTCGGCGGCTTCCGCCACCACTTCATTTTGCTCTTCGAGTCGAATCTGCAGCTCTTCAAGATCCGCTTCGTAGCGTTCAATTTTTTCCTGCTGGCGCAGCGCGGTTTGCACCAGATTCAGGTGATCGCTCGCCGCCTGGTAATCCGCTTCAAGAGAACCTTCGGCGCCGTTATGTTCGCCCAACTCACGGGCCATATCGACGTGCTTGTACTGCTCCGCCGCCAGTTGTTTGCGCGATGTGTACAGTTCGCGTCGAAACGCCAACGCCTGATCAAGGTGAACCCGACGCTCATTGGCGTGGCGCATATAATCCGCCGCCACATAATCGGTGGCTTCGCTGATCAAATGCTTAAACAGATCGCGATCGGATTGGGTAACACGAATCGCTTCCAGCGTGAGTCGGTTCTCGCGCAGCGCCGCTTCCATATCCTGGAATGCCTTGCGCACGCCGCTGTTTTCCGGCAATAAATAATCGCGCAGCGATCGGGTAATGGCGCTGGAGATCCCGCCGTACAGCGAGGCCTCTATCAAACGATAGAATTTACTACGATCGGAAGCGGAACGCAGACGACGGGCGATAATCCCTAAGTCAAACATCAGCGAATGATAATCGGTGATGGAGTTAAACTGCTTAAACTGCACGCCTTCCATCTCGTCAAGCTTGTCTTTCAGCTCAGCAAGCGACAGTACGCGCGCCTGACGTTCGTTTAATGTCTCCGTCACCAGTTGTGTCGGCTGTACCGACATCGGCAGCCCCTGGATAGCGAACGGTTTGATGTCCACTTTGCGATCGCGCCCAGCGACCTGCTGCAGACGCACGCCGACCACCACCCGCTGATGGCGGGAATTAATGGTGTCGAGCATGGAGTAACAGACGCCCGCCTTCAGCTTACCGTGCAGACCTTTATCGCGCGAACCGCTGGTGGCGCCGGCTTCCGTGGTGTTACGAAAGTGCAGTAATGTGAGATCCGGGATCAGCGCCGTGACGAACGCCGCCATCGTCGTGGATTTCCCGGCGCCGTTGCCCCCGGATAACGTCGTGACCAGTTCATCCAGGTCAAAAGTGCGAGCAAAAAAACCGTTCCAGTTAATCAGCGTTAGCGAGCGAAATTTACCGCGTTCAATCATTATTCTTCCTCTCCACTGTCCGGCTGATTCTCTTCGGTCTCATCATTAAGTTGCAGATGGTTTTCAATGGGCATCGCTTCCCCGTCGCGGATAAGACGACGTTGCGCCTCGCGAGGATCGTCGCCGGCGCGGACATCCGCGCCAAAGCGGAAGACCGATTCGGTAATGCGGAATTTGCTGCTGTCGTGGCCCATAAACCATACCATGCCCAAACGACGCAGGCGGTTCAAAGAAGAACGCACCTTTTCCTGCAGTTTCTGACGATCAACGTCAGATCCCGTCGAGCGGTTATTCACCAGCTTTAGCAGTTTGGCTTCGTCCGCAAGGGTAAGCAGCTCGTCGTACAACTCTTGCTGAGTAAAGATCCCTTCGTTGGCCAGACGCTCCGGGCTAAGATAGAGGTAGCAGAGAATTTTACCGACCATCATATCCAGTTCGGATAACACCGAGCGCGGGATAAGCGTGGTAGAACGCGGACGCAGGTAGAAGAATCCCTCCGGCGCGCGGATCAGTTCCACGTTATAACGCGCGTAAAACTCTTCCAGATATTCCTGAAAATCCATCAGAAAGGCATGATTATCCAGTTCGTCCAGCCCGATGTGGCGGCCCGAACGTAATGCGCTATCCAGCGCCGGAAATAACGGATTCGCCAGCGCCTGCGCCAGCTTAACCGGCATCACTTGTTCAATATTTGTCAATGACATGCGCCTGTACCTTGGCTCCGTAATCATTAATCGGCTGCCATTTGGCTGGCAGTCCGGTGAAATCTGCTTGCGCTACGCCAAGACGTACCGCTTGATCGATAACAATACGCGCCACGTCGAAATGACGCGCGCGCGGGTATTGCGCCAGATACTCGCGCACCACCAGCCCAAGATCCAGTGGCGTTTGTCTGGTTTTGTAGATAGCCAGCTGTTCTTCAATGATGGCCGCTAACTGCTCGCGGATCTCGTTAAACTCTTCATATTCCAGATCCGGCGGCAACTCCCCGGTGACTTCATCGTCACGCAACGCCATCTCTTCATCGCGCATATCCAGCAGACGATCGGCATTCGCGTAGGTTAGCGCCCACGGATCGTCAAAATAAGTCTGCACGGACTGGCGCAACCGCTGGGCGAAGACACGGTTTTTATCCATATCGATCGCGGTACGGATAAATTTATGCACGTGACGATCGTAGCCGATCCATAAATCAATAGACTGCTGACCCCAACTGATAATGCGGTCAAGTTTACTTTGTAAGTCAAACACCAGCCTGTCGACAAAATGCAGATCGTCGTGCGTCATCGTGGCATCCTGAATGCGCAGCAGGTTAGCCTGCAGCTTATCGCCCGCCGCCTCCAGCGTATCCTGCAACTCGCGCAGCGTACCGGACGTTTCGGAAAGCAGCAGTTCACAGCTGGAAATCGCCGCCCGCCAGTCTTTATTCAGCAGTTGTGCGATATCGTCTTTCACCTGCTGCTGCTGTTCATCCATGATGCGCTGGGTGAGATCGATACTGTCGAAAATCTCCGCCACCGAATATTTCAATGGCGCGTAAACGTTGCGATGCCAGTGGAACTCATCGCCACCCTCCGCTGCCGCATCCGCCGCGCGCTTCAATTCGCCGGCCACAATCGACAACTGCATAGAAAGACGCAGCGTAGAGAATTCGCGTTGACGAATGTAGTAATCGGTGATGCCAATCCCGAGCGGGGTTAATCGGTAAATCGCATTGCCTTCCGCCTGCTCGCTGGTAAAGCGGTTCAGCAGACGTTGACGCACCATATCGTTAATCGCGTTGTTCGCGCGCACGCCGATGGTTTCGCTGGTTTGCTCAAACGCATCACTCACATGGCGGAATGCATCCACCAGCTCGCCTTCACTCATCTCGCCGTCAAGGCGTTCGCCGTTCAACGTGGCGACCGCCAGCAGAAAGGAAAGTCTGTCTACCGGCAGCGAGATGGAAAAGTCGTTTTTTCTGGCCCAGGCAACCAGTTCGGGGACTGTCTGGGAAAATTCACTCATAGGTTATCCTTGCATCTGCGGCTAGCGCCGGGCTTTTAATCGCGGTGACATGAATGTAGCGCCCAAGGCTAATATACGGCTCCTGGCGGCAATAACGCGTTTCCAGTTCGACCAGGGTCTCATAACAGTCACGCTGCTGGTGTTTTTCACGCAGATAATCATGAAACACACGCACGCCGGTTTTACCGGTAATCTGCCAGCCAATCGCCTCCAGCCACTGGTACACCTGCGCGGGGTCGCGCGGGTAGTCAGGCGACAGCGTGCGCTTCTTGCGTTTAGGCATCCCCGCCTGCACGTAGTCAAAATTACCCGCCACCATATTGTGCATCAGCAAACCGTTAGCGTTATAGAACATCAACGACAGCGCGCCGCCAGGGCGCAATACTGACCAGAGCGTTTCTAATACGCCGACAGGATCGGCTACCCACTCCAGCACAGCATGAAACAATATCAGATCAACCGGGCTTTCCAAATGCGAAGCGACGTCCTGAGCCGGGCATTGTATAAAATGCATGTCTTTGCTCACACCTTTTGCCTCGGCCGCCTGCCGCGCGCGGGCGATCATTTCGCCAGACAGATCGCATAACGTCACCTGATGGCCGCGTTCCGCCATCTTAATCGCCGTTTGCCCTTCGCCGCCGCCGGCATCCAGTACCCGCAGTTTTCGCCCGCCAATCTCCTCCAGCACGCGCTCCAGGTCTTGCCACAGAATGGCTTGCCGCAGCTGTCCTTTGGTCGTGCCGTAAATGTTACGGGAAAACTTTTCAGCAATGTCATCAAAATTGCGATCCTGCATCGGACTCTCCACAGGCTGGCTCAGGCGTTATCTGATAAAACCGCTATTTTGTCACAGCCGCGGCGAGAATGAACCTGTCTGGTGTAATATCACCGTTAATCCTCCGCTATATGGTTAAAAAAGGAACCAAAAAGGATGCTTTTTACGCTAAAGAAAGTGATTGGCGGTATGTTATTGCCGCTTCCGCTGATGTTGCTGATCATTGGTGTCGGCCTGGCGCTGCTCTGGTTTAGCCGCTTTCAGAAGACCGGAAAAGTATTTATCAGCGTAGGTTGGCTGGCGCTATTGCTATTAAGCCTGCAACCCGTTTCCGACCATTTGCTGCGTCCGATAGAAAACCGCTACCCTACCTGGCAGGGTCCGCAAAAGGTGGAATATATTGTGGTTCTCGGCGGCGGCTATACCTGGAACCCGCAGTGGGCGCCGAGCTCTAATTTAATTAACAACAGCTTGCCGCGGCTGGCGGAAGGCATCCGGCTGTGGCGCGCGAATCCGGGAGCAAAGCTGATTTTTACCGGCGGCGTAGCAAAAACCAATACGGTAAGCACGGCGGAAGTCGGTGCGCGGGTGGCGCAGTCGCTGGGCGTACCGCGTAGCGATATTATTACGCTGGATAAGCCAAAAGATACGGAAGAAGAAGCCGTCGCCGTTAAGCAGGCCATCGGCGACGCCCCTTTCCTGTTGGTAACCTCCGCCTCGCATTTGCCGCGTGCGATGATTTTCTTTCAGCATGCCGGGCTGAATCCGCTTCCCGCGCCGGCGAATCAGTTGGCGATCGATTCGCCGCTCAATCCCTGGGAGCGGGCAATTCCGTCCCCGGTCTGGCTGATGCACAGCGATCGCGCTGGGTATGAAACCTTAGGACGACTTTGGCAATGGCTGAAAGGCATATCAGGCAAGCCAGGGGAGTAATGATTTCGCCGCCAGATCAAAATTGGTACGGTTAAAACGTCCGGTATTGACCAATTGCGCAACCTCGTCCCACAGCACATAGAGCCAACGCCGCCAGATGAATGACTCCGCCACTGGCGCGCGTTGCAGATAATGCCAAAGCAATCCCTCCGCCAATGGATTATCCATCAGGCGAAACAGTTCGAACTCTCTCGGCGCCCACAGCATCAGCCCGGGGCCGACCATCGCCAGAAGCTGATCGCTACGGGCGTCTTTAAGCATACTGCGCAGGCAGAAGTTGCCATGCACCAGTACGCAGTTGTCGTTAAACCCTTCAAATAACGAAGGAAGACATTCTCTGGTACGAAACAGAATGCGTCTGTCCTGCATCGTCAGGCCGGTATTGCTGAACTGATTTAGCGTCGTCCACAGCACCTCCACCCGCTGACGATACCAGGAAGGCCAGATATTCTCCTGAGTATGGTCTACGGCGCCAACGCAACCGCGGCTATCCTGCCGATGCCAGGCTAACAATCCTTCGACAATCTGATCTTTTAGCTGTTCCCAGCGTTCCGGAGTGCGCGCCGGCGCCTCGACCGGCACACCGCGCAGTCGTTCCAGTAGCAGCACATCCGGACCAGGATGCTCTTCATGCGTCAATACGCCATAGATTACCGGCATCCTCACCGTACCGCTACGCGCCAGCATTGAGGTTTTCCATGCCAGTTGCTGCGCAACGCCAGGAGTGGTAAAACTTCGCGCCATCAGCGGCATCGGATTTCCCTGGCTGTCATATAATGACCACAATGCGGAATCCGCTTTCTCATTCACGCACTCTATACGGCTAAGTTTTTCACCCAACAAATGACTGAGTTCGGCCCGCAACTGTTCCATTCCAGATTACCCCCATTAGTGCTACTGCTTTAATAATGAGCGTCGTATGGACAGATGTCACCCGTATCAGATCAAGGGAAGAAAAGAAAAATGAGGAAAATCGTAACGGTACGAGAAAGCCGCCACTGATGAGCAGACGTGAGTATTCATCTTTGCGCTATCATACCGCGCTGTTCATGACCGTCTAAGACGATCATGAACAGGATCATGTTAACGCATTTCAGCGCGTACGCGCTCCAGGTCGTCGGCGGTGTCTACGCCCGTGCCGGGCACCGCTTTGGCGACGGCGACATGAATTTTTTCGCCGTACCACAGCACACGGAGTTGCTCCAGCATTTCAATATGTTCCAGCGGGCTGGGTTGCCAGCTCACGTAACGGCGGATAAATCCCGCGCGATAGCCGTAAATACCCAAGTGACGCAGGCAAGTATCCCCTACCGTTTCCAGACTTTTTGCAAAGCGGTCGCGATCCCAGGGAATCGTCGCTCGGGAAAAGTAAAGCGCATAGCCTTCGGCATCCAACACGACTTTTACCGCATTCGGGTTAAACGCTTCTTCGGCGCTGTGAATCGGCACCGCCAGCGTCGCCATGCCAACCTGGCGCTGCGCCAGATTTTCCGCGACCTGGCGAATAATAACCGCCGGGATCATCGGCTCATCGCCCTGAACGTTCACAATAACGGTATCGTCGCTGAATCCGCACTTCTCTACCACTTCCGCCAACCGTTCGGTGCCGGACTGGTGATCGGCGCGCGTCATGCACACTTCGCCGCCAGCCGCTTCTACCGCACGAGCCACGTCTTCATGATCGGTCGCGACAATAATGCGTTCCGCGCCAGATTCGCGCGCCCGCTCCAGGACATGAACAATCATGGGCTTACCATTAATATCCACTAATGGTTTGCCTGGCAGTCGGGTAGATGAAAAACGGGCCGGAATGATGACGACGAAACTCATGATTTACTCTCATCAGATGTCAGGGCGCGAGCTTCATTTTCCAGCAATACAGGAATGCCGTCGCGTAACGGGAAAGCGAGATTATCCAGTTTGCAAATTAATTCTTGCTGTTCCTGGTTATACCAGAGTTTGCCGTTACATACCGGGCAGGCGATGATTTCAAGCAGACGATGATCCATAGTTCCTCCAGATGGACCGGATTGTGAATCCTTCAATATTAACATAATCGGTTATGGTGCAGGGTCTATTTCCCAGCCATGACGCATGGCGCTAAACAGGCCTGGCGGACATTGTCCCAGCGTCACGCGCGATGCCCGTTGCCAGGCAGCAAACGCGCTAATCGCCTGCCAGATTCCTTTTTGCAGATTAACGCCAGGACGAATATCGTCCTCCAGATACAGCGAGATAACCTCAAGCACCCCTGTTTTACGATGCATTTTGGCATCCATTCGCCCGACTAAACGGCCCTGGTATAATAGCGGCAGCACAAAATAACCGTACTGGCGCTTCGCCGCAGGCGTATAACATTCCAGCCGATAGTTAAATCCGAAAAGCTGCGCTGCCCGCTTGCGATCCCATACCACAGGATCGAAAGGCGACAGCACTGCGCTATGGGTCGCCTTTAAGGCGTTATTCAGCGCCGTTTCAAGCTGCGAAAGAAGATCGGCATGAAGCCACATCCGCCCCAACGTTTCCACCTCGACCGGAATAATCTGCTGCTGTTCCGCCCGGCTCTCCCGCCATCCCTTCAGGTCAGGACGTTTCAGGCGGTAGTAATCCGCCAGCCACTGTTCACGGAAAATCCCCAGACTGCGCGCGCTATTATCCAGCATCAGGCTTTCCGCCTGCGACTGTGACAGTCCATCGCGTTCATCATCCCAGTCCGGCATCACACGGGGCGTTAAATCATATACACGTTGAAAATTACGCCGCTCAACAACCATGACTTTTCCGGCGGTAAATAAACCCTCAAGGTGGCGTTTATGTGGTTTCCATTCCCACCAGCCGCTGACGCCTTTCTGCGCATGTTCAAAATCGGCAGAACGCACCGGACCGTGCTCCTGAATATGCCGCACTAGCTGTTCTATTTCTTCCGCGTGCTCATGCATCCATGCCGCGCGATATTTCCAGCCCATCTTTTCCGGCGACAGCATACGATGGCGGATAAGTTTAAAGTCGCGGCGTGGTAAGAAACAGGCCTCATGCGCCCAGTATTCCATTAACTCGCCGCGTCGCAGCGCCTCATCCAGCCAGGCCTGCGGGTACGAACCGAGACGGCTAAACAGCACCAGATAGGGGCTACGTGCGACAACATTGATGGTATCAATTTGCAGCAACGCCATGCGTGAGATGGCGGCAAGAACATCGCCAGGCAGCGCGTTACGGCGCGGCTTTTTCAATAGCCCCTGCGCAGCAAGGTGAAGACAACGGGCCTGGGAAAGAGAAAGGTACGGCAATGACATTCATGACTCCATAAATTCATCACTGCCGCTGCATTGGGGGACGCTAGCGAACCAGCGAGGTGATATGTTGAAGCAACTTATCAGGCTGCTCACCGGACAAATGCGCATCAACCGGTAAGAACCACCAGTTATCTTCGGCAAAAGCACGGCATTTCACCGCGTCTTTTTCCGTCATTACCAGGGTCTGCCCTTCACCGACCAACGCCTGAACGTCAGCAGGGGCGAGCGTTTGATGATCGGCCAGCGGGACGCACTTTTGCGGATGCGCGCCACAGGCTTCCAGCGTGGCGAAAAAGCGCGGCGGATGACCGATGCCCGCCATCGCCACAATATTGCTCAGTTGCGCCACATCGCAACGCGCTCCCGTACGTAAGTTCACCGCCAGTCCAGGCGCTAGCTGCATGGGGATTTCGCCAGCCCGGGCGACGCCGCCATTCACGATAGCGGCGTCTACGGTTTTCAGGCGACTGGCGCGCTCGCGCATAGGACCGGCAGGAAGCCACCAGCCGTTGCCAAAACGGCGCACCCCGTCAATCACCACAATTTCAATATCTCGCGCGAGTCGGTAATGCTGCAACCCATCGTCAGTGATAATAATCTGCACATTATGCGCCGCCAGAATCGCTTTCACCGCCGCGGCGCGTTCAGGCGCTACCGCGACAGGCGCGCCGGTCCGTTGATAAATCAATACCGGTTCATCTCCCGCTTCTGCGGTTGTCGTCTCCGGCGTCAGAAGTAGCGGATAAGCGGCAGCTTTCCCGCCGTAGCCGCGGGAAACGACCCCCACGCGCACGCCACGCTGTTGCAGCTTTTCCACCAGCCAAATAACTACGGGGGTTTTACCGTTACCGCCAGCCGTAAGATTCCCTACCACAACCACCGGTACTGGCGCTCGCCAGGCGCGTTTCAAACCAAGCTTATAGCTCAGACGAATCGCCCCGCTCACCAGGCCATACAGCCAGGAGAGCGGCAGCAGTAACCGCCATAGCGGGGACTCACCCGACCAGATACGCGCAATCATTGGCCAAATTGCATCTTATGTAGCTGGGCGTAAACGCCGTGTTGCGCCAGCAGCTCGCTATGAGTGCCGCGCTCAACGATAATGCCGTCTTCGACCACAACGATCTCATCCGCCTGTTCGATGGTGGAGAGACGGTGCGCAATCACCAGAGAGGTACGGTTTTTCTGCAGCTCATCCAACGCTGCCTGAATCGCACGTTCAGATTCGGTATCCAGCGCGGACGTAGCTTCATCAAGGATCAGAATCGGGCTGTCGCGCAGTAAGGCGCGGGCAATCGCGATACGCTGGCGTTGACCGCCGGAAAGCAGCACGCCGTTTTCGCCGATGATGGTATCCAGGCCATTATCCATCTTGTTGATAAAGTCCATGGCATAGGCCATGCGCGCCGCCTCTTCAATCTGCTCGCGGCTGTATTCTTCCGTCCGGGCATAAGCAATGTTATTGGCGACCGTGTCGTTAAACAGATGTACGTTTTGCGAAACCAGCGCCACCTGATTACGTAGAGAGGCCAGAGTGTATTCGCGTAGATCGTGACCATCCATCAGGATGTGTCCTTCATCAATATCGTAGAAACGGGTGATCAGACTGGCGATAGTTGATTTACCCGATCCGGAACGCCCCACCAGCGCCACGGTTTTCCCGGCAGGAATTTTCAAATTGATGTTACGCAATGCCGGCACTTCACGGCCCGGGTAAGTAAACGTCACATTGCGGAATTCGAGATCGCCGGTCGCGCGGTCAATGACACGTTTACCTTCATCTTTCTCCTGTTCGCTGTCCAGAATCGCAAACAACGTCTGACAAGCCGCCATCCCACGCTGGAACTGCGCGTTAACGTTTGTCAGCGATTTTAATGGACGCATCAGCGCGATCATGGAGGAGAACACCACGGTGATGGTCCCAGCCGTCAGGCTATCCATTACGCTTGGGAAGCTCGCAGCATAGAGGACAAACGCCAGCGCCAGCGAGGCAATGAGCTGAATGATAGGATCGGAAATTGACGAGGCAGAGACCATTTTCATGCCTTGCAGTCGCATCTTATTGCTGACTTTATCAAAGCGTTTAGTTTCGACTTCCTGACCGCCAAAAATCAGTACCTCTTTGTGTCCTTTCAGCATTTGTTCAGCGCTGGTAGTCACTTGTCCCATCGTGTTCTGCATATTTTTACTGATGCTGCGGAACCGCTTTGAGACAACGCGAATTGCAATCGACACAATCGGCGCTAAAACAACCAGGATGATCGACAGCTGCCAGCTGTAATAGAACATCATGATAAACAATCCGATGATCGATGCCCCTTCACGCACCACGGTAATCAGCGCGCCAGATGAAGAAGAGGCAACCTGTTCTGAATCGTATGTAATACGCGACAGCAGCGTACCGGTAGACTGTTTATCAAAGAAAGCGACGGGCATTCCCATCATATGGCCAAACAGGCGACGGCGCATGGTCATTACCACCTTGCCTGACACCCATGAAATACAGTAGCTGGAGATATAGCTAGTGATGCCTCGTAATATCATCAGCCCAATAACCACCAGCGGCATCCACAGCAACACTGAGCGATCCGTTTTACCGAAACCATCATCCAGTAATGGCTTGAGGAGCGATAGCATGAAGGTATCGCTGGCTGCGTTGAGAATTAACGCTATGCCCGCCACGATCAGACCTGCTTTAAAAGGCGCTATGGTTGGCCACAGTCGGCGGAAGGTCTGCCACGTAGAGAGATCTTTATCGTTATGCATTCAAAAAACCAGCATTTGTTGAAATAGCCGCATATTCTACCCGTTATCCTCGGACACGCCAAACCACTGATGATACCAGCGAGGTAAAATTTGATCCCGTAAGCCTTGTATGCGCCAGCCCTGCGGAGAAAACAGCAGCGAAATTTGCCCCTGGTGGGGTGTATCAAACCACTGATACGCCTGCTGTCGGTAGCGCTGTTTTACCTTGCGGGACGGCAGCCGCCATGCGTTATAGCGCGATGCGGACGCCAGCGCCGCTTCACCATGTACGCGCTGAATAAATGGTAGCGACGACGACGTATTACTACCATGATGCGGCACCTGGATAAACGTCGCCGCAAGATGTCGCCAGTAACGACTTAGCATTTTTTGTTCAGCGCCCGCTTCGATATCGCCCGTGAGCAGGATGCTATGTACACCGTCATCCACTTTGACCACACAAGAACGGTTATTTCCTCGATCGGCACTTTCGCGTAACGGCCAGTGCGCCTGAAACGTTAGCCCCTGCCATTGCCACTGCTCGCCGCGAAAACAGGGCAAATGTCCCTGCCAGCCTAACGGGCTGCGAATCCACATTGACGGCCAGACCTGCTGTAGCGAACGCAGCCCGCCCCGATGATCCAGATGCTCATGACTCAAAATAACGCCCTCCGGCGTCAGATTATGCCAGCGCAACCAGGGAATAATAACCTGTTGCCCGCTGTCGCCCTCCGGCCATGCCCGACCGGTATCGTAGAGTATTACTTTATCGCCCCTGACGATCGCTATCGCCAGCCCCTGACCGACATCCAGCATATGCACCTGCCATCCGCTGGCGTTTATCGGCCGCCAGAGTGGCCAGCTCATCAACAATAACCCGCATAAACAGACCGCCGGACAGGTACGCCAGACGTTTAATCGCCACGCGATAAGCGTTAGCCAGGGTAAAAGCGTCAGCCACTGCCAACGGTTATCAATATTGACCCAGCCCTGCGGTAAAGCATTCAACAGGTAAAATAGCGCGGCTAACGCGCGATCGGTCAGGTACCATACCCACTCTTCAAGAAAAAACGGCCCGGTTAAATGCAGAATCATTCCCGCCAGGATGAGTGGAACCGTCACAAATGTGACCCAGGGTACGGCAAAAAGATTCGCCAGCATTGCGGTAACGCTTATGCCATGAAAAAGCGCCACCTGGAGAGGCAAAAGCAGAAGTGTAATGCCTGCCTGTAGGTGAAGCAGGTTAAGCAACCAGCGTACGCCCCGTGGAAAATTTCCGTTTGGCGCAGGAAACCACTGATACCAGAATAACAGGCCGGCAACCGCAAATGCTGACAGCCAAAGGCTTTGTGATATAACCGCTACAGGATCGGCGAAAATAATCGCGGCCAGACAGCAGCACCAGACTTGCCAGCCGCTCCACTGTCGTCCGCTTAATTTTAATCCTCCCCAGACGCTCAGCGCCGCCACCGTGCGCAGCGCAGGCGGTTGTAAGCCGGTAAGCCAGGCATAACATATCGCGCAAAGAATGCCGCCCAGCAATGGCGTCTGCCAACGAATCCATCTGACCGGCAAAAAGAATTGTCCGCCACGGATTAATCCGGCAGCCAATAACGCGGCAAAAGCGATATGCAGGCCGGAAATCGCCATCAAATGGGCAGTCCCCGTATCGCGCATAACGGCCTTCACCTCCTGCGACACAGCTCCCCGCTCCCCCATTCCCAACGCCAGAATAACCTGCTGCCACGGATAAGGCGCAAGCGTAGCGCGAAGCGAAGCAAGATAGCGCCCTCGCAAGCTACACTCAGGGTTAATCGCTTTAGCCTGTAGAAAACGCCCGGTCAACGGTTGATGCTGCGCCAGCGCGTAACGTTGGCTATCAAAACCGCCTTCGTTAAGCTGTCCGTGTACCGCTCTGACCTTCAGCGTCATCGCCCACTGTTGCCCGGCACACACTTCCGTGGGTAAGTACTGGCCATGCAGGACAATCCCTACAGCAGGAAAGAGCGGCTTTCCGCGCAAATGGGTGATTCGCCCATAATGAGTGGTCATATGATCGGTGGCAGTAATGACGACTGTCGCCTCCTGCGTCGCGGCGGGCAGGACGTTTCCCGCCCAGATGGCCTGCCTGGCGGCAAATATCCCCCACATGAAAAAGAGCAAGGTTAATGCCGCGTAGCGCGCATAGTGATGGGGTATGAGGCACAGCAAACATGCCAGACAAAACAGCACCGCGAGAATCCACGTATCAGGTAATACTGGCAATATCATGAGCGGAAGTATGCCGCATACTACGCATACGCTGACCGTCGTTATCTTCATAGACACCTCCCTGTGCGGGAAAGTGTGCAGGTTCAGGACGCCATTGTCTGGAGGGGATTTTGTGCTATACGGCGCGGATTCCAGGTTTTTTACCTGATAAATGTAAGACGCAGCAAAAAATGCGAAACGTTTTCCAGTTTTCGGTCGAATAGCGTTTGCGCCTGACGGCGTATAAATGAAAAAAGCACCCTGACGGTGCTTTTTTCGGGTTCAAGTTTTGCGTTAAAACTTAACCGTAAATATTGGCGCGATCGCGCAGTTCTTTACCCGGTTTAAAGTGAGGAACGTATTTTCCTTCCAGTTCCACTTTATCGCCGGTCTTAGGGTTACGTCCGGTACGAGGCGCGCGGTAATGCAAAGAAAAACTGCCGAAACCGCGGATTTCAATACGCTCGCCCTGCGCAAGAGTCGAGGCCATATGCTCCAGCATCTCTTTTACCGCGTCTTCAACCGCCTTAGCGGGAATGTGAGATTGCTGGGTTGCAAGTCTTTCAATCAATTCTGACTTGGTCATGATTCCTCCGGTTCCTTAAAGGCAAATTGGCTGCAGCCGTGAGATTGATTAAGGGCGGCCGTAGCCGCCCTTAGTGCTTGATTACAGGCCGAAACCTGCAATCTGTCAAGTAATCTCGTTATACTTCGGACTAAAAGGCCCGAAGTTTCAGAGGATTACTCGCCTTTAGCTGCTTTGAATGCTTCAGCCATTGCGTTGTTAGAGAAGTTTGCATCTTCCTGTTTGTTAACAGTTGCGATGGCATCTTTCTCGTCAGCTTCGTCTTTCGCACGAACAGACAGGCTGATTGCGCGGTTTTTACGATCAACGCCGGTGAATTTAGCTTCAACGTCGTCGCCAACGCTCAGAACCAGAGTCGCATCTTCAACGCGGTCACGGGATGCTTCAGAAGCACGCAGGTAACCTTCAACGCCGTCAGCCAGTTCTACGGTTGCGCCTTTCGCGTCAACTGCAGTGACTTTACCGGTTACGATAGCGCCTTTCTTGTTCAGAGCAACCCAGTTGTTGAACGGATCTTCTGCGAGCTGTTTAACGCCCAGGGAGATACGTTCACGTTCTGCGTCAACCTGCAGAACAACTGCAGCGATTTCGTCGCCTTTTTTGTATTCACGAACTGCTTCTTCGCCTGCAACGTTCCAGGAGATGTCAGACAGGTGAACCAGGCCGTCGATGCCGCCGTCCAGGCCGATGAAGATACCGAAGTCAGTGATAGACTTGATTTTACCTTCAACGCGGTCGCCCTTGTTGTGGGTTTCTGCGAACTGCTGCCACGGGTTAGATTTGCACTGCTTCAGACCCAGGGAGATACGACGACGTTCTTCGTCGATATCCAGAACCATCACTTCCACTACGTCGCCAACGTTAACCACTTTGGACGGGTGGATGTTTTTGTTGGTCCAGTCCATTTCGGAAACGTGAACCAGGCCTTCAACGCCTTCTTCGATTTCAACGAAGCAGCCGTAGTCGGTCAGGTTGGTCACGCGACCGGTCAGTTTGGTACCTTCCGGATAACGTTTAGCGATAGCAACCCACGGATCTTCGCCCAGCTGTTTCAGGCCCAGGGATACACGGGTACGCTCGCGGTCGAATTTCAGCACTTTCACGTTGATTTCGTCGCCAACGTTCACGATTTCGCTCGGATGCTTAACGCGTTTCCAGGCCATATCAGTGATGTGCAGCAGGCCGTCAACGCCGCCCAGATCAACGAATGCACCGTAGTCAGTGAGGTTCTTAACGATACCTTTAACTTCCATGCCTTCCTGCAGGTTTTCCAGCAGCTGATCGCGTTCTGCGCTGTTTTCGGATTCGATAACGGCACGACGAGAAACCACAACGTTGTTACGTTTCTGGTCCAGCTTGATTACTTTGAATTCAAGCTCTTTGCCTTCCAGGTGCAGAGTGTCACGCACCGGACGAACGTCTACCAGAGAACCTGGCAGGAACGCGCGAATACCGTTCAGCTCAACAGTGAAGCCACCCTTAACTTTGCCGTTGATAACACCGGTAACAGTTTCAGCATCTTCGTAAGCTTTTTCCAGCGTGATCCATGCTTCGTGACGTTTAGCTTTCTCACGAGAGAGCAGAGTTTCACCGAAGCCGTCTTCTACTGCATCCAGAGCAACGTCAACTTCGTCACCAACCTGGATTTCCAGTTCGCCCTGGGCGTTTTTGAACTGCTCAGCCGGAATGGCAGACTCAGATTTCAGACCGGCGTCAACCAGTACTACGTCTTTGTCGATAGCAACAACAACACCACGAACGATGGAACCCGGGCGGGTTTCGATTTCTTTTAAGGATTCTTCAAAGAGTTGAGCAAAAGATTCAGTCATGTTTAATCTTCAGGTTTCATATTTAACGTCCACCTGGCTCCGTGCCGGATGGGGTTGTTTAACATACCCGCTGTCAATCCTTTGCAACGGGGGTACTACAAATTCGGTCGCATTTAAGCGAGAGCCAATTTTTGGCGCGCATATTGTAACGCTTTTTCAATCACTTGCTCAATGCTTAATCGGGTAGAATCCAAAACTAATGCATCAGCAGCAGGAACTAACGGCGCTACAGCGCGATTACGATCGCGATCGTCGCGTTCCTTGATCTCGGCCAAAAGGCGTTCAAAGTTAACACTAAAGCCATTCTCCTGCAACTGTAGCATACGTCGATGCGCACGTTCCTCCGAGGAGGCGTCAAGGAAAATTTTTACCGGCGCATCCGGGAAGACCACGGTCCCCATATCGCGTCCATCGGCGATTAAACCAGGCGCTTCGCGGAATGCGCGTTGGCGGCGAAGAAGCGCTTCACGCACGCGTGGGAATGCCGCCACCTGGGATGCCGCGTTCGCGACTTCCTGCGTACGGATTTCGCCGCTAACGTCCTCGCCTTCCAGGATAACTTCCAGGTTGCCGTCCGTTGAGACGAAACGCACGTCCAGATGGGACGCCAGCGGCACCAACGCATCTTCAGAGGCGAGATCGACATGGTGGTGCAATGCCGCCAGCGCCAGTACGCGGTATATCGCGCCGGAATCCAGCAGATGCCATTGCAATGCTTCCGCCATTGCTTTGCACAAGGTGCCTTTACCTGCACCGCTTGGGCCATCAATGGTTATTACCGGGGCAATTGCCGTCATCTTTATCTCCTTAAACAGGCGTACCGTTAACGTAAACGCCGCGCATTATACGCGCCAACGCTCGCGACCGTTAACGTTGCGTGCAAAAACCAGTTTTGTCTGTAATCAGATGCGGAATAATTGCGCAATTATAGCGGGCTGGCGAGAAACCAGCCCGAAAGATGA
Organism: Salmonella sp. 2020_1395; assembly: GCF_043848115.1. Lineage (NCBI taxonomy): Bacteria > Pseudomonadati > Pseudomonadota > Gammaproteobacteria > Enterobacterales > Enterobacteriaceae > Salmonella > Salmonella sp. 2020_1395. The sequence goes on along the minus strand of NZ_JBCMFH010000010.1, from coordinate 33,046 downwards.
CAATGATTTACTTTTTATCTTCGGCAATTCTGTCGCGCATATGCTGCGCGCGATCGGCTGAGGCCGGGTGGGAGTCCATCAATGATTTTGCATGACCTGCGTCCATTGTGGCGAATTTATCGAATGCCGTGACTAAGCCCTGGGTGTTAATCCCACGTTTTTTCAGCAGATCGTAAGAGAAGTCATCCGCATCCGACTCCTGACTGCGAGAAAACGCCGAATTGATGACGCCTTCCGCCAGATCGCCCAATTGAGACTGGGAAAGCTGCGCTGCGACGCCGCTGGTGGCGGAAATCGCATCGCGAGCCGCCAGCGTGGCATAGGCGGTCTGCATTGCCTTGCGGGAGTGCCCTAAAGAGACATGCCCCAGTTCATGGCCCAGTACGCCTTCAATTTCATTATCGGTCATCAGATCCATCAGGCCGGAGTATACGCGAACGCAACCGTTCGCCATCGCCCATGCGTTGATATCGCTGGTCATATAGACTTTATAGCTAACCGGCGTACCGTCAATGTTGTTACCCAGCGCTTTAGCGATTTTGCTCAGACGTTTGGTGTATTTGCTTTTCGAACCTGCCAGTTGATTCTCGCTGTCCATTTGTTTACAGGCATTATTAGATAATGCTTTAACATCCGCATCGGACAGTGTGGCGGCTTTGTAGGCTGACATGCCGGAGCTGGCGATTAAATTGCCATTCACGCCATTTTTACATCCTGCCAGTAGCGTAGCGGAAATCGCCACCGCCAGTAATAATGATTTATTTTTCATACTAATCTTCCGTTGATAACTATTATAAAAAACACATAAATCAATGTGTTAAATCATCAACAAATTAGCATTAGTCATAATTATAAAAATAGTGCGAATACGGACTCGGCGCGCCAGCCCGTCGACTGGCGCAACAGAAGACTTAGGCAGGCGTACTCATTCGCGCCAGTTGTTCGAAATAATCAGGGAACGTTTTTGCGGTACATTTAGGGTCCAGGATCGTGACTGGCGTATCGGACAGTGCGACCAGTGAGAAACACATCGCCATACGGTGGTCGTTGTACGTGCCAATATCCGCGTGTTGGAGCTTCGCCGGCGGCGTGATACGAATATAGTCGTGCCCTTCTTCGACTTCAGCGCCCACTTTACGTAGCTCGGTCGCCATCGCGAACAGGCGATCGGTTTCTTTCACTCGCCAGTTATAAATATTGCGCAACGTCGTGGTTCCTTTCGCAAACAGCGCCGTGGTGGCAATCGTCATCGCCGCATCCGGAATATGGTTCATATCCATATCTATGGCGTGCAATTCGCCGCGCGTGCAGGCAATAAAATCATCGCCCCAGGTAATGGTCGCGCCCATTTTCTCCAGCACATCGGCAAAACGAATATCGCCCTGCATACTTTTGCGGCCAATCCCGGTCACTTTTACCGTGCCGCCTTTTATCGCCCCAGCGGCGAGAAAATAGGACGCTGACGAGGCATCGCCCTCGACCAGATAGCGACCTGGAGAGTGATACTTTTGACCGCCCTTCACGACAAATTGTTGGTAGTGATGGTTCGCTATCTCCACGCCAAAGGTTTTCATTAAATTTAGCGTGATATCGATGTAAGGTTTTGATACCAGTTCGCCTTTAACGCGAATAATTGTGTCTTCAGGCGCCAGCGGCGCCGTCATCAGCAGAGCGGTCAGGAACTGGCTGGAAACGCTACCATCAACCTCAATGTCGCCGCCGGTAAAACCGCCGCGCAGACGCAGGGGCGGATAGTTTTCCTGCTCCAGGTAATCAATATTCGCCCCGCCCTGACGCAGCGAATCGACCAGATGGCCTATCGGACGCTCTTTCATACGCGGTTCGCCGGTTAACACTATCTCATTTTGCCCCAGACATAGCGCTGCCGCTAACGGACGCATCGCGGTTCCGGCATTACCGAGAAACAGTTCCAGAGCGCCTGGCGCATGTAATGCGCCGCCATTACCCGTGATATCACAGCGGGTGCGATCGGCAGAAAGGGTGTAATTGATCCCCAACGCGCTCAGGGCATTGAGCATATGGCGGACGTCATCGCTATCCAGCAGATTCATCAGAACGGTTTTACCACAAGCTAAAGCCGCCAGGAGCAAAGCACGGTTTGAAACACTTTTGGAGCCAGGTAAATTAATGGCGCCATCGACCCGCGCGATGGGTTGTAACGTCAGGGATTCCATGAAACTCAACTCTCAAAAAACAGAAATAAAAACCCCACAGACTGGCCGTGGGGATGAAAAAAGAAACGTATTAGCCGTGGCGACGCTCAAAATCGATCATGAAATCGGTTAGCGCTTTTACCCCTTCAATCGGCATGGCGTTATAGATAGAGGCGCGCATCCCGCCAACAACACGGTGCCCTTTTAAGGCGTGCAGACCGGCGGCGAAAGACTCTTCCAGAAAGACCTTGTCCAGCGCATTGTCCGCTAACTGGAACGGAACATTCATCCGCGAACGGTTGGCCTGTGCGACATCGTTACGGTAGAAATCGCTGTTATCAATCACACCGTACAGCAACTCCGCTTTTTGCTGATTGATTTTGTGCATCGCCGCCACGCCGCCCTGCGCTTTCAACCATTTGAACACCAGACCGGAAAGATACCAAGCGAAAGTCGGCGGCGTATTAAACATCGAGTCGTTATCATTCAGGACGGTGTAGTCGAGGATGGACGGGCAGCTCTCATGCGCCTTGCCTAACAGATCCTCCCGGACAATAACCAGCGTCAGTCCTGCCGGACCGATATTCTTCTGCGCGCCAGCATAAATTACGCCATAGCGAGAGACGTCCAGCGGCGCAGACAGGATGGTAGAAGAAAAATCCGCCGTGACGACCACTTCCGGGCCAAAATCCGGCGTTTCATCGATGGCGATGCCGTCAATGGTCTCATTCGGGCAATAGTGTAAATAAGCGGCGTTATCGGAAAGCTGCCACTCGCGCATCGGTTTTACGGCACGTTTGCCGTCAACGGTGATTTTGGCGTCGATAATCTGCGGCGCACAGTATTTTTTGGCTTCTTTGATGGCGCTCGCCGCCCAGTAACCGGCATCGACATAATCCGCCGTGGTTTTATCGCCCAGCAGATTGAGCGGCACGCCAGCAAACTGCCCGCGACCGCCGCCGTGACAAAATAAAACTTTATAGTTGGAGGGGATATTAAGGAGATCGCGAAAATCCTGCTCCGCCTCTTCAGCGACCTGGATAAACTCTTTGCCTCGATGGCTAATTTCCATTACCGACGTACCAAGACCGTGCCAGTCACGCAGTTCCTGTTGCGCCAGTTTAAGTACTTCCGCCGGTAGCATCGCCGGACCTGAACTAAAATTAAAGACCTGAGCCATTTCCCCTCACCACGCTGCATTGTTTCCTGCCTGACAGACATCAGGCAAACGTTATTCATGTGAATATCGGTTTTATCATTCAGTGACACGCGCCGCAATGGGTAAAACAATGCGAGGAGAAAATGCGGCATGCGTCACACAACAGAATCTTCCGGATTCACCGTATAAATCCGATATTTTCGCTGTTAAACAACGCGTTTAGCCCGGCTTGCCTTCGTCCATTCTGGATTTGCGCAGCGCGGACATAATTGCTTTTCCCCGACATTCATGCGTATCACTTCACTGCAACGTACGCAGGCATAGTCGCCAGCCTCCGGCGCCACGATAAAGCGTGGCGTACAGTGCTCAGGAAGAATGCTTAACCCCGGCTTAACGTCTTTATTTTCAAAGAAATAGACGCTGATTTGTCCGTTTGTCTCCAGGATGGCCAGTCTGACCTGCCCCAGTTGCTCAACGCCATTCAAGCGAAGCTCCATAAAAAATTCAAACTCCGTCATGTTCGAGCGCTGCAGTTTTTCCCACGCCAGTTCGCCGTCTTCAACAATGACCACCGACTTGCCTTCCAGCAGATCTTCCAACTTTTCACTATGCGCCATCAGCCACATGACCAGGCGATAGAGCAGCGCCAGGGTGATGAATACCACCAGAACAGGGAGCATCGGAACGTCATCATAAAACGCGACGTCGCCTGCCGCCGATCCCAATGTCAAAATGATCAGCACTTCAAAAAGCGACATTTGCCGTACGCCGCGTCGTCCTGTCACCTTTAAGAAAAGAAACACCAGAACAAAGGTGTAAAAGCTACGCAGCGCCACTTCCCCCAAAAACGCTACCGGCACGTTATCCAGCGCCATTCGTTGCAAATCAAATGCTTTCATTTTTTATGCTCTTCCTGTGAATTCCAGTGTAAAAGCATAGCCAATACTTTTATTTCCGCCGATGTCCCGGCGAGATAGCGCCCGTCACATAAAACCCGTATCATTGCGCGCTTTCCGTACGACAAAAGTGATTTTCATGACGCAAACATTTATTCCCGGCAAAGACGCCGCGCTGGAAGACTCCATCGCCCGCTTCCAGCAAAAGTTACTCGACCTCGGCTTTCACATCGAAGAGGCCTCCTGGCTGAACCCGGTGCCAAACGTCTGGTCAGTGCATATTCGCGATAAAGAGTGCGCGTTATGCTTTACCAACGGAAAAGGCGCGACCAAAAAAGCGGCGCTGGCCTCGGCGCTGGGCGAATACTTCGAGCGTCTGTCAACCAACTACTTTTTTGCTGATTTCTGGCTTGGCGAAACGATCGCCAACGGGCCATTCGTGCATTATCCGAATGAAAAGTGGTTTCCGCTGACTGAAAATGACGACGTACCGGAAGGCTTGCTTGATGCCCGTCTGCGCGCGTTTTACGATCCGGAAAATGAACTCACCGGAAGCCAGTTAATTGATCTTCAGTCCGGCAATGAAGCTCGCGGCGTCTGCGGCCTGCCATTTACCCGTCAGTCCGATAACCAGACCGTGTATATTCCGATGAATATCATCGGCAACCTGTACGTCTCTAACGGAATGTCCGCCGGCAATACGCGTAATGAAGCCCGCGTTCAGGGACTGTCGGAAGTCTTCGAGCGTTATGTGAAAAATCGCATCATTGCGGAAAGTATCAGTCTGCCGGAGATTCCCGCAGAGGTGATGGCGCGTTATCCGGCGGTAATGGAGTCAATCGCCACGCTGGAAGCCGAGGGTTTCCCGATTTTCGCCTATGACGGCTCACTGGGCGGTAAGTATCCGGTTATCTGCGTCGTGCTGTTCAACCCGGCTAACGGTACCTGCTTTGCTTCTTTTGGCGCGCATCCTGACTTTGGCGTTGCGCTGGAACGTACAGTGACCGAGCTACTCCAGGGACGCGGACTGAAAGATCTTGATGTCTTCACGCCACCAACGTTCGATGATGAAGAAGTCGCGGAGCACACTAATCTGGAGACCCACTTCATCGACTCCAGCGGCCTGATTTCCTGGGATCTGTTCAAACAGGACGCCGATTACCCGTTCACGGACTGGAGTTTTTCCGGCACTACCGAAGAAGAATTCGCCACGCTGATGGCCATCTTTGCTGCTGAAGATAAAGAAGTTTACATTGCCGATTACGAGCATCTCGGCGTATACGCCTGTCGTATTATCGTACCGGGAATGTCTGATATTTATCCTGCCGAAGATCTGTGGCTGGCCAACAACAATATGGGTAGCCATCTTCGTGAGACCCTGCTTTCGCTGCCCGGTAGCGCCTGGAATAAAGAAGACTATCTCAATCTGATTGAACAATTGGATGAAGAAGGTTTTGACGATTTCACCCGCGTGCGTGAACTGTTGGGTCTGGCGACCGGAGCGGACAATGGTTGGTATACACTGCGCGTCGGCGAATTAAAAGCAATGTTAGCGTTAGCGGGCGGCGATTTGGAGCAGGCGCTAATCTGGACAGAATGGACGATGGAGTTCAATTCGTCGGTCTTTAGTCCGGCACGCGCAAACTATTACCGTTGCCTGCAAACGCTGCTGCTCCTGTCGCAAGAAGATGCGCGTCAGCCGCTGCAATATCTCAATGCTTTTATAAAAATGTATGGCGCGGAGGCTGTAGAAGCCGCCAGCGCTGCGCTTAGTGGTGAAGCGGCTTTTTATGGACTACCGGCTGTCGACCACGATCTACAAGCGTTTCCGGCGCATCAGTCCTTGTTAAAAGCGTATGATAAATTACAGCGCGCGAAAGCGGCATACTGGTCAAAATAAGGCCATATGAGTGACTTAGGGTAGGTTTACCCTCTCGGCTGCGTTATATTACGGGGCGCCTTTGCGGCCCCGTTTTATTTATTTTCACTAAACGGCGAAAAATGTAATAACAAGGTTAAATATTGGTTGTTGACATTAAATTAATTGACATAGTGATGTTACTTTATTTGTTGATTACTCCATATTAATTAACCGTGCAGCAGGAGGAGCCAGGAAAAAATTCAACTCTATTTATAATTTTTAAAATTTATTTTTATTAGGATAATCAAAAAGTTACACCGTAATTGCATAAAAGCCATGCGACTTACGGGCCTATAAGCCAGGCGAGATATGATCTATATCAAATTCTCATCTATAATGCTTTGTTAGTATCTCGTCGCCGACTTAATAAAGAGAGAGTTAGTGTGAAAGCTGACAACCCTTTTGACCTTTTACTCCCTGCAGCAATGGCCAAAGTGGCTGAAGAAGCAGGCGTCTATAAAGCAACGAAACATCCGCTTAAGACTTTCTATCTGGCGATTACCGCCGGCGTATTCATTTCAATTGCCTTTGTTTTTTATATTACTGCGACAACCGGTACTGGCGCGATGCCTTATGGCATGGCGAAACTTATCGGGGGTATCTGTTTCTCTTTGGGACTGATTCTCTGTGTTATTTGCGGCGCTGATCTTTTCACCTCTACTGTTCTGATCGTTGTAGCTAAAGCTAGCGGTCGCATCACCTGGGGGCAACTGGCTAAAAACTGGTTAAACGTCTATTTTGGTAACCTGATTGGCGCTCTGCTTTTCGTGTTACTGATGTGGCTTTCCGGCGAGTATATGACTGCCAACGGTCAATGGGGACTTAACGTCCTGCAAACCGCCGACCACAAAATGCACCACACTTTTATTGAAGCTGTCTGCCTCGGTATTCTGGCGAACCTGATGGTTTGTCTGGCCGTGTGGATGAGCTACTCAGGTCGTAGCCTGATGGACAAAGCGTTCATCATGGTACTGCCCGTCGCCATGTTTGTCGCCAGCGGTTTTGAGCACAGTATCGCAAACATGTTTATGATTCCTATGGGTATTGTAATACGCGATTTCGCTACACCGGAGTTTTGGACCGCGGTTGGTTCGTCTCCGGAAAGTTTTTCTCACCTGACCGTGATGAGCTTCATCACTGATAACCTGATTCCGGTCACGATCGGTAATATTATCGGCGGCGGTTTGTTGGTCGGGTTGACATACTGGGTCATTTACCTGCGTGGTAACGAGCATCATTAATCTGTTGATGCCCATTACACGCAGTAAATAAAAAATCCACTTAAGAAGGTAGGTGTTACATGTCCGAGCTTAATGAAAAGTTAGCCACAGCCTGGGAAGGTTTTACCAAAGGTGACTGGCAGAATGAAGTAAACGTCCGTGACTTCATTCAGAAAAACTACACTCCGTATGAGGGTGACGAGTCCTTCCTGGCTGGCGCTACTGACGCGACCACCAAGCTGTGGGACAGCGTAATGGAAGGCGTTAAACAGGAAAACCGCACTCACGCGCCTGTTGACTTTGACACCTCCGTTGCTTCCACCATCACTTCTCACGACGCTGGCTACATCAACAAAGCGCTTGAGAAAATTGTTGGTCTGCAGACTGAAGCTCCGCTGAAGCGTGCGATTATCCCGTTCGGCGGCATCAAAATGGTTGAAGGTTCCTGCAAAGCGTACAATCGCGAGCTGGACCCAATGATCAAAAAAATCTTCACCGAATACCGTAAGACCCACAACCAGGGCGTGTTCGACGTTTATACTCCGGACATCCTGCGTTGCCGTAAATCCGGCGTTCTGACCGGTCTGCCGGATGCGTATGGCCGTGGCCGTATCATCGGTGACTACCGTCGCGTAGCGCTGTACGGTATCGACTACCTGATGAAAGACAAATTCGCACAGTTTACGTCTCTGCAATCCGATCTGGAAAACGGCGTAAATCTGGAAGCGACTATCCGTCTGCGTGAAGAAATCGCTGAACAGCACCGCGCTCTGGGTCAGATCAAAGAAATGGCGGCTAAATACGGCTGCGATATCTCTGGCCCGGCGACTAACGCTCAGGAAGCAATCCAGTGGACTTACTTCGGTTACCTGGCTGCGGTTAAATCTCAGAACGGCGCAGCAATGTCCTTCGGTCGTGTATCCACCTTCCTGGATGCGTACATCGAACGTGACCTGAAAGCAGGCAAAATCACCGAGCAAGACGCACAGGAAATGATTGACCACCTGGTCATGAAACTGCGTATGGTTCGCTTCCTGCGTACTCCGGAATATGATGAACTGTTCTCCGGCGACCCGATTTGGGCAACCGAATCTATCGGTGGTATGGGCGTTGATGGCCGTACTTTGGTCACCAAAAACAGCTTCCGCTTCCTGAACACCCTGTACACCATGGGGCCGTCTCCGGAGCCGAACATCACCGTTCTGTGGTCTGAAAAACTGCCGCTGAACTTCAAGAAATTCGCCGCTAAAGTCTCCATCGACACCTCTTCTCTGCAGTACGAGAACGATGACCTGATGCGTCCGGACTTCAACAACGATGACTACGCTATCGCATGCTGCGTAAGCCCGATGATCGTTGGTAAACAAATGCAGTTCTTCGGTGCGCGTGCAAACCTGGCGAAAACCATGCTGTACGCAATCAACGGCGGCGTTGATGAAAAACTGAAAATGCAGGTTGGTCCGAAATCCGAACCGATCAAAGGCGATGTTCTGAACTTCGACGAAGTGATGGATCGCATGGATCACTTCATGGACTGGCTGGCTAAACAGTATGTCACCGCGCTGAACGTTATCCACTACATGCACGACAAGTACAGCTACGAAGCCTCTCTGATGGCGTTGCACGACCGTGACGTTATCCGCACCATGGCGTGTGGTATCGCAGGTCTGTCCGTTGCGGCTGACTCCCTGTCTGCCATCAAATATGCGAAAGTTAAACCGATTCGTGACGAAGATGGTCTGGCTATCGACTTCGAAATCGAAGGCGAATACCCGCAGTTTGGTAACAACGACGCTCGTGTAGATGACATGGCGGTTGACCTGGTAGAACGTTTCATGAAGAAAATTCAGAAACTGACCACCTACCGTGGCGCTATCCCGACGCAGTCTGTTCTGACCATCACTTCTAACGTTGTGTATGGTAAGAAAACCGGTAATACCCCGGATGGTCGTCGTGCTGGCGCGCCGTTCGGACCAGGTGCTAACCCGATGCACGGTCGTGACCAGAAAGGCGCTGTCGCTTCTCTGACCTCCGTTGCTAAACTGCCGTTTGCTTACGCGAAAGATGGTATTTCTTATACCTTCTCTATCGTTCCGAACGCACTGGGTAAAGACGACGAAGTTCGTAAGACTAACCTGGCAGGTCTGATGGATGGTTACTTCCACCACGAAGCGTCCATCGAAGGCGGTCAGCACCTGAACGTCAACGTCATGAACCGTGAAATGTTGCTGGACGCGATGGAACATCCGGAAAAATATCCGCAGCTGACCATCCGTGTATCTGGTTACGCAGTACGTTTTAACTCCCTGACGAAAGAACAGCAGCAGGACGTTATTACTCGTACCTTCACGCAGACCATGTAATGGGTTTGACTGAAATTACGCCATAAAAAGCGTACAAAAAAAGGCTCCATGTCAGTGGGGCCTTTTTAATTTTTATAAAAGCATATTGCGACAACAAGAACCTTCACTTATAAATAAAGTGTTATTATGTGATCTATATATTCTTCTCAGAATAGAATCAATTTCTCTTTTATTATTTTGATACTCCTCATAATCCTTATTTAATACATCAGAAAACAGCATGGTGTTAGCTTCTTTAAAATCACATGACAATGACGGTATATATCCATGTAGCAGATAGATAAGTGTTGGATGAACCATATCAAACAGGACTTCTTCCTCTAATTCCCAGTAACCTATTTTACAAAATTGGGTATGAATACCAAAAGACCCCATTTGAAGACAGCGTAGTTTATCCATCTCATCCTCAGTAAGCGTACCATTCCATTCAACACATGCCCTTTTTCGATCTTCTCCAGATCGCATAAGCTTATAAACTTCATCCTTAATGTCATCATCCTCATTAACTTTCTGCCTAAGGTCAAAAGCAAAGTTTTCTAATAATTCTGGATAGCAAGCAATTTTTTCTCCATACTTAATACATACTTTAAAAAACAACTCTTCTTCATCTTCTTCCATCACTTTAAAAATACAGTTTTCTGAAATGTTGAGGATACGATGCAAATTACATTTATCAATAACCTTGCCATCAATCTCAAATAAAACTTGTGTCTGATTCATATCAAAACGCATAACAAAGCGGTCTTGTTGAGATGGATTAGCATATTGTTTTAATTGTGCAAAGGCATATATCTTCTCCATGCCGACTGTATCAACATTAAGTTCAGCTTGATTTTCACGTTCACATCCATGGATGAGTGTATATAATACCTCCAGCACCTCTCTTTTTTTGTGTGTTCTGAAATATTCCTTAAATCTATCCCATACCCCCATATATAGCGCTTCTTCTTTATCAGGACTCATCAAACGGGCTAGCCGTGAAGTATTAATTTCATAGTGATGACGATTACCAAAACTTAACGTAACTGGCATAATAACTCCCTTGATTATTTACCGCGAAAGCAAAATCCAATCCGTTGCTCTCATTTTTTGATTAAAGCCACACTCTATTTAAGAGATTGAATCAGTCCGGCTTTAGAAATGGCATCAGATTTTCACCTGATAACACGTTGAATGCGACGCCAGGCGCTGGACAGGCATAACGTTCTTTGGACGCATCTGAATTATGTTGAGAATTATTTTCGTTCTGACCACACAAAAACGGCGCCAACCATTTGAAAAAAGAGGCGGAGTATAAACAGCAAAATCAGGGCGCTATGAATGATACACTTGCAGTATGTATTGCGGTTCGGGCGTTAAACAGAGGTACCGGACTGATGAATGAGCCAGAATTTCTGGCGGTGCGAGTTATGCAGCATAGATTTGCCGTATATTTTATACTGAATAGAGGTAAAATAGCTCCATTGCAGCACATTCTGGAACAGCCACACATTCTGTAGTCCAAAATTTACGCTCGCAGTACCGCTTTTTTACAGGATGCAACCCCCTTACCAGGGTGCTCAACATGCCCGGAATGTGTCCATAAACCCCATGTTATTTAGAGCTAGCCGAAGCGATATGAGTAACTTAACCGATTGTATTACAAATGAAAGTGTTGCAGTAACTGCTGATAAAAAGCCGGTTATTGGTCGCATTCACTCCTTTGAATCCTGTGGCACCGTTGATGGCCCAGGCATCCGCTTTATTACCTTTTTCCAGGGCTGCCTGATGCGCTGCCTGTATTGCCATAACCGCGACACATGGGATACGCATGGCGGTAAAGAAATCACCGTTGAAGACTTAATGAAAGAGGTGGTGACCTATCGGCATTTTATGAATGCTTCTGGTGGCGGCGTGACGGCATCCGGCGGCGAGGCCATTTTGCAGGCAGAATTTGTACGCGACTGGTTTCGCGCCTGTAAAAAAGAAGGTATCCACACCTGTCTCGACACCAACGGCTTTGTGCGCCGTTATGACCCGGTGATTGATGAACTGCTGGACGTTACCGATCTGGTGATGCTCGATCTCAAGCAGATGAATGATGAGATCCACCAGAATCTGGTCGGTGTCTCTAATCACCGGACGCTGGAATTCGCGCAGTATTTATCAAAGAAAAATGTGAAGGTCTGGATCCGTTACGTTGTCGTTCCCGGCTGGTCTGACGACGATGATTCCGCGCATCGCCTGGGCGAGTTTACCCGCGATATGGGTAATGTCGAAAAAATCGAACTGCTGCCCTATCATGAGCTGGGCAAACATAAATGGGTGGCAATGGGCGAAGAATATAAACTGGATGGCGTGAAGCCGCCTAAAAAAGAGACCATGGAGCGTGTAAAGGGTATTCTTGAGCAGTATGGTCATAAAGTGATGTATTAATCGCCTGCTATCTTACCCGCTTTTAAACGGCTACCCATGACGGTAGCCGTTTTGCTGTCTGGATAACGCTCTTACCGCTAAAATACCCGACCCCGCCGTCAGACAGGCCTGGTTAACAATATTGCACTTACCAGGTATTAAATGTAGAGACATTGAGTCGCTTATCTGCTGCTGGGTTGAAGGTCTGACAACTATTGCTGCCCCGGCGCCTGTTAATACCGTGGTCTCCGCCTGGAACCCAGGCACCTGTAACCTTAAAAGGCGCTCGCCTGACAGGAGCGCCGTGGAAAAGAGCGTCGTTATGTGTTTCTACGCGCCAGCAGTGGGAAAATTAATCCCAACCCAACCAGGACAAAAGGCGTCACGATGTTCAACGTCAGCTGGAATGTCCACTCCGGCGTGAACGCCTCCATTTTGGGGAAAATACCGGTAAGGCAGGCAAACGCGGTGAAGGCGAAACACCATATCCCCACAGTTAACGCCAACGCCCGGTTGCGAATAAACACATATTCGGGTTTGTACTTTTGTGCCAGTCGAATGACGGCAATAAAGGCGACAAATACCCACAGATAGCGCAGCGGCATAACGACTGAATTGAGATTAAGCAGCCATTTGTACAGGTTGTTCATATCGCCGATGCCAAGCGTTGGCAACATAATCAAGATAGCGACCAACACTAATGTCAGCAAGTAACCGTTAACTGGTGTACCTGAAGCGTTAGTACGACATAAGCGCTGCGGGATATATTTACTGTCTGCATCACCCAGTAAGACTTTCAGTGGCGCATCAATAGAAAACACCAGCGCGGCGATTTGCCCCAGAGTATTGGCAATGGCATAAATCACCATTAATGAATTACCCATATGGTAATACTCACCCAATTTCTGGAATGCATAATATTGCCCATTGGTCATTAAATCGTCAGGTATATGCCGCGAATCAAACATCATTCCCATCGCCAACGAACCGAGGATAGCGCAGACCGCAACCATGACGGCTAAAAAGAGCATCCCCTTCGGAAATTCTTTTCCTGGATTCCGCGTCTGGTTGACATAAGGCGAGATCTTCTCTGCCCCACCAACCGCAAAGACCAACATAGAGATGGTGGTGATATAGGTAAAATCGATATGAGGAATAAATGACTGCCAGGTGATGTTAGTGGTCGCAATTTCAACGTTTGTAATTGCTGGCGCGGTCACTGCCATCACAACATATAAAATTGACATGATAAACATGGCAATCCCGGCCACAGACCCAACAACCTTTAGCGATTTCATCCCCCTGGAAGCAACCCACATAAAGAAAACAAACAATGCCAGCGTCAGCCCCTGCAAGGCAACGACGGTATATTCTTTTATCAACGAGCCGTCGCCTTTTAAAGCCCATCCCAATGCAATGAGTATCGCCTGCGGCTTTTGCGCCAGGTAGGGAATATGCACGACCCAATAGGTCCATGCCGCAAGGTAAGCCAACCCCGGCCCCATCGTATGCTTAATCCAGGTACTGACGCCCCCTTTTCCCTCTTTGAAGGTTGAGCCCAGTTGCCCCACGATTAAGGCATAAGGAATGAAATAGAGCGCAAAAATAAACACCCAGGAGAAGACAACCACTAACCCCTGGTTAGCATAGTTATTGACAACATTGCCGAATCCCCAAACGGTAATAAACGACATCAGGGCGATGTTGTACCATCGCAACTGTTTTTCCTGCACATTCGGCATAACGCGATCCTTCGTGAACACAATGCTATTACTATAAATGAAGCGGGGGATTATGCGCGGTAAAGACGAAGAGAGAAAATAGAGGAGCGCAAAATTATAACCTTCGGCACATTTTATTTTTCAGCAAAGCAAGAAAATTATGCAGGTCAATTATTTTACGTAAAACATAAACAAATAGTATGCAAGACTCACGTCCTGCATACGATTCAGAGAACAGTCAGATGTGGGCGACAGGATTAGGCGTCTGGCCGGCGTTACGTAACAGCATCAGCAGATAAATAAACGATACGCTGGCGATCATAATAAACAGCAGATTATCTGAATAATTCTGCATTAACATCGCAGCAAAAGACGGCCCCAACAGGCTCCCTACCGTATAACTTAACAACAGCGCCTGGTTCATTGCCACAAGCTGGTGATGTTCGACTTTTTCACAGGCCCAGGCCATTGCGACGGGATAAAGCGTAAAACCCGCCGCCCCCAGAATAAACAGAGCTGGCGCCATCGCCGCCTGGGTTAACATGGCAATACTACCGAGTATGACAACGAATACCTGTACGCGTAATACCAGCAAGCGACCAAATTTGTCCGCCAGACGTCCCATTGGCCATTGCCCCAAAATGCCGGCGCTCACCAGCACCGCCATCCAGAAACCGATGCTGGCGTTAGCCATCCCCTGATGCTTCAGATATAACGGCATCAGGCCATATAATGAACCAAGAACAATGCCGGAAATAATACAACCATTCACGCCAAGACGCGCCTGGCGTAGCTTCAGCATGGCGCTAATAGAAGAGGAATGACGTGTCTGCGTTTGCTGATTCACAATTCGGGTAAAGAGTAGCGGCAGAATTCCCGCCAGAATCATTCCGGTCACCCAGGGAAGGACGTGCAGCAATTCACCAGATACTTTACTGACCAATAATTGTCCAAGAAAGGTCCCCATGTAATAGACCATCATATAGGCAGCAAGCAGGCGCCCGCGATTATGCGAGGTTCCGCTGCACATCAACGCGCTTTCGACAACAACCCAAATCATGGCGCAGCCGATACCGGCAATAAAACGCCAGCTCATCCAGCTCCAGAATCCCACCATCACGCCCAACCCGACACAACCCGCGGCGAAGATCAGCGAGGCAAGATAATAGCTACGGTTAAACCCAATGCGTTTAATTAAATACCCGGTAAATAACGTCCCGACCAGATTGCCGGTAAAATAAGACGAGCTGACCATCCCCACCTGCCAGGTCGGAAGGTTTGCCTGAGCAAGCCACAGCGGCACAAGCGTATTCAGTACCGCAATGGCCAGGGTCAACAAAAGTAGCCCGCACAGCAAAAGCATGACGGGACGGGTATAGGTGGACATGAATAAAAACCGTGAGGAAGTTCAAATTTCATGCGCATCATGCCATCGCCAAAAACATTGTCAATCGGCTCCGCATGGGCGATCCGCAAGTTTTGAGACTATCGATTTGATTTACTTATTCTGCACGTGAATATATTAAAAGGCTAAAAATTCATCCCCTTGTTTTTATTGATCTAACCCGCAAAATCGGCGTTTTGTTCAGTCGAAAAATTTCATGGTTCCTTTAGCTTCGTTTTCTTCTCTATGGATTTATATGCACCTTCTCCGCCCCGGTTATATCCCTTAAATTGATGGCGGCTAAAGGCGTATTCGGCCTGCACGTTCTGCAGGCCGAATACGCGTCAACGCGTTAGCTGGCTACCGCCATGCCCACGGTCATATGCAGCCCATAGAATACGCCGCGGCCAATCAATTCCCCCGCCAGCATCAGAATGAAGGCGACAGAGAGCAACGGTACCGCAGGTTGATACCCTTTTAACTGTGGCACAATCCAGCAGCACAACGCCGCCGCAAGCAGCACCATACGCCAGGCCATCAGCGAGCCATAATCCGGCACCAGAGCAGACGCCTGCTGAATGGAACTGTGAATCGTCGCCAGTTCCGCGCCCTGCATGGCCGCCATAATGGCGATAACCACCAGCGCCAGCACCGACACCGCAGGCAACAAACGCATCGCCCAACCGTTCACGCCCGCGATGCGCAGCAGCAGATAACCCAGTAGCGGGCCACCCATAAAGAGCGTCAGGAAGAAGCCCAGCGGCGTCCAGATGCTATACCAGGTCGGTACTGTATCGATGCTGTTATAGACGCGTACCATCATCCAGACGAAGACGACGCCCAGTACCATCGTGATAATCAGCCAGAGTGTGCGCAGTACCGGCGGCAGCTTTTTCAGTACCGCCAGCAGCCAGCCAATCCCGCCGACCGCAAAAAACACCGAGCCGCTGGCAATTTCATTGCTCAGTGCGGAAGCACCCACGCGGTTAAGCGAGTTAAACGCGCGCATCGGCGAGCCCAGATGCAGCATCGAGGCGATAAAGCCAATCCCCATCAGCACCCACAGACCAAACATACAGGCGATCACCCGCTGCTGCGTTTCCGCGCGCAGGTCGCCCTTCATCAGCGCCAAAGCCAGAACAATAAAACCACCGGCCACGCACTGACCAAAGACCGTGAAGATCATCAACGGCCATTCATGCCATCCACTTCCCATCTTATACCTCCTTCGGATTGGCCAGATAACCGGTGGTGTCCCCGGTCGGGCGGCTGTTGGCGTTGGGTTTAATCACAATATTCGGCTTCGTGAAATGCGCGCGCGGCAGCGGCGCGACGGCAGCCAGCTCTCCGTGTTTTTTACGCAGTTCGTCTATCGGGCCAAAATCCAGCGCCCGCAGCGGGCAGGATTCGACGCAAATCGGTTTCTTGCCTTCCGCCACCCGGTCATAACAGCCGTCGCACTTGGTCATATGACCTTTGGCCGCGTTGTACTGCGGCGCGCCGTACGGGCAGGCCATGTGGCAGTAGCGGCAGCCGATACAGACCTCTTCGTTCACCACCACAAAACCGTCATCGCGCTTGTGCATCGCGCCGCTCGGACAGACTTTGGTACAGGCCGGGTCTTCGCAGTGGTTACAGGAGATGGAGAGATAGTAGGCAAAGACGTTCTGGTGCCAGACGCCGTTATCTTCCTGCCAGTCGCCACCCGCATACTCATAAATGCGGCGGAAGCTGACATCCGGGGTCAAATCTTTGTAGTCCTTGCAGGCCAGTTCGCAGGTTTTGCAACCGGTGCAACGGCTGGAATCAATAAAAAATCCATACTGGGTTGTCATCGGTTACTCCTTACGCCTTTTCAACCTGAACGAGGTTCGTATGTGACGGGTTCCCCTTCGCCAGCGGAGAAGGACGTTGGGTCGTCAGTACGTTAATACATCCGCCCTGATCCACGCGTTTTGCATCCGGGTCATACCATGCGCCTTCTCCCAGGGCGACCACACCCGGCATCATGCGCGGCGTCACTTTAGCCTCGATATGTACTTCGCCGCGATCGTTGAAGATGCGGACTTTATCGCCATTGTTGATACCGCGTTTCTGCGCATCCATTGGGTTAATCCACATTTCCTGGCGACAGGCGGCTTTCAGTACGTCTACGTTGCCATAAGTGGAATGCACACGCGCTTTATAGTGGAAACCCGTCAACTGCAGCGGGAATTTATCCGTTAGCGGATCGTTATAGTTTTCAAAACCTGGCGTGTAGATCGGTAATGGATCGATCACGTCGCCTTCCGGCAGCTCCCAGGTGGCGGCGATATCCGCCAACGCCTGTGAATAGATTTCAATCTTGCCCGATGGCGTTGTAAGTGGATTCGCTTGCGGATCTTCGCGGAAGTCTTTATAGGCGACATGGTGGCCTTCGGGGTCACGCTGTTTGAAGATGCCTTGCTTACGGAACTCCTCAAAGGTGGGCAGATTCGGAATGGATTTACGCGACTGTTCGTACAGATGACGCATCCACTCTTCTTGCGTCCGTCCTTCGGTAAACTGTTGTTCCACGCCAAGACGTTTCGCCAGTTCGCTGGTCATCTCATAAATCGTCTTACACTCGAAGCGCGGTTTAATCGCCTGGTCAGTGAAGATAACGTAAGACATGTTCCCGCAGGAGGCATCCAGCGCAAAGTCCATCTGCTCAGAAGCAGTGCAATCAGGCAACAGAATATCGGCGTATTTTGCCGACGAGGTCATATGACAGTCGATAACGACGATCATTTCGCATTTCTTGTCATCCTGCAGGATTTCGTGGGTGCGGTTAATCTCAGAGTGCTGGTTAATCAAACAGTTGCCAGCATAGTTCCAGATCATTTTGATCGGCACGTCCAGCTTATCTTTACCCCGCACGCCATCACGCAGCGCCGTCATTTCCGGGCCGCGTTCAATGGCATCGGTCCACATAAACATGGAGATGCTGGTTTCAACCGGGTTTTCTAACGTGGGCATACGTTCAAATGGCAGGGCATAAGACCCTTCGCGCGCGCCGCTGTTACCGCCGTTAATCCCAACATTACCCGTCAGGATCGCCAGCATCGAGATGGCGCGCGTGGCGATTTCTCCATTAGCATGACGCTGTGGCCCCCACCCCTGGCAAATATAGGCGGGTTTAGCGCTGCCGATTTCTCGCGCCAGCTTAATAATGCGATCCGCCGGAATACCGGTAATTTGCGCCGCCCACTCCGGCGTCTTCGCAATACCGTCTTTACCCTGGCCCAGAATATAGGCTTTGTAGTGACCGTTTTTCGGCGCGCTGGCAGGCAAGGTTTTTTCGTCATAACCGACGCAATATTTATCCAGGAACGGCTGATCGACCATGTTCTCGGTGATTAAGACATATGCCAGACCATTGACCAGCGCCGCATCGGTACCTGGACGAATCGGAATCCACTCATCTTCGCGACCAGCGCCAGTGTCGGTATAACGAGGGTCGATAATGATCATCCGCGCGTTTGATTTCTGCCGCGCCTGTTCAAGGTAATAGGTTACACCGCCCCCGCTCATGCGGGTTTCGCCAGGGTTATTACCAAACAACACCACCAGCTTACTGTTTTCAATGTCGGATGGACTATTGCCATCCGCCCAGCCGCCATAGGTGTAGTTCAGACCCGCTGCGATTTGCGCGGAAGAGTAATCACCGTAGTGGTTCAGATAACCGCCACAGCAGTTCATCAGACGAGCGACCAGCGTTTTTCCCGGCGGCCATGAACGTGTCAAAGTGCCGCCCAGCGTACCCGTGCCATAGTTCAGATAAATGGACTCGTTGCCATACTCTTTGATAAGACGCTGCATATTGGTAGCAATGATATCGTAGGCTTCGTCCCAGCTAATACGCTCAAATTTACCTTCGCCGCGCGCGCCGACGCGCTTCATCGGATACTTGAGCCGATCCGGGTTATAGACGCGACGACGCATAGAACGACCGCGCAGGCAGGCGCGAACCTGGTGCAGGCCATCGTAATCATCGTTTCCGGTATTATCCGTTTCTACATATTTGATTTCGCCATCCACAACATGCATACGTAGCGGACAACGGCTGCCACAGTTTACCGTACAGGCGCTCCAGACGACTTTCTCGCCGGTTTTCGCCGGGCTTATCGCCTCTGCGGCGTTAGCGATGCGGGTAAATGGCAGGGTAAATGCGCTACTGGCCATCGCCAGGCCGCCTATCGCGGTGGTTTTGACTAAACCACGACGGCTCACCTCGGCTGCCAGCACGGCATCAGGGATCTTAGTTTTCATAAGGGCTCACTCTGCTGCTCACAATAAAAAAACAATAAAACGATGTATAGAATTTTATATAGCGATAACATCGCTATATAGTCTGATATATATCGAAAAAGTAGAAAAATAGTGTTAAAAACTGACCTTCATTCGAAATCAGTATTACCCCTAATAGGGTAGGGATTATTGTCCGGTATCAAACTGGCATAAAAAAAGCGCCCGAAGGCGCTTTTTAGAAGAGGAGAAAGCGAGGATTAGCCGATATATTCCAGTCCGTTCATGTACGGACGTAATACTTCCGGCACTTCAATGCGGCCATCAGCCTGCTGATAGTTTTCCATCACGGCCACCAGGGTACGACCTACCGCCAGACCAGAACCATTCAGGGTATGGACCAGACGGGTCTTTTTGTCGGACTTGCTGCGACAGCGTGCCTGCATACGACGCGCCTGGAAGTCCCAGACGTTAGAGCAGGAAGAGATCTCGCGGTAGGTATTCTGCGCCGGAACCCAGACTTCGAGGTCATAGGTTTTGCAGGCGCCGAAGCCCATATCGCCAGTGCACAGAATGATTTTACGGTACGGCAGTCCCAGTAGCTGGAGCACTTTTTCCGCGTGGCCGGTCATCTCTTCCAACGCAGCCATAGAATCTTCCGGGCGAACGATCTGCACCATTTCCACTTTGTCAAACTGATGCATACGAATCAGGCCACGGGTATCACGACCATAAGAACCTGCTTCAGAACGGAAACAAGGCGTATGCGCCGTCATTTTAATCGGCAGCTGATCTTCGTCGATGATTTCATCGCGTACCAGATTGGTCAGCGGAACCTCCGCCGTCGGGATCAAAGCATAGTTGCTGCTGTCTGCTTCTTCTTCCAGCGGACGGGTATGGAACAAGTCGCCTGCGAATTTCGGCAGTTGACCGGTGCCATACAGCGTGTCGTGGTTAACCAGATACGGCACGTAGTTTTCGCTATAGCCGTGCTGTTCCGTATGCAGATCCAACATGAACTGCGACAATGCGCGATGCATACGCGCAATCTGTCCTTTCATCACCACAAAACGGGAGCCGGTCAGCTTAACCGCGGCGGCAAAGTCGAGGCCGGAGTGCATTTCCCCTAAGGTGACGTGATCGCGGATTTCAAAATCAAACTCACGCGGGGTACCCCAGCGGCTGACTTCAACGTTGTCGTTTTCATCTTTACCTACCGGCACTTCATCCGCAGGCAGGTTTGGGATGGTCAGCGCGATATCGCGGATCTCCGCCAGCAAGGTATCCAGCTCGGCTTTCGCCGCATCCAGCTCTTCGCCCAGTTTATTCACTTCCAGGCGTAAAGGCTCGATATCTTCCCCGCGCGCTTTCGCCTGGCCGATGGATTTCGATCGAGAATTACGCTCCGCCTGCAGGTTTTCCGTGTTGACCTGCAAAACTTTACGACGCTCTTCAAGAGCGCGCAGCTTATCTACATCCAGCTTAAAGCCCCGGCGTGCCAGTTTTTCAGCGACTGCGTCTGGCTCATTACGCAGCAGATTGGGATCGAGCATGCTTATCCTGTGCTTATCGAATAATAAAAGGAAACGCGATCAATTGATGATCGCCTCTGATTGTATTGATGAACGTAAACCCCGTTTACGTAATAGCGACGTTTTCGCCTTACCTGACCGACGACAGCAACAACGCATCCATTGCGCTATACCCGCGGACCTCATAAGCAACGTGCTATCAGGCATAACGAGGTTCATCATCAACGCCATGATACCTGGAGCATCATATTTAGAGATAACCTTACCGCAACGTTTACACTAGCGGTAGCGTTTTGTGGGGCTATTTTGATCCTGTTCAGCCAGCCAGGCGAGCTTTTCGCCAATCTTGCCTTCCAGACCACGATTTGTCGGATGATAATAGCGCGTTTGCGCGATTTCCGGCGGGAAGTACACTTCACCCGCAGCATAGGCATTGGGCTCATCGTGGGCATAGCGGTACTCCTGACCATACCCCATCTCTTTCATCAGTTTGGTTGGCGCATTACGCAGATGGACAGGAACGTCATAATCAGGACGCTCGCGCGCGTCGGCCAACGCAGCCTTAAAGGCGGTATAGACGGCGTTGCTCTTCGGCGCGCAGGCGAGATAAACGATAGCCTGCGCGATCGCCCTTTCGCCTTCAGCCGGGCCAACGCGGGTGAAACAATCCCATGCGGCAATGGCGACCTGCATCGCGCGCGGATCGGCATTACCCACATCTTCCGAGGCAATCGCCAGGCAGCGACGCGCCACGTACAGCGGATCGCCTCCCGCGGTAATGATACGGGCATACCAATAGAGGGCGGCATCCGGCGCGCTGCCGCGCACTGATTTATGTAAGGCGGAAATAAGATCGTAGAAGCGATCGCCTTTGTTATCAAAACGCGCGCTGCGCTCGCCGGCGATCTCGGCCAACAAGGCGGGCAATAAAACGCGTTTGCCGCTGTCATCCGCCTCCGCCATATCAGCCATCATTTCCAGCGTATTTAAGGCGCGCCGCGCGTCGCCATTGACCAGCTCAGCAATCGCTCGCCGTGTCTCATCCGGTAACACGATATCCTGATCGCCGTAACCACGCGTTTTGTCCTGCATCGCCTGGTCCAGTACTTGCTCAATATCGTCAGTGGTCAACGATTTCAGCAGATAGACCCGCGCTCGCGACAATAGCGCCGAGTTCAGCTCAAAAGAGGGATTTTCCGTGGTCGCGCCGATAAAGGTGATAGTGCCATCTTCGATATGCGGTAAAAAGGCGTCCTGCTGGCTTTTGTTAAAGCGATGCACTTCATCGACAAACAGGATGGTACGGCGACCGGCATTACGATTCTGGCGGGCGCGCTCGATA
Source organism: Salmonella sp. 2020_1395 (assembly GCF_043848115.1). Classification (NCBI taxonomy): domain Bacteria; kingdom Pseudomonadati; phylum Pseudomonadota; class Gammaproteobacteria; order Enterobacterales; family Enterobacteriaceae; genus Salmonella; species Salmonella sp. 2020_1395. The sequence goes on along the minus strand of NZ_JBCMFH010000010.1, from coordinate 10,674 downwards.
GCTTCGCGAATCTCTTTTACCCCAGAAGTGACGGCGGAAATACGCTCGACATCGGCGCTGGCGTAGCGGGCGATCACTTCAGCGAGCGTGGTTTTCCCCGTCCCTGGCGGCCCCCATAAAATCATGGAGTGCAGGTGCCCGGCCTCAATAGCGCGAGGCAACGGTTTACCTGCGGCCAGCAAATGCTGCTGGCCGATATACTGCGCTAAATTTTCCGGCCGCATTCGCGCGGCCAGCGGTTGAAACGTATTATCAGAAAAATCGAGCGACAGATTGCTCACTCATCGCCTCTACTTACGTTGGTCGTCTATCGTTACCCCTTGCGGCGGAGTAAACGTAAATTTTGACGGATCAACAGCGCCGTTTTGCTGGGATTTTAGCTGATAGGCGCTACGCTGATCGTCTTGTTCTACGGCGCTAAACTGGTGGATAGTCCCGTCGCGTCCCACATTGATGGTGAACTGTTTCAGATTGCCGTTGCTGGCTTTCGGCGTCAGCACAAAATTATCGCCATCCTGCTTAATATTATACTGCTGCCAGTCGCTGGCCTGGTTGCGGGCAATCAGCATAAACGGTGTATTTCCGGTGGCATCTTTCAACCACGTGGCGGTAGCCTGTTCTACAAACGGGTTATAGAACCATAACGTTTTGCCGTCAGAAACCAGAATACTCTCGTCAGGTTGCGTCATATGCCAGTTGAATAGATTTGGCCGCTTAACCCATAAATCACCCTGTCCCTCCTGCACCGCAGCACCGCTGCCATCGGTGACTTTTTGAGTAAAGGTGGCATGAAAGCTGCTCACTTTATCCAGACGGCTTTTCAGAGAGCTGGCGGCGTCAGCCCATACGCTGCTGGCTACAACGCTTGAAAGTAATGCACAGGCGATTGCCATTTTTTTCATCATTATTCCTCAGGTTTCGACACTCCCGACCAGGAGCTCCTTTTGCTTTCTATTCCAGGCCAAAAATCAGCATGAGGAAAGAAGAAAATACTGAATTTTGTTGCCGGATGGCAGCCTGCACAGCGCCATCCGGCTTACAGGTTTACTCAAAAGGCGGCGGAGCCAGCACTTCACGATTACCGTTATGCCCCTGAGCGCTGACAATACCCTGCGCTTCCATCTGTTCGATAATACGCGCCGCACGGTTATAGCCGATGCGGAACTGACGCTGAACGCCGGAAATGGACGCTTTACGCTTCTGGGTGACGAAATTAACGGCCTGATCAAATAGCGCATCTAATTCTTCGCCGCCGTCAAAACCGCCACCGCCACCTTCGCTTTCGCTGTCGGAGGTAATGCCATCCACATATTGCGGACGACCGCGCGCTTTCCAGTCCTGCACCACCGCATGGACTTCCTGGTCACGCACAAACGCCCCATGGACACGTACCGGCATGGTGGAGTTTGGTCCGGAATAGAGCATGTCCCCCATTCCCAATAGCGACTCAGCGCCACCCTGATCAAGAATGGTGCGGGAGTCGATCTTGCTGGATACGGTAAAAGCGATACGGGTTGGAATGTTGGCTTTAATTAAACCAGTAATCACATCGACCGACGGACGCTGCGTCGCCAGTACCAGGTGAATCCCCGCAGCGCGCGCTTTCTGCGCCAGACGCGCGATCAGCTCTTCAACTTTTTTACCGACGGTCATCATCAGGTCGGCAAATTCATCAACCAGTACCACGATATACGGCAGTTTTTCCAGAACCGGATGCTGAACATCCATACTGTCGCCCGGCTTCCAGTACGGGTCCGGAATCGGACGCCCCATGCGGGCCGCTTCGGCGATTTTCTCGTTATACCCAGCCAGATTACGCACGCCGAGCGCGGACATCAGCTTATAGCGACGCTCCATCTCATTGACGCTCCAGCGTAACGCGTTAGCCGCGTCTTTCATGTCGGTAACAACTTCCGTCAGCAGATGCGGTATACCTTCATAGACCGAGAGTTCTAACATTTTCGGGTCGATCATGATAAAGCGAACGTCTTCCGGCTGCGCTTTATACAGCATACTGAGGATCATGGCGTTAACCCCGACCGACTTACCGGAACCGGTCGTACCGGCCACCAGCAGGTGAGGCATTTTCGCCAGATCCGCCACTACCGGATCGCCCGCGATATCCTTACCTAACACCACGGTAAGCGGCGACGGATTCTCGCGGAATTTGGCGTTATCCAACACTTCGCGCAGATAAACGGTTTGCCGTTTCTTGTTCGGCAATTCCAACCCTACGTAAGGTTTGCCTGGAATGACTTCCACAACGCGTACGGCTACCGTTGACAATGAGCGCGCCAGATCCCGGGAAAGGTTGGAGATACGCGCTGCTTTAACGCCCGGGGCCAGATTCAGTTCAAAACGAGTAATGACCGGGCCTGGCGAATAGTTCACCACATCAGCTTTAATGCGGAAATCCGCCAGACGCGCTTCAACCAGACGCGCCATTTGTTCCAGCGCAAAGGTATCTACCGGTTCAACTTCGCTCGGCGGCGGCGTCAGAAGATCTAACGAAGGCAGCGGCGTCGTCGGACGCTGTAATGGACGACTGTCGCCGTTACGCATCAACAGCGGGTGGATCAGGCTGTCTTGCGGCGCTGTCGGCTGTTGCGGCTGCTGATACTGCGGTTGCGGCGCTACCGGCTGTTGCGGCTGCTGATACTGCGGCTGCGGTGCTACCGGCTGCTGCGGCTGCTGATACTGCGGCTGCGGTGCTACCGGCTGTTGCGGCTGCTGATACTGCGGCTGCGGCGCTACCGGCTGTTGCGGCTGCTGATACTGCGGCTGTGGCGCTGTCGGTTGCTGCGGCTGCTGATACTGCGGCTGCGGCGCTACCGGCTGTTGCGGCTGCTGATACTGTGGCTGCGGCGCTACCGGCTGCTGCGGCTGCTGGTACTGTGGCTGAGGCTGCGGCGCTACCGGTTGCTGAACAGGCGTTGACTCGGGCATGACACCCGGCGTGAACAGCGGTTCGTGCGGACCTTCATCAACCAATACTTTCATTGGCGAGAAATCCAGATCGTCCAGTGAGAACGGCTGCGCGCCAGCGGGTTGCTCGCCGGAATAGCGCTGCTGTTGCGAAGCGGCAAACTGGCGGGCTAATTCAGCTTCCGCAGCGGTATCGTCATCTTCTGCCTGTTGCGTATCATGCTGATACGTCTCACCATAACGATGCTGCTGCGACTGCGCAAACTGACGGGCTAACTCGTCCTGATGCATTGCATCTATTTCTTCATCGGTTAGCTGCGCGCCCGTCTCGTACTGATTGCGCTCCGCCTCGCGGGCTTTTTCTTCAGCAATCCTCTGTGACGGCAGCTTAATACCGTACGACGCCAGTTCCCGTCGGGTCGGCACGCGAACGCGGTTCGGACGCGGCAGTTGCGGACCAATTCCCTCTTTCACCTGCGGACGCGGCGCGCCGCCGGTAGCCAGACTAAAGGCAGGCGCAGCGGCCGCGGCGCCTGCTGCCAGGGTGCCACTCTTAATACCTGCGTCAAGCGACGCGGCGGCGGCTACCGCTTCCACTGGCGGTATAGATGGCGCGACAGATACCGTAGGTTTGACCGGCACGTTATCTTTTACCGGCTCCGGAATCGGTTGATACCATGCCGCCAGTTGTTCGCGCTCACGGGCGCGTTTCTCTTCCACCTCTTCAAAATAGTAAAGCGGAGGACGGGCGGGTCTGGTCTCTTCTGTGTCAGGTTCAGGCTCGGTGGTAACCGGCTGTTCGATAACCGGCGGCGGCATGTGAGAAGGTTCAGCCGCTATCGGCTCCGGCTGATAAACCGGCGTCGGCTGATGGGTCGGCTCCGGCTGCCAGTGTTGTTCGGCATCCGGCGCCTGCCATTGCGGCTGTGTTTCCTGCGGCGCAAGAGAGTCATATTCTGCTGCGGTCGCTGGCGTCGCGGCGTATTGCGGCGCGGAAGCGACAGGCACAGGTTGCTGCCACGGCGCACTTTGCGCCTCCTGCGGTTGAGCATATTGCGGATGCGGCTGATACCCCTCCGGCGCAGGCGCGATAACCGGTTCGCCGGTTTGCGGCCCCGGTACGGGCTGCCACTCCACGGTCGGTTGCGCGACAACCGGCTCAGCCCCCGGCATGGGCGGCGTTTGCATTATGGGATCGGCGGACGCTGCCCACGTCTGGGTGACGGCAGTTGCAGCCGCAGCGGCGGCGACCGGTTCAGTGACAGAATGGCCGTTTAACAGCGGATCATATTCATCATATTCCGGCTGCGTCGCACGGTTGCCCGAAAACAGAACGTCGTCGGGATCGGCAGCGACGCCGCGCGCGCTATACTGAATGTCCTCGTCATCATCCATCCGTTTGCCGGAAAAGAGCGCGGCATCGGTCTGACGGCCCCGTGGATTGCTGAATTTTTCAGCCAGTCGCTTACGACGCGCCAACGCGCCGCGCAAAATACGCGCCCGGCGAGATTCACGCTGCACGCCGTCGGTTTCTTCATCGTATTCGTCATCATACTCTTCGTCGTCAACCCACGTATCATCACGCCGGGTACGGTTGCTGGCGAAGGTCAGTATATTAAGCAGCCAGCCGCCTAATTTTTCGGCGATACTGACCCAGGACCAGCCGGTAAAGAGCGTCAGCCCGGCAGCCCAAATACAGAGAAGCATTATCGTTCCGCCGCTACTATGCAACAACGGCTGCAGCGTGGTGCTTAACAGGCTGCCAATTACGCCGCCGGAGGCGAAATACCAGATATCGTCGGCATTAATGGCCGCCAGACCGCAGGAAGTGAGAATCAGCGCCAGCACGCCGATAAGGCGTAGCGACACAGCAAAATAGTCGATGTAATCATCCGTAGACTGATGACGCCACGCAAACCAACACCCGCCGACAATAATGACAGGGATAGTGTAGGCCATTACGCCAAAAATAAAGAACAGTGTATCGGCCAGCCACGCGCCCGGCGCGCCGCCTAAATTATGGATGGGTTCATGCCAGGCGGTTTGCGACCAACTGGGGTCCGAAGGGTTAAAGCTCAACAAGGCCGCCATCAACCAGACGGCAAAAAGGGCAATAAGTATCAACAACGCTTCCAGAAGTCGGCGCCCGCTGCTTAACTTCGTCAATGTGACGTCTTTGTCTTCAGTATATTCCTGGCTCAAAAAAGGCTCTCCAGGTTCCAGGCTTTTCCCGCCCGATGCTAAAACGGACAACAGCACCGGGTTGCCCCGGCACTGTTGCTGTATGGATTAACAGGAGTGTAATCAAACTACGGCGATTTTGCACCTGTTCCGTGTTAGCGTGTCTTAATAACCAGACGATTACTCTGTTTTACCTCTTCCATCACTACGTAAGTTCGGGTGTCGTTCACACCTGGCAAGCGCAGCAACGTCTCTCCCAATAGTTTTCGATACGCTGACATATCCGGTACACGGGTTTTCAACAGGTAGTCGAAATCGCCGGAAACCAAATGACACTCCTGAATCTCTTCAAGCTTTTGCACGGCGGCATTAAACTGTTCAAACACATCCGGCGCGCCGCGATTTAAGGTAATCTCAACGAATACCAGAAGTGACGCATCCAGATAATGCGGGTTCAACAGCGCCGTATAGCCCTGGATAAACCCCTGTCGCTCCAGCCGACGCACACGCTCAAGGCAAGGTGTCGGCGAAAGCCCTACTCGTTTAGAAAGCTCGACGTTGGAAATACGCCCATCCTTTTGCAGTTCATTAAGAATGTTACGATCGATACGGTCGAGATCTTTGCCAGGGCGCTTCTTGCTATCTACCATTATTATTGTCTCTCTGTATTCCTTCCCTACTCCTGCCTGACTCTACTCACATCACTGTTCAGAGTCGCTGCCCATCACAATAGACCGAAACCCAGAGGGATTAACGGCGCGCAATGCCTGGTCTATGGTGAGAAGACCGTTGCCTCACGGCAGCTATCGACATCACGAATGGCGTCTGTCCACGCCATGCGTAGATTTCACTAGCCCGGTAAACATGGTATTTACATGCATGATTATGCAGCACATACATAACACAGTTTTTTTCTTCCTCGAATGTTTTCGCAAAACAGCAGGTGATTGTCAAAGCAAAACATCGATTTTTAGTACAACATGCCAGTTATTCATTAGAGAGGGCGGTAAACTGTCATTTCGTCACCTTATAAGTTACCGATTTTAATTAAAGTTTGTGATGATAACGTCGCTGTCGCGGTCGTTCATCGGTTCATGCTATTACACATATTGTTAACAAAATCGTTATGCTCTTTTTTTACGTCTGTAAATTCCCTACAATTCTGCTCATTGTCTGCCAACAACTATGGGGATCTCATGGGCACGACCAAACACAGTAAGCTGCTTATTCTGGGCTCAGGACCGGCGGGATATACCGCGGCGGTGTATGCCGCGCGCGCAAATTTACAGCCGGTACTTATTACCGGTATGGAAAAAGGCGGTCAACTGACTACCACGACGGAAGTGGAAAACTGGCCCGGCGATCCAAACGATTTGACCGGCCCGCTGCTAATGGAACGCATGCATGAACATGCGGCAAAATTTGAAACCGAGATAATTTTTGATCACATCAACAACGTGGATCTGCAAAATCGTCCGTTCCGTCTGACAGGTGACAGCGCAGAGTACACTTGTGATGCGTTGATCATTGCGACCGGCGCTTCCGCGCGCTATCTGGGGCTGCCATCGGAAGAAGCCTTTAAAGGGCGCGGCGTTTCCGCCTGCGCAACCTGCGACGGTTTCTTCTACCGCAATCAGAAAGTGGCGGTGATCGGCGGCGGCAACACCGCGGTTGAAGAAGCGCTTTATCTGTCCAACATCGCTTCGGAAGTGCACCTTATCCATCGCCGTGACGGTTTCCGCGCTGAAAAAATCCTCATTAAGCGCCTGATGGATAAAGTCGAAAATGGCAATATCATTCTGCACACCAACCGGACGCTGGAAGAAGTGACCGGCGATCAGATGGGCGTCACCGGTCTGCGTCTTCGCGACACGCAGCAGAGCGATAATATCGAGACGCTGGACATCGCCGGACTTTTCGTAGCCATCGGTCATAGCCCAAACACGGCGCTCTTCGAAGGCCAGCTTGAGCTGGAAAATGGTTATATCAAAGTTCAGTCCGGTACCCATGGCAACGCCACACAAACCAGCATCCCTGGCGTATTCGCGGCGGGTGACGTTATGGATCATATTTACCGTCAGGCGATCACCTCTGCAGGTACGGGCTGTATGGCGGCGCTGGATGCTGAACGCTATCTCGATGGTCTGGCCGACGCGAGTAAATAGTTTTTACAAATCAGTAACAAAAGTAAAAAAGGCGACTATAAGTCGCCTTTATTTTTGCGTCGTTGTAACATTGCCCTGCCTGAAATTCCAATAACTCACCTGCTAAGCGTGCAATGAATAAAACCCGTCAAAAAGAGCTGACCCGCTGGTTAAAACAGCAAAGCGTAATCTCCCAACGGTGGTTGAATATTTCCCGCCTGTTGGGGTTCATGAGTGGCGTATTAATTGTCGCTCAGGCCTGGATCATGGCGCGTATCCTGCAACATATGATCATGGAGAACATTCCACGGGAAGCGCTGTTGCTCCCTTTTATCCTGCTGATACTGGTCTTTGTCCTCCGCGCCTGGGTGGTGTGGTTGCGCGAGCGCGTCGGTTTTCATGCCGGACAACATATTCGCTTTGAGATCCGCCGTCAGGTGTTGGATCGTCTGCAGCAAGCCGGCCCAGCCTGGATTCAGGGCAAGCCCGCCGGTAGCTGGGCGACGCTGGTGTTGGAGCAGATTGACGATATGCATGACTATTATGCGCGCTATCTGCCGCAAATGGCGCTTGCCGTTTGCGTACCGCTCTTAATCGTGGCGGCGATTTTCCCGTCAAATTGGGCGGCGGCGCTGATTCTGCTGGGCACTGCCCCGCTCATTCCCCTATTTATGGCGATGGTGGGAATGGGCGCGGCTGACGCCAACCGCCGCAATTTCCTGGCGCTTGCCCGGCTAAGCGGCCATTTTCTTGACCGTCTGCGCGGGATGGAAACGCTGCGAATTTTCGGTCGTGGAGAAGCGGAAACCGAGAGCATTCGCGCAGCATCGCAGGATTTTCGTCAGCGCACGATGGAAGTACTGCGCCTCGCATTTTTATCTTCCGGCGTGCTGGAATTTTTCACCTCGCTTTCTATTGCGCTGGTCGCCGTTTATTTTGGCTTCTCTTACCTGGGCGAGCTGAACTTTGGTCATTACGGTACCGGTGTGACGCTCGCCGCCGGGTTCCTCGCCTTGATCCTCGCGCCGGAGTTTTTCCAGCCATTACGCGACCTCGGCACGTTTTATCATGCTAAGGCGCAGGCGATTGGCGCGGCGGATAGTCTGAAGACGTTTCTGGAAACGCCCCTCGCCCACCCGGCGCGCGGCGAAGTTGAGCTGGCGGAAAACGAGCCTGTAACCATTGACGCAGTCAATCTTATTATCACCTCGCCAGAAGGCAAAACGCTTGCCGGGCCGCTGAATTTCTCATTAGCGGCAGGAGAACGCGCCGTCCTGGTAGGACGCAGCGGTTCCGGTAAAAGCACTCTGTTGAATGTATTATCCGGTTTTCTCTCCTATCAGGGATCTTTGCGTATTAACGGTGTCGAGCTTCGCGATCTCTCGCCGGAATCCTGGCGCCAGCATCTCTCCTGGGTTGGGCAAAACCCGCAATTACCTGCGGCGACGCTACGCGAAAATGTATTACTGGCGCGCCCGGAGGCCAGCGAGCAGGAACTTTATGCCGCGCTTGACGCCGCATGGGTAAGCGAGTTTTTACCGCTGCTGCCGCAAGGAGTAGACACCCCGCTCGGCAATCATGCCAGCAGACTTTCCGTCGGCCAGGCACAGCGTGTAGCGGTCGCCCGTGCGCTACTTAATCCCTGTCAACTGCTACTGCTGGATGAACCGGCGGCAAGCCTGGACGCTCACAGCGAGCAACGCGTCATGCAGGCGTTAAAAGCGGCGTCAAAACGCCAGACCACATTAATGGTGACGCATCAGTTGGAAGATCTCGCCGACTGGGACGCTATCTGGGTTATGCAAGATGGCGCGATTGTCGAACAAGGCAGTTATGCCGAACTCAGCGCCGCCAACGGCGCTTTTGCGACGTTATTGGCTCATCGTCAGGAGGATATTTAAATGCGCGCGCTACTCCCTTATCTGACGCTTTATAAACGCCATAAATGGATGCTAACGCTGGGAATTGCGCTGGCAATCCTGACCCTGCTTGCCAGTATCGGGCTGCTGACGCTTTCCGGCTGGTTCCTGTCCGCGTCCGCTATCGCAGGCTTCGCGGGAATTTACAGTTTTAACTATATGCTCCCGGCGGCCGGCGTGCGCGGCGCGGCCATTACCCGTACCGCCGGTCGTTATTTTGAACGTCTGGTAAGTCATGACGCCACGTTCCGCGTGCTGCAACATCTGCGTATTTATACCTTCAGCAAACTTTTACCGCTCTCCCCCGCGGGTCTGGCGCGATATCAGCAAGGTGAACTGCTGAACCGCATCGTTGCCGACGTCGACACGCTGGACCATCTCTATTTGCGCGTCATCTCCCCGCTGGTCGGCGCTTTTGTAGTGATTATGATTGTCACCCTGGGGCTTAGCGTTCTCGACGTGACGCTGGCGATCACGCTGGGCGGCATTATGCTGTTGACGCTGTTTATTATGCCGCCGGTGTTTTATCGCGCCGGCAAAAATACCGGCCAAAATCTGACACATCTACGAGGTCAGTATCGCCAGCAGCTCACGTCATGGTTACAGGGCCAGGCGGAACTCACCATTTTTGGCGCCAGCAAACGCTATCGGGCGCAAATGGAAGCCACCGAATTACAATGGCATGAGGCCCAACGCCGACAGTCTGAACTGACCGCCTTATCGCAGGCGTTAATGCTGCTGATTGGCGCGCTGGCGGTGATGTTAATGTTGTGGATGGCCTCCGGCGGCGTTGGCGGCAATACGCAGCCCGGCGCGCTCATCGCGCTGTTTGTCTTCTGCGCGCTGGCGGCTTTCGAGGCGCTTGCGCCCGTTACCGGCGCATTCCAGCATCTGGGGCAGGTTATCGCCTCTGCGCTTCGTATCACTGAATTAACGGAGCAAAAACCGGAGGTGACCTTTCCACAGGCAGAAACTCCCGCGCCGGAAAAGGTCACACTCACCCTGCGGGACGTTTCGTTTCGTTATCCCGACCAGCCGATTAATGCGCTCAATGCCCTCTCATTACAGGCTAATCCTGGCGAGCATGTCGCTATTCTGGGGCGTACCGGCTGCGGAAAATCAACGCTGTTGCAGCTACTCACCCGCGCCTGGGACCCGCAACAAGGCGAAATTCTGCTCAACGATCTTCCGCTATCCTCGCTGAGCGAATCCGCCTTACGCCGGACTATCAGCGTGGTGCCGCAGCGTGTCCACCTGTTCAGCGCCACGCTGCGTGATAATTTATTACTGGCGGCGCCCAATGCCAGCGACGAAGCCCTTTCCGACATGCTGCGTCGCGTCGGCCTCGAAAATCTGCTCGAAGATAGTGGGCTTAATAGCTGGCTCGGCGAAGGCGGTCGCCTGCTATCCGGCGGCGAACTTCGTCGTCTGGCCATCGCCCGCGCGCTGTTGCATGATGCTCCGTTAATGCTGTTGGATGAGCCCACTGAGGGGCTGGATGCGAC